>CALHAP010000138.1 GCA_937931795.1 uncultured Paracoccaceae bacterium
GACCTGAACGTCTATTTCACGCTCGCGTTTTGCTGCCCATTTCTCCGCAGCTTTCATTGTGGTAAAGCCACTCTTGCTATCAAAGAAGTCGGGATTCTTACGCTTGATTTGCGCGGTAATGCTCAGTTTACCGCTTTTCAAAGTTCTCTCTCTAAAGGTGGCCAATTTGGTATGACTCCGGGGCGTTTTGTATGACTCTGAGTCATACCTGATTCAAAAATGGACGTAAATAAGGGCAAATGGACCGAAATCAGATGGTGCTTGAAACATCCAATGTTGAGAATAATTCAATAAAATCAACAATTGCGCGTTCTGCTCGCCTATCCGTCGCCCCGATGATGGATTGGACGGACCGGCATTGCAGGATGCTGCACCGGACCTTGTCCGCGGACGCTCTCCTATACACCGAAATGGTGACTGCTGCGGCTGTGGTGCATGGCGACCGCGCGCGCCTGTTGGACTTTGATGCCGCCGAACATCCTGTTGCCCTGCAATTAGGCGGGGCGGATGCTGAATTGCTGGCGCAGGCTGCCACGATTGGTGCGGATTGGGGGTATGACGAGATTAACCTCAACTGCGGTTGCCCGTCTGATCGGGTCCAATCGGGGGCGTTTGGCGCTGTTTTGATGGAGAGCCCGGATGTCGTGGCGCGGGCCTGTGCCGCGATGATTGCGGCCACATCGGTGCCTATCACGGTCAAATGCCGTATCGGAGTTGATGACCAAGAACCACGCGACGTCCTGCCTGATTTCATAGATCAGGTCGCGGCCTCGGGCGTCACACGGTTCACGATCCACGCGCGCAAAGCGTGGTTGCAGGGCCTGTCGCCCAAGCAAAACCGCAGCATTCCGCCGCTTGATTATGATCTGGTCAAGCAGATCAAAGCGGATCGCCCCGACCTGCATATCTCGATCAATGGCGGGGTCGAGACGCTGGATCAAGCGGTCGAGTTATTGGATGCAGGCCTCGACGGGGTGATGGTGGGACGCGCGGCTTATCACACGCCATTTGCCATTTTAGGGGATGCGGATGCACGGGTGTTTGGCGGCGACGCAGGTATTTCTGAACAAGACGCAGTCACCGCGATGCTGCCCTATATCGACGCCCATCTCAGCGCAGGGGGGCGGTTGCATCAGATCACGCGGCATATGTTGGGGATGTTCAACGGCAGACCGGGCGCGCGGATGTGGCGCCGGGTTTTGTCAGAAGACGGCCCGCGTGATGGGGCGGATACGGGCGTGGTTCTGCGCGCAATGGCGCATGTCACCGAGTTCGAGGGTTAGCTCTTCGCCAACCGTCCCGCACGCCCGCCGCGCCGTTTGGTGATCAAAGGCGCGCGCTCGGGCAGGGTGGACATCACATCACGTCGCGCCTCAACGCTCATGCCCGACCACGCGCCGATCTCATCAATCGTGCGCAGACACCCCGTACACAGCCGAGTTTCCGGGTGGATCACGCAGACTTTGACGCAAGGGCTGTCAATCTCGGCGCGTTTCCAGATCGCATCGGTGGGGTCAGGTTTGGTCATTCAAGCGCTCCGAAGGTGGTGCAAACGGTCAAGCAGACCTTGCAAAATATAGCCCGCAGCCACGTGGTCGATCACTTCGGCGCGACGTTTTCGCGACGTATCCGCCTCTAATAGCGCGCGTTCGGCGGCCACGGTCGACAAGCGTTCGTCCCAAAATGTGATCGGCAGCGGGGTCAGACGTTCGAGGTTGCGGGCGAACGCACGGGTCGATTGCGCGCGGGGGCCCTCGCTGCCGTCCATGTTCATCGGCAACCCAAGCACAATGCCGCCCAGCTCGCGGTGCGCGATGATCTCTTGCAACCGGGCCGCATCCAGCGTGAACTTTTTGCGCTTAATCGTCTCAAGCGGGGTCGCGACGGACAGCATTCGGTCGCAAACCGCCACGCCAATGGTCACAGTCCCCAGATCCAGTCCGGCCAGCGCGCGATCTTTGGGCAGGGCCTGTGCGAAATCTTCGATGCGGTCACAAATCATTCGATCAATCCTGCTCGGCGGGCGGTTTGGTCGAGTGAGGTTTGGGCGGCCTCTGACGACCCAAACAGGTCGATCGCTTCGGCGTAGATCTCGCGGGCTTGCTCAACTTCGCCCAACACCGACAGGCCCGTGATCAACCGCTGCCATTCGATCAAGGTGCCGCCTTCTTCAGCCAAACGGGTCGACAGGCGGGTGACCATAGCGCCGATCATCTCGGCGCGGGTCGCGTCGTCAACGTCGTTCATCGCCATCACGTCTTCTAATGCAGGACCACTGCGCGGGGGCAGAGTGTAGTCGACACCAGCGCGAAACGCGGCTTCTTCGACGCTCTCGCGGGCCAGATCGCTAAAGGGGCCGATGCGTTCTTCTTCTGTGATGGCGCGAAAGATTTGAAAGGCGCGGTCGGGCCGGTCCGTTTGCAAATACAGCAGGCCAAAATAATACCGCGCGGCAGCATTGCCGATGTCTTCCACCAGTATCTCACGCGCCAGTTGTTCCGCTTCGGGCGAGACGAACCCGCGCGCGGCGGAGACCAATTGCGATAGCAGCACTTCGCGGTCTTGGGCCGTGACCTCGGTCCCTTTGAGGGCGATCACACGCGATTGGGCGCGGGCTGCGGCTGCGTAATTGCGCAGGTTATTTTCGTGCTGCGATAGCAATTGCCAGCCTCGAATATCGTCGGGACGGGTTGGCACAACCTCGCGCAATTGCGCAATACTTGCAATGTAATCATCTGGAAAATCAGGGATTTGGATCGGCGTGGCTTGCGCTTCGGCCTGCGCTTGGCTCATGCGGGTTTCCCGGATTTCCTCAGAGGCCGCGATACGAGCGGCCAGCGGAATATCAGGATAGCCCGGCGCGCCCAGCTGGTGATACAGCCCCAACCCACCGGCCAGCACGACGGCCCCTGTCACCGCAGCAATGGCAATATTGGCGGATTTTGGAGCATCGCGACCTTGCGCACGCGCTTCGGCGTCAGCGGCCAACAGGCGGCGGGACACCTCGACGCGTACGCGTTCAGCTTCGGCTTCTTCCAATACGCCGCGCGCCAGATCACGGTCCACTTCGGCCAATTGGTCCCGGTAGATCGCGATGTTTTCCGGCTCTGACCCACCTTTGTTTTGAACGCGCAACAACGGCGTGATGAGCACGCCTGCGACCATGACAGACAACAGAAATGCGATGATCCAAAACAGCATTGAGGGGTGGCCTTTGATCTGGAATTTGAGGGTATGTAACCACGCGACCCGCGTGGGGAAAGGGCATATGGCAGGGGTGTCGGTTTTGCGTGGGAATATGACGCAGGCAGTATCCTTTTGCATGTCCCGCTGGGCGAAGTAAAAGTGACGGTAACACGACCCGATATTCGCCTGTTCAGGAGCCACGCCCAATGAAGCGCTATTCCGCCTTTGCCATCGCAAAACAAGCGATGTCCCATCATCTGGGCTGGGAGCGCGCGTGGCGGTCGCCAGAGCCCAAGAAGAAGTACGACGTCGTGATCGTGGGCGCAGGCGGGCACGGGCTGGCGACGGCCTACTACCTTGGTAAAAACTTCGGCATCAAGAATGTCGCGATCATTGAAAAAGGCTGGCTTGGTGGCGGCAATACGGGCCGGAACACGACGATCATTCGGTCCAACTACCTGCAAGACCCCTCTGCCGCGATTTATGAAAAAGCGCGGTCGCTTTATGAGACGCTCAGCCAAGACCTGAACTACAACATCATGTTCAGCCCGCGCGGCGTCATCATGCTGGCGCAGACGCAGGCCGAAATCCGCGGCTATCAGCGCACGGCACATGCCAACGCATTGCAAGGGGTGCCGACCGAATGGATCGGCCCGCGCCGCGTGAAAGAGCTATGCCCGATCATGAACATCGACGGGCCGCGCTATCCGGTCCTCGGCGGGCTATGGCAGGCGCGTGGTGGCACGGCGCGGCATGACGCGGTTGCATGGGGCTACGCGCGGGCCTGTTCCGACATGGGCATGGACATCATCCAGCAATGCGAAGTCAAAGGCGTGCGCTCCGAGGGCGGCACTGTGCGCGCCGTTGAGACGACCAAAGGTGTGATCGAATGCGACAAGCTCGGCATCGTCGTCGCAGGCCATTCTAGTGTGCTGGCCGATATGGCGGGCTTTAAACTGCCGATCGAGAGCGTCGCATTGCAAGCGCTGGTCTCCGAGCCGATCAAACCCGCGATGGACGTGGTCGTCATGGCGAACACGGTCCACGGGTATTTGTCGCAATCAGACAAGGGCGAAATGGTGATCGGAGGCGGCACGGACGGTTACAATAATTATACGCAGCGCGGGTCCTTTCACCACGTGGAAGAAACCGTGCGCGCGCTCGTCGAAACGTTTCCGATGCTGTCGCGCCTGAAAATGCTGCGCCAATGGGGCGGCATCGTGGATATGACAGGCGACCGCTCGGCCATTATCTCGAAAACACCATTGGGCAATTGCTTCGTCAATTGCGGCTGGGGCACGGGCGGATTTAAGGCGATCCCGGGATCAGGCTGGGCGATGGCAGAACTGGTGGCCAAGGGCGAGCCGGGACCACTGGCCGAGGCCTTTACGATGGACCGCTTCCGACGAGGGCAGTTCATCGACGAGAGTGTAGCTGCGGGGGTGGCGCACTGATGAACATGAATAACGCCTCGTATCTGATTGTGAAAACGATGATTTTTGAGATCAAAGGGGTCGCGCCATGCTGACCGTGACCTGTCCGTATTGCGGTATCAATGCCGATGAATCCGAGCTGTCGCCGGGCGGCGAAGCGCATCTGAAACGCTTTGGCCCCGGCTCAACTGATGCGGATTTCGAGCAATACCTCTTCGGGCGCCAGAACCCGCGCGGGGTCCACTTTGAACGTTGGCGGCACGCATATGGCTGCGGCAAGTGGTTTCACGCGGCACGCTGCACAGTGACGCTGGAAGTGTTCGGCACATACGCCGCACAAACCTATGAGCCACCGCAAGATATCAAAGACGCGATCACCGCAAAGCGTCCGGATTGGGTTTGGGAGGCTTTGTCATGAGCAATAGAATTGCCGGACGTGGACGCCTGATTGATCGCAGCAAGCCACATAAATTCACATTTAATGGCAAGCAGTTAAGCGGGTATGAGGGCGATACGCTGGCCTCTGCCTTGCTCGCCAATAACCAGATGCTGATCGGGCGGTCGTTCAAATATCACCGCCCACGCGGTATCGTGGCCAGCGGTGCCGAAGAGCCCAACGCGTTGTTCAACATGGGAAAATCCGCCAGCTTTGAACCCAACCAGCGCGGGACCACGACCGAGCTGTATGACGGCATGCAGGTCGCCAGCCAGAACCACTGGCCGAGCCTCGCGTTTGATGTTGGCGCGATAAATGCGCGCCTATCGCGGTTTCTGCCAGCGGGTTTTTACTACAAGATGTTCATTCATCCGCGCTCGTTCTGGAAACACATTTATGAGCCTTTTATCCGTAAATCGGCAGGCTTAGGGGCCGCTCCTAAAGCGCGGGACAAAGACACCTACGAGCATATGCATGTGCATGTGGATGAGTTGATCGTCGGTGGCGGGATTGCGGGATTGGCTGCTGCCCTGAAGGCCGGTCAAGCGGGCAAGCGGGTGATGCTCGTCGAGCAAAGCGCCAGTTGGGGCGGACGTGCAGCGGTTGACGCCCCTCAGATCGACGGACAGCCCGCCAATGTTTGGGTGAAGAACATCCTTCAAACCCTTGAAAAAATGCCAAATGTTACGCTGCGATTGCGCTGCATGGGGGCCGGTGTCTACGATCATGGCTATGTGCTTTGCTACGAGAAAACGGGTGAGCACCAGCCAGATATCGCGGGGCCGCGTCAACGTCTATGGAACATCCGCGCCCATCACGTGACCGTCGCCACAGGTGCTATCGAGCGGCCTTTGGCTTTTGCTGGCAATGACATCCCAGGCGTCATGCTGGCCTCTGCGGTGCGGGATTACGTCGTAAACTGGGGCGTCAGCGCGGGCGATCGCGTGGTCGTGGTGACCAACAATGATGACGCGTATCGGACCGCGATTGTGATGAAGGAAAGCGGCCTAGATGTGCCAGTGATGATTGATGCGCGTCCCGTGGCGGATGGCGCATTGGTCAGACGGGCGCGCGAGATGGGTGTCCGCGTCGAGACGGGCAAGGCAGTTGCAAAGGTCAAAGGCGGCCAGCGCGTAACGGGCGTTGCGATTTGCGCGCATGCGGGGTCTGGTTCTGTCACGGAAGAAATTGACTGTGATGTCGTCGCTATGTCGGGCGGCTGGTCGCCTGTTGTGCATCTGTGGTCGCATTGCGGAGGGAAATTGCAATGGGATGAAGGGCTTGCCATGTTCCGCCCCGACGCTGATCGCGCGCCAACTGGCGCCGGTGGAACGGCCTTTGTCAGCGCAATAGGCGCTTCAAATGGTGACCTGATGACGGCTGATATTTTGCCGGATGCGGATGTCGCGGAACCGAGCGAAGCCGAGATATTGCCCGTTTGGATGATGCCTGCGGGGGCCAAACTGGAGTTGCGGGAAAAGGCGTGGCTCGATTACCAAAACGATGTGAAGGTTTCGGACGTGCAGCTGGCTGCGCGCGAAGGGTACGAGAGCGTCGAGCATACCAAACGATATACTACGTTAGGTATGGCGACGGATCAGGGTAAGCTCAGTAATATCAATGGTCTCGCGACCCTTTCTCATGCATTGGATAAACCTGTGCCCGAGGTGGGGACCACAACATTCCGCCCACCGTATACGCCTATTTCGCTAGGGTCGATCACGGGTGTCGCCAAAGGTGATCTGTTTCAGCCAGTGCGCAAAACGCCGATGCACGATTGGCATGTCGCCCATGATGCGGATTTTGAGCCTGTCGGTCATTGGCGCAGGCCCTATACATTTGTGCGTGAGGGCGAGACGGTCGAACAGGCCGTGTCCCGTGAGGTGAAGAACACCCGACAAGCCCTTGGTTTGCTTGACGCATCGACCCTCGGGAAGCTGATCGTCAAAGGCCCGGATGCTGGTAAATTTCTGGATATGATGTATACCAACATGATGAGCAATCTGGCGGTCGGTAAATGCCGCTATGGTTTGATGTGCTCTGAGAACGGGTTTCTCTCAGACGACGGTGTTGTCGCGCGGATTTCCGAGGACGAATGGCTCTGTCACACCACAACAGGCGGTGCAGACCGTATCCATGCGCATATGGAGGATTGGTTGCAGTGTGAGTGGTGGGATTGGCAGGTCTATGTTGCCAATATCACTGAACAATATGCCCAAGTGGCCGTTGTGGGGCCGAACGCCCGTAAGTTGCTGGAAAAGCTGGGCGGGATGGATGTTTCTGCCGAAGCGCTGCCATTTATGCATTGGCGGGATGGGCAGATCGGCGACTTTAACATCCGCGCGTACCGCATTAGTTTCTCTGGTGAATTGTCCTATGAGATTGCTGTCGACGCAGGCCACGGCCTCGCGTTTTGGGAGTCGCTGATGGAGGCGGGTGAAGAGTTCGGCGTGATGCCCTACGGCACCGAGGCGCTGCATATTATGCGCGCTGAAAAAGGGTTCATCATGATAGGCGACGAGACCGACGGCACGGTGATC
>CALHAP010000139.1 GCA_937931795.1 uncultured Paracoccaceae bacterium
AGGGGTTTGAAGAGGTGCGCCGCTTTATCCGGCTGCATTACCAATGGATCATCCTTAACGAATTTCTGCCGTCTTTTGTGGACAAAAAGATCATCAAACACGTTCTCGACCATGACCCCTTCCCGCATGCGCCGATCATGCCCGCAGAGTTTTCGGTCGCGGCCTACAGGTTCGGACACGCGACGGTGCAGCATGAATACCGCCTGCGCAAAGACGAAGCCCCATTGGGCCTGTTTGCGCTGCGCGGATTTGGTCCACGCGATCCGGGCGCGACGATCGACATGGATCAATTCTTTGGCAAGCACGCACAAAAGGCGCTGCCCGTCGGCATCAAAATGGCGGAAACGCTGTTTGAACTGCCAGACAATATTGTCGGCGCCGGTCTGGATTGGGACGGCTTCCCGGTCCCCATAGAACAGGCCCGCAAGTTGGCGCTGCGCAACATCTTGCGCGACCGAACCGCCCTGCAACTGCCCTCGGGCCAGCAAATGGCGCATAATTTGGGCGAAGACGTCATCCCCGCCCCCGAAGTGCTGCAAGACCACCACATCGACAAAACACCGCTGTGGTTCTACTGCCTGCAAGAAGCGCAGGTGGCGGGCAAAGGCAAACTCACCGGCGTCGGCGGTAAGATCGTAGCTTCGGTCATCATCCGCCTGCTCAAGCTTGACCCCGAAAGCGTGCTGCATGTGCATGGGTTCGAGCCATGGGGCGGCTTTGGCAAAACATGCTCAATGGCCGCGATGATGGGCTTTGTCGAAAAACACCGGGACGCGGTCAAACACCGCGAAAAACTGTTTTGCGGCCCAGACCACTAACCTCGCACGGGGCGGCGCAACGTCGCCCCCATGCTTAGCTGAACAGATCGTGGCACAGCTCTAACGCGTCGATCAGCACATCGACCTCATCGGTGGTGTTATACATCCCAAACGAGGCACGACAGGTCGCCCCTACGCCCATATGCTCCATCAACGGCATGGCACAATGGGTGCCCGCACGCACGGCGACACCCTTTTTATCCAGCACGGTTGAGATGTCATGCGCATGGGCCGCGCCATCTAGGGTAAAGGAGAAAATCGCCGCTTTGCCCGCCGATTGCCCCTGCACTTGCAGCCAGTTTAGCCCAGCCAGACGGCTGCGGGCATAATCCCGCAAGCGCGTCTCATGGGCTGCGATGTTGTCCATCCCCAGACCCATCATGTAGTCCAGCGCGGTCCCCAGTCCGATCATCTGTACGATACCGGGGGTGCCCGCCTCGAACTTCATCGGGGGATCATTCCACGTCACAGCATCGCGGCTGACTTCGCGGATCATGTCGCCTCCACCCATAAACGGGCGCATCTCGGCCATCCGGTCGGGGGCCACATAGATCGCGCCGGAACCAGATGGCCCGTATAGTTTATGCCCCGTCACGGCATAAAAATCAGCGCCGAGGTCTTGCACATCGACAGGCATATGCACCGCAGCTTGCGACCCATCGACCAGCACCGGCACACCTTTTGCATGGGCACCAGCGACGACCGATTTCACATCAACAACAGTCCCCAAGACATTGGAAAGATGCGTGATTGCGACCAGTTTCGTCTTTGGCCCAATCGCGTCAATGACGGCCTGCGGGTCAAGGTCGCCATTCGCATCCACATCAACCCATTTGATTACCACGCCTTGGCGTTCGCGCAGGAAATGCCATGGCACGATATTGGCGTGATGCTCCATAATCGACAGCACAATCTCATCGCCCGCCTGCATCCGCGGCATGGCCCAGCCGTAGGCGACCATATTGATGCCTTCGGTGGTGCCAGAGTTCATGATAATGCTGTTTTCAGACCCCGCATTGAGAAAGCGTGCAATGGTGCCGCGCACGCTCTCATATCGTTCAGTCGATACATTAGAAAGATAATGCAACCCACGGTGAACATTGGAATATTCTTCCGCATAAGCGCGGGTGATCGCATCAATGACCACTTGCGGTTTTTGCGACGAGGCACCGTTGTCGAGATAGACCAGCGGCTTGCCATTCACTTCACGTGACAAAATAGGAAAATCCGCGCGGACCGCGTTCACATCAAACATCGTCTCACCCTGCGTTTTCAAAATATTAAAATTGACCGCCGACACCGATCAAAACCAACAAGACTGACAGGCCAATCGTCAGCCCAACAATGCCCAACAGCAAGCAGCCCATTGCCTTCCAAAGGCTGTCAAATCCATGTACCTCGTCGACATAAACGATGATACACATTACAATCGCAATCGCCCCGCTCAGGGCGACCAGTGCTGCCAGTTCAAGACTAATCACGCTGAGCACCAGTTGCACTGCGACTAAAATGACCGACAGGGTTTCGATCAAAACCACGGCGGTCAAAGCACCATCAAACGTGCCTGTCCCTTCTAGCGCGCGCCCCACGTAATAGATCAAAAACACCATAACGACAGCGCTCGTGACCAACACGAACGTGTAGGACAGCGGCGACAGAACCAACACCGTCTCCTCGGACACAGGCATCGCCAGACCATTGCCCGGCATCACCGATAGCGCCAGAACACGCGCGATGCTCAGCACCAACAGCAGTTGCCACAGCGTCAAACGCGGCAGCTCAAGCCCATAGGCATATTGATAGGCCCGGCGGGGTTGCGTGACAGCCGTGATCATCAGCCGTTTCAGATCATCGCCCGTCACCGGCCTGCGCCCCCGGCCTGCAACCCGCGCGCCGTGAAAATCAGCAAT
Source organism: uncultured Paracoccaceae bacterium (assembly GCA_937931795.1). Classification (GTDB taxonomy): domain Bacteria; phylum Pseudomonadota; class Alphaproteobacteria; order Rhodobacterales; family Rhodobacteraceae; genus JALZWD01. Next base: position 2,729 of record CALHAP010000139.1, read on the forward strand.
GCGCAAAACCAGATCGCGCCCACCAGATTGGCCTGCACACCGGCCCCGACAAAAGCGACCGTCAGCCCGTGCAACAGCCCCACAGGGGCCGCCGCAAGGAACGCCCAGAACAAGGCCAACCGCACTTCGTAATGCTCCAATCCCCGCCCGCGCGCCTTGGTTATCCAGAACATGACGGCGGCCACTAGATACAGCGCCAGCGGCCAGATGATCAAAATCCCCATCACCGAATTGGCGACCAAGATCCCGAACTCGATGTCCTGCTCGAACGCCATACGGCTCAGCTTTGGCAGTTGCGCCACAAACACCAAGACCAGCCCCAGCATCAAAAACACGAACGTCCGGTCTTCGCGTTTGCCCACCGACAACAGCTCTGACACGACCTGACGTGGCGCGCGATAGGTGCGCAATATGTCCGTTGTAACAGCCACTTAGCCGTGACGCCCCAACCAGCCTTCGAGACGGTCGCGCAACGCATCGGCCAGCGCCTCATCCTCAATCTCGTCCAAAGCTTCGGCCAAAAACGCGAGGGTCAGCAGGTCTGTCGCCGCCTTCTCGGGCACACCGCGCGAGCGCAGGTAAAACAGCGCCGTGTCATCAATAGCGCCCGACGTGCTGCCGTGCGAACAGGCGACATCATCGGCGTAAATTTCCAACTCAGGCTTGGCCAGAAACTGGCTGTCGTCGTCCAGCAGCAGCGATTGACTGATCTGATAGCCATCGGTTTTCTGGGCGCCTTCCTTGACCAAGATCTTGCCCTGAAACACACCCGTCGCCCCGTTTCGCAGCACTTTCTTAAACACCTGACGGCTCTCACAGTTCACCGCGTCATGGGTGATAAACACTGTGTCATCGTGGTGAAAATCCTTGCCATCGCCCATACAAACACCGGCCACATGCGCCTGCGCATCGTCGCCTGTCAGCTCAATGATACACTCGTTGCGCGTCAGCACGCCGTTGGCGGTCATGGTAAAGGATTTGAAAACACTCTCGGTCCCGAGGCGCGTGAAGCAATGGGTGACAGCTCGGCGTTCATGATCGCGGCCCTGCGCACGCACATGATGAAACGCCGCCCCATCGGCCACATCGACCTCGAGCACTTTGTTCAACCGCGCGGCAGCCGGTCCGGTCTCGAGCAGGGTCATCTCAGCCCCTGCCTCGACCTTGATCACATTGTGCAGGCGCACGTCTGATCCTGTGTCGCTGTGCAGGTAAATCAGGTTCACAGGCTTCGACGCTTTGCCCGTCACACGGATTGCCACACCAGCGGTCGCAAACGCGGTGTTCAGCGCCGCGAGGGGCCGCTCTACAGGCACCTGCCCCCGCGTTTCGAGAACACCATAAAGGTCATTGACCCAGTGAATATCGGCGGCCATCGCATCGGCCAGCAGGTCGATCTCTAGACCCTCGGCGGCCAGATCATCCGACGCACCCGCATCGAACACACCATCGACAAAGACCACTTTGACGCGGTCCACATCGTCAAACAGCGGGCCTTCGTCGTTGTGAAACAACGCCGCTTGGGGAGCCTCAACAGAGGTCAACGTGTCCGGCTTGGTGTATTTCCAATACTCATCGCGCCCATGCGGCAGCCCCATCGCGCCAACACGCGCGAGGGCCGCTTGGCGGGCCTCAGATGCGCCTTCGGGCAAGGTCAGCGTCGCCAGCAACGCCTCGGTCGCATCCGCTTTCACCTTCGGCAGCGCCATCAGGCCACCTCCGCCAGAATATCCGCGTAACCGTTGTTCTCGACCTCGAGGGCCAGCTCCGGTCCACCGGTTTTCACAATGCGCCCGTCTGCCATGATATGCACGACATCGGGTTTGATGTGATCGAGCAGGCGTTGGTAGTGGGTGATCACCAGAAACGCGCGCTCAGGACTACGCAGCGCGTTCACGCCCTCGGACACCAGCTTCATCGCGTCGACATCGAGGCCAGAATCCGTCTCGTCGAGGATACACATCTTCGGCTCTAGCATCGCCATCTGTAGGATTTCATTGCGCTTTTTCTCACCACCCGAGAAGCCAACGTTGACAGGACGCTTGAGCATATCCGCGTCGATCTTGAGCTCTTTGGCCTTGGCACGCACGACTTTCAGGAACTCGCCCGCAGACATTTCTTCTTCGCCGCGCGCTTTGCGCTGGGCGTTCACGGCTGTGCGCAGAAACGTCATATTGCCCACGCCGGGGATCTCGACCGGGTATTGAAACGCGAGAAACAACCCCTCGGCGGCGCGCTCTTCGGCCTCGATGTCCAGCAGATCGGTGCCATCAAGGCTGGCCGCGCCCCCCGTCACCTCATAACCGCCACGCCCCGACAGGACGTAAGACAGGGTCGATTTGCCCGAGCCATTCGGCCCCATAATCGCGTGCACTTCGCCTGCGTTCACAGTCAGGTCCACACCCTTGAGGATCTGCTTATCCTCGTCTTCCAGTTTGACGCGCAGGTCTTTGATCTCAAGCATTTTTCTCTCCGTCTTCGGCACCCGTGGCACCATTATTTTCATCCCCGCGCGACGCGGTTCACTTTTTCTTCTTCATCACATAGGTCGCAAACAGCGACCCTAGGAACCCCGACACAAAGGCGATCAGCAGACCGGGCACGAGTGACACGATGCTGCCGAGCATGGTGATCACGACTGCAAACACAGCACAAAACGCGCCCGTCAGGATCGCGGGGAGGAAGGGCGAGGTTTTCAACAAAACATCACAATTATTCCACCTACTGCTTCGCCAAGACTTCCCAAGCAAGTATTGCGCGATAGACCACCCAATGCGTCAAAGTGAGCAATTGTTGGATCCCACGCTGGATAAACTGTTCCCTCGATATACACATTGCCAGCCGCCATCTGCGCAACCACCACAACCAAAAGCGCTGTCGTCACAACTTTTCTCATTGCTCCATCGCCTTATTCCGTCTCATCGCCGCAATCTGTCGTTGGGTCTCTTCCTCGCGCCTATCCGCGTCTAACCGACTTTGAATAGCGCGTTGTTCTTCCCGTCTTTTCCGCAATTTGAGACTGCGGTATATCCCAAAAGCGAGCCCGACCATCGCACCCACAATGATGATATAAGTCATACCGCTGGACGCAAAGCTGTTTGCAACAAATGCAGAACCAATCGCCGCGCAAACCACCCAAAACACAATGGTAAATAGCTCGCTCTGCGACTCCTTCGCAAACCGGTCATTTGTCAGACCGAACGACGCGTTTTCTAGGTCATTGCGCCAAAGCATGACTACCCCACGCTCCCCTCAAGCGAGATCGCCACCAGCGCTTGCGCTTCCATCGCGAACTCCATCGGCAGCGCTTGCAGCACCTCCTTGCAGAACCCGTTCACGACCAAGGCCACCGCCTCTTCCTCGTCCATCCCGCGCGAGCGGCAGTAGAACAATTGGTCGTCGTCCACCTTGGATGTGGTCGCCTCGTGCTCGACCCGGCTCGAGTTATTCTTGACCTCGATATAGGGCACTGTGTGCGCGCCGCATTTGTCGCCGATCAACAGGCTGTCGCATTGAGTGTAATTGCGGCTTTCCTTCGCTTTGGGGTGCATCGACACGAGGCCGCGATAGGTGTTCTGCGCCTTGCCCGCGCTGATCCCCTTCGACACAATCCGGCTCTTGGTGTTCTTACCCAGATGCACCATTTTCGTGCCCGTATCGGCCTGCTGCATGTTGTTGGCGATAGCGATCGAGTAGAACTCGCCTTGGCTGTCTTCACCGCGCAAAATGCAGCTCGGGTACTTCCACGTCACGGCTGATCCGGTTTCGACTTGGGTCCACATCACCTTGGACCGCGCACCCCGACAATCGGCGCGTTTCGTTACAAAGTTATAGATGCCGCCCTTGCCCTCTTCGTCACCAGGGAACCAATTTTGCACGGTCGAGTATTTGATCTCGGCATCGTCCAGCAGCACCAGCTCGACACAGGCCGCGTGCAGCTGTGCCACGTCGCGCTTGGGGGCAGTGCAGCCTTCCAGATAAGACACATACGACCCCTCATCCGCGATGATCAGCGTGCGCTCGAACTGGCCGGTGTTTTCGGCGTTGATGCGGAAATATGTCGACAGCTCCATTGGGCACTTCACACCCTTGGGAATGTAGACAAACGACCCGTCCGAGAACACGGCCGCGTTCAGACAGGCGTAAAAGTTATCCGTCGCCGGGATCACCGTCCCCAAATATTTCTTCACCAACTCGGGGTGGTCCTTCACCGCCTCGGAAATCGAGCAGAAAATCACACCCGCCTTGGCCAGCTCGTCCTTGAACGTGGTCCCCAGCGATACGGAATCGAACACCGCGTCCACCGCGACCTTGCGCGGCTCGTCGCCCATGTTCTCAGCCCCCTCAACACCTGCGAGGATCGCCTGCTCTTTCAGCGGAATTCCCAGCTTGGCGTAGGTCGCGAGCAGTTTCGGGTCGACCTCGTCCAGCGACTTGGGCTTGACTTCAAACGACTTAGGGCGCGCGTAGTAATACTGGTCCTGAAAGTCGATCTTGGGGTAGTCCACCATCGCCCACTCAGGCTCGACCATCTGCACCCAGCGGGCGTATGCCTCTAGGCGCCAGTCCAGCATCCACTGCGGCTCGTCGTTCTTTTCCGAGATCAGACGCACGATGTCCTCGGTCAACCCGAGCGGCGCGTATTCCATCTCGACGTCGGTTTCCCACCCGTGTTTGTAGGTGCCCGATAGCGCCTCGACGGCGTCCACGGTGTCCTGATCAACGCCCTCTTTGACGATGTCGGTCATTGTGCCTGCGGCTTCCATGGTTCTACCCCTTCGTCATGCGGCGCGGCTGCGCTGCTTTTCTCGTTTAGTCAGCCAAGCATCCGCAAACCCGCGCACCTCGGCCTCTGTTGTCTGCGGCCCCAGCGACACGCGGATCGCGCTGCTGGCGGCTTGTTCATCGTATCCCATCGCGCGCAAAACGCGGCTGGCCTTGACCTTGCCGCTGCTGCACGCAGACCCAGACGAGATCGCATATCCCGCCAAATCCATCGCCATCACCTGCGTTTCCCCCTTCCAACCGGGGGAAATCATGCACGTCGTGTTGGGCAAGCGGTCCTGATCCTGTCCCACAAAGATAGTATCAGGCGCATCCGCCTCAATGGCCTTTTCTAGAATATTTCTAAGTTCAGCAACCCGGTTCCACACCCCTGCCCCAAGGTCGCCCATCGAGGCCTCAATCGCAGCACCCATTCCAGCAATTGCGGCGACGTTTTCGGTGCCCGAGCGGCGACCCATTTCCTGCCCGCCGCCAAGGATCAGCGGCGCGCTCTCAACGCCGTCGCGAATAATCAGCGCACCGATGCCCTTGGGTCCGCCAAACTTATGCGCAGTCAACACGGCACATTGCGCGCCGGACCACGCAAACGAGAACGGCACACGCCCAATCGCTTGGGTCACGTCAATAAGATAGGGCGCGTCCGGCCCAGCCAGCAATACACCCGTCTCGCTATTGGCCAACCCAAACGCATAGCCCCCCGCGCCAGTGTTGTGCGCCCAAAGCGCGTCATGCGCCGTCGCCTCAACCTCAACAGCATCCAGCCCCGCGAGAACTGACGCAGCCTCAGTCGCCCCGCTGGTAAACACCACCTCAGCCGCATTGCACCCCACAGCCTCCGCCACCTGCGCCCGCGCGCGCTCGACAATCGCCTTGGCAGCGCGCCCTTCTGCATGCACAGACGACGGATTACCCACCACATCCATCGCGGCAATCATGGCCTCGCGCGCCTCGACACGCAGCGGTGCAGTGGCGTTATGATCCAGATAAACGCGGCCCATCAGTCCACCACATCAAACAGGGACGGCACAGCAGGACATGGCGTCAGCTCATTTTCGACCACATCCGACAGCCGGGCCTGATGCAGGTAGACATAGACATGGGCGCTCAGGCCCTTCCACAAACGGTTCGACATGCTCTGCGCGCGGCTGCCCGATGACGCACCTGACGCACCAGCGCCGGTGTGCATCGCATTCACCGTCTCATCGACAGCCGCCAATACATCAACCACGCGGATTTCGCTGGTGGGCTTGGCTAGGCGGTATCCACCGCCCGGTCCGCGCACTGACACGACCAACCCATCTCGGCGCAGTTTCACAAACAATTGCTCCAGATAGGCCAGGGAGATGTCCTGCCGCTTAGATATCTCGCCCAGTGACACCAGCGCACCACCCGGTTGCAACGCCAGATCGACCAGCGCCACGACGGCATATCGTCCTTTGGTTGACAGCTTCATAAACGCGGCCCTTCGGCATATGACGTTGACGATCCGTGTCCAGTAAATTAACGCTACTGCACGCCTCATATTATCGAGGTTAGAATTGTTCTAAAGTCTCCGAGTCTTTCTGTCAAGATTGCGCGTCGGGGCGAGCCCGCCAGCGCAAGGAGCGTCAATGCCCGAAGTCATCTTCCCCGGCCCCGAAGGCCGCCTCGAAGGCAGATACCACCCGCAAAAAGAACGCGACGCCCCTATCGCCATCATCTTGCATCCGCATCCGCAATTCGGCGGCACGATGAACAACCGCGTGGTCTACAACCTGCATTATACGTTCAAAAACATGGGCTTCACGGTCCTGCGGTTTAACTTCCGTGGGGTTGGCCGCAGCCAAGGGGAATATGATCAAGGCGTGGGCGAGCTGTCGGATGCGGCCTCGGCACTCGACTACCTCCAATCAATGAACAACAATTCCAAACATTGCTGGGTTGCAGGGTTTTCGTTCGGCGCGTGGATCGGCATGCAGCTGTTGATGCGCCGCCCCGAGATCACCGGGTTTATCTCGGTCTCGCCGCCCGCCAACATGTACGACTTTTCGTTCCTCGCACCCTGCCCGTCGTCTGGCTTGGTGATCAACGGCAGCGCCGACCGCGTGGCACCGCCACAGGACACCGTCAATCTGGTGAACAAATTGCACGAGCAAAAGGGCATCACGATCACCCATGACGTGCTCGAAGGGGCGGGACATTTCTTTGAAGATCAGCACATGGACACACTCAACCAAACGGTTAATGACTATGTGCTGCGCCGCATGACGGAGAAAACAAGATGAGCGATCTGGTCGAAGGTCTGGCCGACGAGCTGGCGCAGCGCACCATTCAGGCGGCTGAGAAATTCGGCGACCCAAACCTCGTGGAAAACGTCTCTAAGGTGGTGGGCGCTGCGTCACAGACCAGCCAAGAATTCTTCATGACCGCTGTGCGTGTGCGTCTTGCGCTGCGGCGCGGGCACGGGTTTTTGGACAAATACGTCGTCGATGCTAAAGCAAAGGGCAAAGGCGACGGTCCAAAGGTCGACCTCAGCGAGCGTAAAATCCTCGACGCGCCCGACGGCGAATAGCGCGACATGGGCGTCTGGCAGCAAGCCGATCACATCCTGATCCCCTTGCTCGACGGGAAATCCGGCGTCGCCCAAGTGATCGAGGTGCCGGACCGTCCCGACGGCGCGGCCCTCCTCGCGTTCACCCGCAGACGCCGCGACGAGACCGAAGCCACTGCCCCCTTCTCGCTGCCCGAGATCATCGCGATCCACCTCTGCCTGCCGCCCGACGACCAAGCAGCCCACTGGCCCGTCGTCGGTTTCGAGCAAATCCCTGCGATCCGGCACATCTATCCGCTGAAAAAACACGCGCGAAACGGCTTTGCCGACCTCACCCCACAGGACCCCGCGATCGTTGAGGCCTTCGCCAACGCCTATCACGGCCTCTACCCATGGGATGGCTTTCCCGATCCAGCGTTCTTCGCGTCGCTATTGCTCGAGCCCGACGTCACACCGAACGGGATCAAACTCAAAGCGGACCTCCAGACATGACCAAAGCTCTCAAAACACAAAGCAAGTTCCTCAGCCTGATCTTGCGTCACAACCCCGGCAGTATTGGACTGGCGCTTGATGATAACGGTTGGGCCCTTATTTCGGATATCCTCGAAAAATCCGATGTAGGCCTCAGGCGGGATATGATAATTGAACTTGTCGAAACTTCTGACAAACAACGGTTCGCACTCAGCGAAGATGGCCAACGTATCAGGGCAAACCAAGGCCACTCGATTGACGTGGACCTAAAGCTGACAGCACAAATCCCACAACGCGCACTCTATCACGGGACAGCCGAAAAAAATGTCGCTGCTATTCTTTCAAAAGGGCTGTTGCGTCAGAAACGTCATCACGTCCATCTGTCACAAGATGAGCAGACAGCCCTTAAAGTTGGGGTGCGCCACGGGAAGCCTGTCATATTCGCAATCAATACAGCGCTGATGAATGAAGACGGATATATTTTCTATCGCTCTGAAAATGATGTCTGGCTGACAGAAACTGTCCCTCCGCAATATCTAACGCGGCTACCATGACCGACCGCCTCACAGCACAGTTCGCGTTTCTGAATGAGGCAGACCGCCTCAAGTCCGTCCTGCGCGGCACAACGCTCAACGACGGCAGCAGACGCGAAAATTCGGCGGAACACTCATGGCACATCATGCTCTACGCGCTGACGATGGCCGAACACGCCAACCGGCCCGTCAACATCGACCGCGTTCTCAAAATGCTCCTGCTGCACGATCTGGTCGAGATCGACGCAGGCGACAATCCGATCCACGGCGACCACGACCCCGCCGAGCAAGACCGCCTAGAACAGATCGCCGCAACCCGCATCTTTGGCCTGCTGCCAGACGACCAAGCCGCAAGCTACCGCGCGCTCTGGGATGAATTCGAAGCTTCGGAAACCGACGACGCGATCTTCGCCAAGAGCCTCGACCGCGTGCAGCCCGTCATGGCCAACCTCGAAAGCGGCGGCGGATCATGGCCTGAGTATAAAGTGACGGCTGAGCAGCTAGAGACCCGTGTCGGCGTCAAAGTCCAGCGCGGCGCACCCGCGCTCTGGTCCCACCTCAAAACGCGCATCGACGCATGGTTCGCCGCCAGAGGTTAACATATCATCGTGCGCACGCCGTGTGTACGCACAGTGTACCGCTGGTGTACGCGCCAACGGCCTACAAATTAACTCCGCCTAACGCTTCGTATACCACGGCATACACACGTCTTTCCATCTGGCGACAGATGCGCTAGGACGGGCCAAATTCCACTCCAGCCAAAGGGAAACCCCATGACCAAGATCAAGGTAGAAAACCCCATCGTCGAACTCGACGGCGACGAAATGACCCGCATTATCTGGGACTTCATCAAGAAGAAACTGATCCTGCCCTACGTCGATGTTGACCTGCTCTACTACGATCTCGGCATGGAAGTCCGCGACGAAACGGACGACCAGATCACCATTGATGCCGCTGAAAAGATTAAAGAAATCGGCGTCGGCGTCAAATGTGCGACGATCACACCCGACGAGCAGCGCGTCGAAGAATTCGGCCTCAAGAAGATGTGGCGCAGCCCCAACGGCACGATCCGCAACATCCTCGGCGGCGTCGTGTTCCGCGCGCCGATCATCTGCTCCAACGTGCCCCGCCTCGTCCCCGGCTGGACCCAGCCCATCGTCATCGGCCGCCACGCATTCGGCGATCAGTACCGCGCCACAGACATGAAATTCCCCGGCAAAGGCACACTGTCGATGAAATTCGTCGGCGAAGACGGCCAAGTCATCGAACACGAGGTCTTCCAGTCCCCATCGTCGGGCATCTACATGGGCATGTACAACCTCGACGACAGCATCTACGACTTCGCCCGCGCCTCGTTGAACTACGGCTTGAACCTCGGCTGGCCTGTGTATCTGTCCACCAAAAACACCATCATGAAAATCTACGATGGGCGTTTCAAGGACATCTTCCAAGAAGTCTTCGAGACTGAATTTGAAGAGAAATTCAAAGCCGCAGGCATCACATACGAGCACCGTCTGATCGACGACATGGTCGCCGCAGCAATGAAATGGTCGGGCGGTTTCGTCTGGGCCTGTAAGAACTACGACGGCGACGTGCAGTCCGACACAGTGGCCCAAGGCTTCGGCTCGCTCGGCCTGATGACATCCCAGTTGATGACACCAGACGGAAAGATCGTCGAGGCAGAAGCAGCCCACGGCACCGTCACGCGCCACTTCCGCCAGCACCAAAAGGGCGAAGCGACGTCAACCAACTCCATCGCCTCGATCTACGCATGGACAGGTGGGTTGAAGCACCGCGCGAAACTGGACGATAACGCAAAATTAATGCAGTTTGCGGAAACCTTGGAAAAGGTTGTCGTAGACACCGTCGAGGCCGGTCAAATGACCAAAGACCTCGCCCTGCTCGTCGGCCCCGATCAGAAATGGCTGACCACCGAAGGCTTCCTTGAGGCTGTGGACACCAACCTGAACGCCGCGATGTAAGTCGTTGCGATAAAATACAAAAGAGCCGCTATAGTGGCGGCTCTTTTCATTTACTGGGAATTACATCAGGGTCAGGGCCTCAGCTACGCCACAGGTCACGCCCATGCCCATCCACTACCTCTATCTTATCGTCGCGGTGATCGCCGAAACCATCGGCACCACAGCGCTACAGGCCAGCCAACAATTCACCCGGTTCTGGCCCTCTGTCACCGTAATCGTGGCCTACGCCATCGCCTTTTACCTGCTATCGCTGACCCTGCGCACCATGCCTGTGGGTATCATGTATGCCATGTGGTCTGGCCTCGGGATCGTTCTGATCGCGATCATTGGCTATGTAGTGTTCGGACAAACACTTGACCTTGCTGCAATAATTGGCTTGGGCCTGATCATCGCGGGCATCCTCACGATCCATCTTCTGTCCAACAGCAGCACCCACTGACACCACGTCCCTAGGGCACCAGACAACTTTGCTATGGCTTTTGCTGCGCATGCACGGTAAGGCCCGCGCAACTTCCGAAAAAGGCAGACCCATGGACATTCGCAATATCGCGATCATCGCACACGTTGACCACGGCAAAACGACGCTCGTGGACGAACTTCTCAAGCAATCCGGCACCTATCGTGACAACCAAGCCACGACAGAACGAGCCATGGACAGCAACGACATCGAACGGGAACGGGGGATCACGATCCTCGCCAAAGCGACGTCCGTTGAATGGGGCAACACGCGGATCAACATCGTCGACACCCCCGGCCACGCCGATTTCGGTGGCGAGGTCGAGCGCATCTTATCGATGGTCGATGGCGTTGTTTTGCTGGTTGATGCCGCCGAAGGGCCGATGCCACAAACCAAATTCGTGACCTCCAAAGCGCTTGCCCTCGGCCTGCGCCCCATCGTGGTCCTTAACAAAGTTGACAAGCCCGACGCTGACGCGGACCGCGCCTTGGACGAGTGTTTCGACCTCTTCTCATCGCTCGACGCCAATGAAGATCAGCTCGATTTCCCACATCTTTACGCCTCTGGCCGCAACGGCTGGTGTGACACAGAACTCGACGGCCCGCGCGAAAACCTCGACGCGCTGTTCGATCTGGTCGTCCGTCACGTCGAAGCGCCCAAGCAACAGGCAAAAGCGGACGAGCCGTTCCGCATGCTCGCCACAACGCTCGGCGCGGACGCGTTCATCGGTCGCCTCCTGACCGGGCGCGTCGAAAGCGGCACGCTCAAAGCAGGCGAAACCGTCAAGGCCCTCAGCCGCGACGGCGAGCGTATAGAACAATTCCGCGTCTCGAAAATCATGGCCTTCCGTGGTCTTGAACAAACCGCCATCGACGAGGCGGTCGCAGGCGACATCGTTAGCCTCGCGGGCATGACCAAGGCGACCGTGGCCGACACGATCTGCGACCTCTCGGTCGAAGAGGCGATCCCCGCCCAGCCGATTGATCCACCGACAATCACGGTCACATTCGGCATCAACGACAGTCCGCTGGCAGGCCGCGATGGCAAGCACGTGCAGTCACGCGTTATTCGCAACCGCCTGATGAAAGAGGCCGAAACCAACGTCGCGATCAAAATTGCCGACACACCTGGCGGAGACGCATTCGAAGTGTCCGGTCGCGGCGAATTGCAGATGGGCGTGCTCATCGAGAACATGCGCCGCGAAGGGTTTGAGCTGTCGGTGTCCCGCCCGCAGGTTATTTTTCAGACCATCGACGGCCAACGAATGGAACCTGTCGAAGAGGTCACCATCGACGTGGACGACGAATACACTGGCGCCGTGATCGAGAAAATCACCGGCCCCCGCAAAGGCGATCTTGTCGAGATGAAGCCCGCCGGTGCAGGCAAAACCCGCATCATCGCGCATGTCCCATCGCGCGGTTTGATCGGTTATCACGGCGAATTCCTGACCGACACACGCGGCTCTGGCGTCTTGAACCGTATCTATCACGGCATGACAGCGCACAAAGGCAAGATCGAAGGCCGTCGCCAAGGTGTTCTAATCTCAATGGAAAACGGCACCGCCGTCGCCTTTGCCCTATGGAACCTTGAGGATCGCGGCAAGATGTTCGTCGTACCGCAAGAGCCTGTCTACACTGGTATGATCATCGGCGAGCACAGCCGTGACAACGACCTAGAAGTGAACCCGCTCAAGGGTAAAAAACTGACAAACGTCCGCGCATCTGGCACGGACGAGGCCGTGCGCCTGACACCGCCCGTTATCATGTCGCTCGAACAGGCGATTGCCTACATCGACGACGATGAGCTGGTCGAAGTGACGCCAAATGCGATCCGGCTGCGCAAACGGCACCTTGATCCACACGAGCGCAAACGCGCCGCTAAGGCTGCAAGCTAAGAAAAAGAAAGGCCGGTGTCACAATGACCCGGCCTTTTTTCTATTCGCTGATGTCAACGATCACCAATTCTCGTTCCGACGCACCACGGGCGTGGTCCAGCGCCGCTTGGTATTCGGCGCTGTTGTAGCAGGCTTCTGCCGCCTCGACGCTCGCGAATTTGGCGACGACATTGCGCGGACGCTCGCGCCCTTCAAGTTGCACAAATCGACCACCCCGCGCGATAAATGTGCCGCCGTGTTGGGCGATCGCGGGTCCGGCCAATTCGGCATATTTCGCGTAGCTGTCGGCGTCCGTCACAGTGACATGCGCGATCCATAAGGCCGGCATCAGAGCTTCTCCATTTCTACTTTTACGGCAGCAATCGCTTGGGCCGCATGTTCCGCCGACGCGGCACCGCCCTGCGCCATATCTGCGCGACCACCGCCGCCTTTGCCGCCCAACGCGGCGACTGCAACGCGCAACAAGGTCACCGCATCAAACCGATCCGTCAGATCGGACGTCACGCCACAAGCAATCGCTGCCTTGCCTCCCGCATCAGCGATCAACAACGCAACGCCGCTGCCTGCGTTTTCTTTGAAACCATCGACCAAAGCGGGCAGATCCTTGCCGGACACCCCGCTCAAGGCTTGGCCCAGAAAGGTCACGCCACTCACTGACTCGGTGCTATTTTCCGCCGCACCCCCGCCCATTGCCATGTCGCGGCGCAGCTGAGCTACTTCGTTTGCCAGCGCTTTGCGGTCTTCTATCAGCGCTTTCACACGGCCCGAGACCTCGGTCACCGGGGCCTTCATTGCGGCGGCAATCTCGACCAATGCCGCGTCTTGGGCGCGCAAATGATCGAGCGCCGCTTGCCCCGTCAACGCTTCAATCCGGCGAACGCCAGAGGAAGACGCGCTGTCCCCCAAGACCACAAACGCACCGATATCGCCCGTATTGCGCACATGGGTGCCACCACAAAGCTCTAGCGAATAGGTGTTGCCATCGGCGCCCTTGCCCGACGCATCCTGACGGCCCATCGAGACCACACGAACCTCATCGCCATATTTCTCACCAAACAAAGCCTGCGCGCCCAAATCACGCGCATCGTCAGGCGTCATCAGCCGCGTCTCTACAGCCGTGTTCTGGCGAATATAGGCGTTCACGTCGCGCTCCACGTCGGCAATCTGTTGGACCGTCAGGCCAGAATTATGACTGAAATCAAACCGTAAACGATCCGGCGCATTTAGGGACCCCTTTTGGGCCACATGCTCGCCCAAAGACCCTCGCAACGCTTCGTGCAACAAATGCGTCGCGGAATGGTTGGCACGAATAGCGGACCGACGCGCGGGGTCGACCGACAAAACAGCCCCCTGCCCGGCGTGAATATCGCCTTTGGTCACCTCTGCCATATGCACGAAGACGCCCGCGACTTTCTTTGTATCAGTGATTTCGGCAGTGCCTGTTTCGGTCGTCACCGTACCAGTATCACCCACCTGCCCGCCCGATTCAGCGTAAAATGGCGTTTGATTGACAGCGATATGGACCGATTGCCCAACGTTGGCAGAGGCGGTCTCGGAGCCATCAACAATCAACGCCGTGATCTGCCCTTCTGCATTTTCGGTCTCATAGCCTAAAAATTCGGTGGTTCCATGCGTGTCTGCCACATTAAACCAGACGGTCGCATCCGCCGTGGCCCCGGTGCCAGACCAGGCCGCGCGCGCCTTGGCTTTCTGTGCGTCCATCGCCTCTTGGAAGCCCGCAACATCCACATCGCGATTGTTTTCCCGCAACGCATCTTGGGTCAGGTCGAGCGGAAACCCGTAAGTGTCGTAGAGCTTGAACGCCGACGCGCCGGGCAGAGGCGCGCCCTCTCCCAGTCCTGACACTTCGTCGCTAAGCAGTTTTAACCCTCGGTCGAGTGTTTGTTTGAAGCGGATTTCTTCGTTGCGCAGTGTTTCCTCGATTAGCGATTGCCCTTGCGAAAGCTCTGGATAGGCCGCGCCCATTTGCTGCACCAGTGCAGGGACAAGGCGGTGCATCACAGGATCGACCGCGCCCAGCAAATGCGCATGCCGCATTGCGCGTCGCATAATCCGGCGCAACACATACCCGCGCCCTTCGTTTGAGGGCAAAACACCCTCTGCAATAAGAAATGACGTCGAGCGCAGATGATCCGCGATGACACGGTGGTGGACCAGAATATCGTCTTCCAATCCGGTCGATGTGGCGTCAGCCGAAGCGGTCACGAGCGCCATCATCAGATCAGTCTCAAAGACGTTATTGGTGCCTTGCAGGAGCGATGAAATGCGCTCGAGCCCCATGCCGGTGTCGATGGATTGCTGCGGCAGGTCCGTTAATGTGCCGTCTTCGTGCTGCTCGCTTTGCATGAAAACAAGGTTCCAGATTTCGATAAACCTGTCGCCATCTTCCTCTGGCGAGCCGGGAGGACCGCCCCAGATATGATCGCCGTGATCGTAAAAAATCTCGGTACATGGACCACATGGTCCGGTCGGCCCCATCCGCCAAAAATTGTCATCCGTGGCAATCCGAATGATCCGCTCGTCCGGCAGCCCCGCCACTTTCTTCCACAGGTCAGCCGCTTCCTCATCAGTATGATAAACGGTGACGAGCAGTTTTTCTTTGGGAATGCCGAGTTGCTTGGTCACCATTTCCCAAGCAAAAGGGATCGCATCCTGTTTGAAATAATCCCCAAAGCTGAAATTGCCGAGCATCTCGAAAAATGTCAGGTGCCGGGCAGTCATGCCCACATTATCAAGATCGTTGTGTTTGCCGCCGGCGCGCACGCATTTCTGGCTGGACGTTGCCCGGCTATAGTCTCTTGTTTCGACCCCGGTAAACAGGTTCTTAAACTGAACCATACCTGAATTTGTAAACATCAAAGTAGGGTCATTTCGTGGGACAAGCGGCCCAGACTCAACCCGCGCGTGACCTTGCTCGTCAAAGTAGTTGAGAAATGTCGAACGAATATCGGCAAGGCTGGTCATAGCGGTCTCATTAATAAGAAGGATACGACTATTTAGATACCCCTGCACCTGCAGCCTGTCCACGACAAAGCACCCCACGCTTTCTTAAAGCGGGTGTAAAAGCGCGTTTACCTAATGAGCAGACAATCACAAAAAAGGCGGACCAAAGGCCCGCCTCTTAGTCTCTCAAGTCCCTCCATTCGCTAGGTCAAAACGATTGGGAGATCACCTATCAAATATCGACCAATGTGTCGTCATCGGCTTCAGCCAATGGGGCCACATCTCCGTCAAAGTCGAGACCGTGGGCGGCGCGGATTTTGTCTTCGATATCGTTGGCCATGGCTACGTGTTCTTTCAGGAAGGTCTTAGCGTTCTCACGGCCCTGCCCGATGCGTTCGTCCCCGTAAGAGAACCAAGCACCTGATTTCTCGACGATCCCTGCTTTCACGCCCAGATCAAGAAGCTCACCGGTTTTGGAAATCCCTTCGCCGTACATGATATCGAATTCGACCTGTTTGAACGGGGCCGCCACTTTGTTTTTCACGACTTTCACGCGTGTGGCATTGCCCACCACTTCATCACGGTCCTTGAGGGCGCCAATGCGACGGATATCAAGACGAACCGATGAGTAGAACTTCAACGCGTTGCCGCCAGTTGTTGTCTCAGGCGAGCCAAACATGACGCCGATCTTCATTCTGATCTGGTTGATAAAGATGACCATACAGCCAGATCGGTTGATCGAGCCGGTCAATTTGCGCATTGCTTGGCTCATCAGACGGGCATGTACGCCAACGCTGCTGTCGCCCATGTCGCCTTCAAGTTCGGACTTTGGCGTCAGGGCTGCAACCGAATCCACGATCACCATGTTCACCGCCCCGGACCGCACGAGGGTGTCGACGATTTCCAACGCCTGCTCACCTGTGTCGGGCTGCGAAATCAGCAATTCGTCTAGGTTCACGCCCAGCTTCTTTGCATAGCCGGGATCAAGCGCGTGTTCGGCATCAACAAAGGCGCAAACGCCGCCTTTTTTCTGCTGTTCTGCAATCGCATGCAGGGTTAGCGTGGTTTTACCAGAGGATTCAGGTCCGTAAATCTCGACAATCCGCCCGTTCGGCAGCCCGCCTATCCCCAGCGCGATGTCCAGCCCGAGCGACCCCGTAGAGGTGGCTTCGATGTCCTGATACGGATTCGATTTGCCCAAGGTCATGATCGAC
>CALHAP010000140.1 GCA_937931795.1 uncultured Paracoccaceae bacterium
CGCAACACAGTGAGCGCCGTGATCGGTGCGGATGGGGTGGCCTATGTCTCGCGTTAATCCCTCTTTCATAATCCTCTTCGCCCTTTCGGCCTGTTCGCGGTTCGAAGGCATAGGTCAGCCGCCGGTCATCGAGCCGCCCCAAGCCTCCAGCGATTTTGAAGCGATGGTCACGTTCGGCCTGCCGCGCGACATTGAGGAACGCCCGGAGCCCGTCGCCTCTGGCTCGTCGCTCTGGACGGGGGATCGCGACTCGCTGCTGGGCGACAGGCGGTCCGCGTTGCGCGGCGACATCCTAACCGTGGTGATCGAGATCAACGACAGCGCGCAGATCACCAATTCGACCGACCGCAGCCGCAACGGATCAGAAAACTCTAGCGTTGATGCGCTGGTGGGCGCGGAAAACGTGCTGGGCGATGGCGTGCTGTCCCCCGGCGTCTCGGTCAATTCCAACAGCAGCTATTCTGGCGACGGGTCGATCCGGCGCAACGAGCAACTGACCCTACGGGTGGCCGCGACAATCGTCGAGGTTCTGCCCAACGGTGTGTTGTCTATCGAAGGATCACAACAGGTGCGCGTCAACAACGAGCTGCGCGAACTGCTGGTCTCAGGCTTTGTGCGGCCTGAGGATGTCAGCCGCCAGAACGAGATCACCTATGACAACATCGCAGCCGCGCGCATTAGCTACGGCGGGCGCGGGCAGATCAGCGACGTGCAGCAACCGCGTTACGGCCAGCAGGCCGCCGATGCCATTTTGCCGTTCTAAAGGGGCTTTGAGATGAAATTAATTTTGCCCATCGTGATGCTGCTCGTGGGGGCTGGCGCGGGTGTTGGCGCGGGGCTGTTTTTGTCTCCGACTGCGAAGACAGACATAGATCATGCCGACGCCGATGCCGCCGATGCGGACCATGATGGAGAGGATCACGGCGATAATCATAGCGATGATCACGCAGATGCCTCAACCGATGATCACGGGGGGGAAGAGGCGAGCACGACCTCGGGCTATGAATATGCGCGGTTGAACAATCAGTTTATCGTCCCCGTGGTGAACGGCGCGCGGGTGACCTCGCTGGTTGTCCTCTCGCTCAGTATCGAGGTCTCGGCGGGGGAGAAAGACGTGGTGTTCCAGCGCGAGCCGCGCGTGCGCGACGCATTGCTACAGGTCATGTTTGACCACGCGAATATGGGCGGATTTGACGATGTGTTCACCTCGACCGACAACATGGGCACGTTGCGGGCCGCCCTGCGTAACGCCGCGCGCGAAGTCTCGGGCGAGAGCGTGAATGATGTGCTCGTGCTGGACGTTTTGCGCCAAGAAATACCCGGCTAATACCCGCGCTCGTCACGGGCATCGGCGGCTTTGATGCGGGCCTTTCGGGCGTCTTGGGCAAAATGTTCGGCCACCTGATATTTGCCAAACGCTTGTTTTAGCGCACTGCGGACATTCTGTTTTTCCATCAAAACCTTGGCCAACTCGATATTCAGCGCTGCGATGCGGTGATCGACCCAGGCTTCCCATTTGAGATCGGCACCGGCCCGGATGGCGGCATCTTGGGTCGGGTCGACGGCGCGGGTGTGCAGTGCGCGGCGCATCTCGGCCAAAGTGCCCCGCAGGTCCGCTTCACGCTCGGATAAACGGATCATGCGGGCTTGCTCGGCGGCGAATGTGGCTTCGGTGATTTTGATCAGGCCGTTGATTTGGGCGCGGGTGTATCTCATCTTGGTGCCGCTTTTTGTCTTAGGTCTTCGGCAAAACGGATGGCTGCGGCGACGGGGCCGTAGTGGTCTGGTTGGATCTGTGCGCCCAATTCGACAGTGGCAAACAGGGCGCGTGCCGTGGGCGGGTCAGAATGCAGCGGGATCGCGTTTTCAATCGCGATGGCGCGGATGCGTGCGGCGATCTCATCCGTGCCCTTGGCCAAACAGATGGGCGCGCGCCCTGATCCGCGGTCCCATTTTAACGCGATGGCATAATGGGTCGGGTTGACGATCACCACATCCGCGCCCGGCACCTCGGCCATCATTTGGTTCATCGCGAATTCGATGCCCTTTTGTCGCCGCTGTTGTTTCAGCATCGGGTCGCCTTCGGCCTGCTTTTGCTCGTCGGTCAGTTCTTTGCGCGACATGCGGTGTTTGCGCAGGTGCTCTGCCCGTTGAAAGACGTAGTCGATGATCCCCAAGGCCAATGCGATCACGATGACAATCGCAAATAACCTCAGTGACATGCGACCCAATTCGATAGCGATCAACCCCGGTGTGAGGTTCATTGACGCAAGGATGGTGGGCAGCTGCACGTTCAAGAATATGCCCAACACAATACTGTAGAGGATCAGTTTGGCGAAGCTCTTGAAAAATTCAAACAAGCCTGATCGCCCGAATTTGTTGCCAAACCCCTTGATGGGCGAGATGCGCGACAGTTTGGGCGCGAGCTTTGTCGGGGCGAAGATCAGCGCTTGCTGTGCGATGGCGCTGAGCAGGGCGAAGACGAAGGGCAGCGCCATCCAGACCAAGAACGCTGCGCCCAATGTTGCCATCAGCCCCCCGGTGAACGCGGCAGAGCGGCCGTCGAACACATCGCTCGATATTTGATCCGCCTGTCCCAGCAGCACGGCCAAAGCCGAACCCGCCGCAAACAAGGACGCAGGCCCTGTTCCGAGCAAAGCGACCATCAGCCCCAGATAACTGGCCGCCGTGATCAGGTCGTTGGATTTTGGCACCTCGCCTTTCTTGCGGGCATCCGCCAGCTTTTTTGGGCTGGGGTCGTATTGTTTGTCTTCGTCGCCGCCCTCGCTCATGGGCCGCCCCCGAACGGCAGAGTGATGCACCCCTCAAACGCCATGTACCACACCGTCAGCATATAGGGTGCGGCCAGTGCCAGCAGGGCCAAACCGCCTGCGGTGATGGCCGGTGCGCCGACAAAGGCGACCATCAGCTGCGGCATCGCGCGGTTGATGACCCCCAGCGTGATATTATACACCAGCGACCCGATGACAAAGGGTGCCGCAAGCGTGAAGGCCAGTGCAAAGCAGGCGGACACGCGGGAGATGCCTGCCTCGGCCACCGTCGCGGTCGAAATCATCACACCCGGCGGCACCAGCCCATAGCTGTCGATCATATAGCGCGCGAGCTGCACGTGCAGGCCCATGATACAGGCCAATGCCAGCCCGCCGATGACCAGTGCTGTCGCCATGGCGGGCATAGGGTCCACACCCGCGCTACCGCCGAAAATCTGCGATAGCGACGTCGATTGCCCGGCAATCGTGCCAGCAATTTGCAGCGCCATGATGAAGAACCGCAGCATCAGCCCAAAAAATAGGCCAGCTATGACCTCAGCGCCTGCTGCGCGCAGGGCTTTTGCCTGCACATCGGGCCACGTTCCAATGCCGGGGGCGATAGCGGGCGTGATGATCGCGCAAAAAGCAAAGCTGAGGGCCAGTTTGATCCGCACCGGCACGCTGCCTTCGCCAAAGGCCGGCAGCACCATCATCATCGCGCCTATGCGCAAAAACACCAGCAGGATTGCCCAAGACAGGCCCTCAAAGAGCAGCAGCACTTGGGTGATATTTTGCGTCACGCCGGCACATTCCCGACGAGGGCGGGCCGCGCATCGACCCCGATCTCTTCAAACGACAGGACCGGATTGGTGATGCCGCGCGCCGACATCACGGTGCGCAAGAACCGCCGCCTGCGCATGGTTGTCACCAGGGCGGCATAGGTGCCTGTGTCCGACACCTCGCCCACTTTTTCGGCAATTGACCCCGCCAACCGGTTAAAGTCATCGGGCGGCAGCGCGATATCAGCGATGCCCCGGTCGTTCGGGATCTGATAGCTGGCAAATGTGTCTTCCCATTCGGGGGCCAGTTGGATCAGGGGGATGGTGCCGTCGGGGCGTTTCAGCCCTGCGACCAGTTGAAACCCCAACCTCTGGCGCACGTGTTCTGTGATGCCTTCGACCGTGGGGTGGGATTGGCGGCCTTCTGCGACCGCTTCGATGATCAGGGGCAGATTGCGGATCGACACGCGTTCATCGAGCAACAATCGCAGTACCGCCAACAGCACATCGGGGGGGACTTTGTCGGGCATCAATTCGTCGAGCATTTTGCGGTTTGCGGTTGCGCGGGCCTCGTCGCTGAGATTGACCATCTCGTCCAACAGGCGGCGCATCGCTTTGTGAGACAACAGGCGTGACAGGTTGCGTTTGATGATCTCCAGCAGATGCGTGGCCAAAACCTCGGCGGGCCAAACGGTTGTCATGCCTTCCACGACGGCTGTTTCTTGGTCATCGGGCGCGATCCAGCGGGCGGGTGCGCCATAGACCGGTTCGGCCACGTCTTCGCCCGACAAATCGCTCGACGCAGGCCCGGTGAGCAGGGCCAGAACATGACCGGGACGCAGGCTGTCGCGCACTTGTTCGACACCTTGGATATTCACGACATAGCTGTTTTCGGGCAGGGCGGCGTTGTCGGTCAGCCTGATCTCGGGCAGCAGCACCCCAAAATGCGTGGCCACATGGTTGCGCATATTGGCGATGCGCGCGTCGAGACCTGTGGCCGCATCGACCACCATCTCGACCAGATCGGGGGCAAATTCGACATGTATATCGTCAAAATCCAGCATATCACCCATAGAGGTTGTCACAGCGGCGGCGTCCGTTGCGACTGGCGCGTCTGATTGCGCCGCCTCATCCGTGCGGCGCGACACAATCCACGCGCAGGCCCCCAAGGCCCCCGCCCCGAGGATAAACGGGATAAACGGCAAGCCCGGCACCAGAGCGAAAAGCGCCATCAACATTGCCACAGTCCCCAACGCCGCCGGATGCCGCCCAAGCTGGTCGACAATCGCGAGGTCCGTCGCCCCGGTGGCCCCGCCGCGTGCCAACAACAGGGCTGAGGCGATGGAGATGATGACAGACGGGATCTGGCTGACCAAACCATCGCCAACCGTCAAAATTGCATAGGTTTCAAAGGCCAGACCCGCCTGCATCCCGTGGACGAAAATGCCGATGATCAACCCTACGATGAGGTTAAGGGCGGTGATCAATAGGCCTGCAATCGCATCGCCTTTGACGAATTTAGAGGCCCCATCGAGCGAGCCAAAAAAGGTGGTTTCCGCCTGTTCGGTCTCGCGGCGGCGTTTGGCTTCCGCATGATCAATGGCACCTGCTGCGACATCGGCATCAATCGCCAACTGCTTGCCCGGCATCGCATCAAGCGCAAAGCGCGCACCCACCTCGGCCATGCGGGTGGCCCCTTTGTTGATCACGATAAAATTCACGATCAGCAGCACGCAAAAGACCACGAGCCCCAGCAAAACAGACCCGCCCATGACGAAATTGGCAAAGCCTTGGATCACGTTGCCCGCAGCATCCGTGCCTGTGTGCCCCTCGGCGATGATCAGTTTCGTCGACGACACGTTCAACGAAAGTCGCAGCATCAGTGAAGCCAACAAAACCGTTGGAAAGGCGGAAAAGTCGAGCGGACGTTCGATGAACAATGTCACCGTGAACATCAAAATCGCCAACCCAAATGATGTGGCCAACCCTAGATCGAGCACCCACGCAGGCATCGGCAGAATCATCATCACGATCACGGCCATCAGCGCCAATGACAGCAGGACCGTTGGTTGAAATAACGCACGCACACCGCCCAATGTCATGAGCGAACCGTAGGGTGTGTCACTGTCCGGTAATAGGGCGGTGGGGTGGCATTCATGATGCTATCCTGTGCTAATATCTTCGCATCAGCGTTACGGACAAGACGTTGAGAATTTGTAACTTATTGAACAGGTGGCGGGCTTTCCTCGATCGGAAACCGCGTCAGCAGGTCTTGCGCCAATGCACGTGTGTCCGCAGCTGCGGCTAACCTGCCTCGGCTGTCATCCAGCGGCGCGTCTGGGTTTGGTGGGGCAGGGTCCGACAGCAGTGCCTCGGCCGCGTCGCGCAATAATTGATCGTCGGACACTTGCAAATCGGCCCATTGACCATCGCGCCATGCGCCGTCTGGTGTCGTGTCCTGTCCCTCGGGATCAGACAGCCCCAGAACGGTGTTGCGCAACGCTGCCGCGTCGGCACCCGCGAGGCCATCAAGGGCGATCAAAGCATCCGCGCTTTGCCCCAACGCCGCGTGGCTTTGTGCCATCAGGAATGACATATCAGGTGTGATTGGGTCGGACGCGGCCAAAACCAAAAGGGTCTGCGCCGGAAAACCCACTGCCGACAGCCTGCCCGCGACGGCCGTTGCGGCGGCTGCGTCAAATGGGGTTGACGGTTCCTCAAATGCAAACAGCAAGAACGGGGCGTCGGGTGCGTACTGGGCCATATTCACCGCGATGTCCGAAAAGCTGCGCGCCATTTGCGCTGGGGTCATATCGGGCGACGTGTCGTCCCATAGGCTGCGCGCTGCGTCAAAGTCCGCCATGGCCGCCAATGCACGGACCTCGACCTCCGCGAGCGCTATGGCGTCATGATTACCGTCGGCTTCAAACCGCAGCGCTTGCGCCAAGGCCAGCGTGTCGGGTGAGATCGCTTCGCCATTTTGCAGGGCCAACTCCAGACGCCGAACCATGTCAGCAGGGCGCGCGCGGGTCGTGGTGTTCAACATCGCGTCCAAAGCGGCCGCTTCGGCCTGCGCCCCCCCGGTCAGCGCTTCGAGGTTTATGTCTGCAACCGTAGCGGCATATCCACCGCCCGTCGTCGCGGCTTGCGCTGTTTGAAGCACCCGTTGCGCCAAAATAGGTTCGCCTGACTGCGTGAAAATCTCGGCCAAGCGCACCCCTAAATGCCCGCGTAGCGCATCTGGCAACCCACGATGGGTCACGAAAATTCCGCTGACGCGCCGCTCGTTTTGTGTATCAATTTGACCGGATGCCAGTACGATCCATGCCTCGATATCCGTGCCACACGCGCGGTAGGGCAACAGGTCGGCGGGGCGAAGTGGCCTGTTGTCGACGATCTGGGCCAATGCGGCCACAAAAGGGATCTCTTGCGCCCCGTCGCCCGCTAAATGCAGCGCTTGCAAAGCCTCTCGCCCGAAGCCGTAGAAGACATAGGCCTTCGCCAGTGCGATGAGCGCATCCCTTTGGTCGTGGTCTGCGGCATTGGTGACGTCGGCGCGCAACTGCGGGATTAATGTGGAAAATGCACCGTTTTCACCCCATGTGGCCAGATCAAGTGTGCCGGGCGCGGGGCAGGTTGCGGGTCGCCTCTGGCTGTCGTCTGTGCCGCGATCAATTCCGCTGCGCAGAACAAACCCCGGCCCTAGCGGATCGCTTTGTGTCAGGGGTATCGGCACCCCGTCCATCGGGTCTGTGATCGGGGTCAATTGACCCGGTATCGGGCGATCCGGCGTCGCGTTGGGCAGCACGGGGCGTGCGGGGAAATCGAAAATGCCCTGCGTCGCGGCGCGTGCAAAGCTCTCTAAAATTGCGCGTTCGGCTTCAGTTAGGGCCGGATCAGGCGCAACCGGGGGTAGGACAGGCGCGATGGGTGTCAGCACCAGCGTGTCGCGCGCCTGCCTTTCGGGCAACAATGGCAGCGAAACCCGCGCGGCAGGCCTACGAGAGCTGACTTGTTCAATGTCAGAGAGACCCTCGGTGGTAACAGGATCGCCGGGTCGCGACATCGGGCGGGCGCGCGCGGCGCGCAATGGCAGGACAAAGGCTGACGGAAAGCGCTGTATCGCGGGCGGCGCGCCGTCGATCACATCAATAACCAAACTGCCAGGACGGATCAGAAACGCGCTGAGGTAACAGGCACATGGGGTGGTGAGAGTCAGAGCGTTGCCTGCCGCTTGCGCCGCCGCGATGCGGGTGCGGGGGATCAGATTAAAAACATTGCTCGTATCAATCCGTTGGATACCTGTGCCCAGCGTCACGCGGTACCCTCCCGGAACCTCTGAAATCGACCAATCGCTGCCCGCAGACGTCTCCACCACCAACCGAGAAAAATCGGCATGTTCGCCGGACCGGATGTTTGCCACCTGTGCGAATCCGATTTGCGGCCACAGCACAAACAGAAAAACCAGCGCTCTCACGCGGCGACCTTGGCGGCTTTGAGCGCTTCTTCAAGGTCTGAAAACGAGGGGCGGCAATGGCCCGGAGTGCTTTGGCGGCCCACTTCGATACAGATGTTGGGGGCGTGTTGGTGCAGGTTTGCGACCAAAACCTCGCGGATCAATTGGTGGAAATGGGCGTCTTCTTCCACCACGTCTTTCAAGCGGGCCGACAGCGGCCCCACCAATCCATAGGCCAAGAATACCCCTAAAAACGTGCCCACCAACGCGCCGCCGATCAGCCCGCCCAACACCTCGGGCGGCTGGTCGATCGAGGCCATGGTTTTGATCACGCCCAACACCGCCGCCACAATCCCCAACGCGGGCAGGCCGTCTGCGACCGTTTGCAAGGCATGGGTGCTATGCAGCGATTGGTGTAAATTGGCCTCGATCCGCTTTTCAAGCACTTCTTCTACCTGATGGGGATCATCGTAATTCATCGACGCAGAGCGCAGGGTGTCGCAAATCAATTCCACTGATTCGGCGTCGGCCTGAATGCGCGGATAGCGGCTGAAAATGTCCGATCCTTCGGGGTTTTCCGTATGGCTTTCCAACACAACGGGGTTGGTCCGGGCCACACGGACCAGCTCAAACAAGAGACACAGCATGTCGCAATAATCCTGCGACTTCCATTTTGGGCCTTTGAAAACCTTGCCCACATCTTTGAGCGTGTGTTTGATCCCCGACCCGCTGTTGGACAGGATAAACGCGCCCGTTGCGGCCCCGCCGATCATGATCATCTCGAACGGCAGGCTTTTGAGAATGATTCCCATCTTTCCACCCGCGAGCAGATAGCCGCCGAAAACGGTCACAAAAACAACGATGATGCCGATCAGTCCGATCATGGGGGAAAGCTCCTGTCAGGTGGCACCGGGCGCCACGTATCCTGACTATGACCCGCAGGTCTTAATGTTTTGGCGGCGCATTCTGCGAAATCCGGGCTATTGCGTGGGGGCATTCGCATTGCGCCCGGCCAGAACCACGCTGATGAGATGTGCGGTTGCGGGCTCTAGATTGGTCATAACAGCGGCAGCGGCCTCGGGGCGCATGCGCCCGACGAAACCGGCGGCAAAACCGGGATCCATTTCCTCAAACAACGCTGCCGCATCGCCGGGTTTCATGTTCTCATACACCGCTGTCAGTCGCCCGATGTCGTTTTCGGCGGCCCCGTCTGCGATGGTCACGAGCGCGCTGAGCGATGCTTCGGCTTCGGTCAAGGCGATGATCTGTTCCGACAATTCGGCCTCTGCGACACGCAGGGCCTGCATCCGGTTGTCGATCTGGATTTCACGCGCAGCCACGCGCGCTTCGCGGTCTTGCAGGGCGGAAAATAACGCGGCGGGCATATCATCTGGCCCGCAGGCCATGGGGATCGCTTCATCTGTTTGCATTTCTTCGACTGCGCCCACATCTGTCGCAAAAGCCGCGTCGCTGCCGGCGGCGATGCGCAGCACGGCAGATCCAACAAACAATCCAACAATCAGCGGCACGGTCGCTCCGCTGCGTCGCAGGCGGCGGGGGGCATTATGGGTCATGGCGTGGCCTCATGGGTGTCGGGGTGGCGCACGAAAAATGGGTTGGTTGTGGCGTCTTGATCGGCGGTCGCAGGCAGATCGTGCAGCGATGCCATGAGCAATTCCAATCGCTGCGCCGCCGCTTGGGCGCGTTTGTTGGCATCGTTCAGCGTGGCCACGGATGATTTTGAGGAGGTTTGCGCGGCATTCAGTGTCTTTGACAGGTCATCAACCTGCGCGGACAGCACGGCTACGGCACCGCCCACCCCGCTTTCCAAATCAGTAAATCGTTTGAGCCGTTGCCCCAGCACATAGCAGTAAAAACCGGCGCCCAAAGCGGCCGCAAACAAGAGTATATCCGCGATAATGGCCATCTGTTGCCCCTAATTCAAAACAAATTCTGTGATCAGCAGATCAGTGACCCGCCCGTTGCCTGTGACAACCTGAACCCGGCGCAACATCTGACTGCGCAACCGCACGAGCGCTGAAGGATCATCTAAATCCACCACATCGACGGCGCGCAGATAGCTGTTCAGGACATCAACGATGCGGGGTGTGATTCCGGTCACATCTTCGACGTAGGCGGGGGCGACTTCCAGATGTGCGGTAAAGCGCAATAACGCGTGTCCGCTGGAATTTGGCAGGTTCACGACGATGGTATCGAGCGGCAAAAACGTCCCCGGCGACAGGGGGGTGATCGCAGGGGCCGCCTCGTCATGTTCATCATAGGCCCCGGCCGCTGCATGGTCGTCGCCGTCTGCCGTGGCACCGCCTCCAATCAGGCCCATCTGAACAGCCGCGAACCCACCACCGGCCCCGACGACAGCCAAGATCAGGCCCAGAATCATACCGCCCTTGCCGGATTTTTGTGGTTCATCATCAATGGGATCGGCGTCTGCGGTCATGTGAACGGCCCTTTGCTTAGACATCGGCTTTAATCACAGACCGACTAACCGATTGTTAAGCCTGCTCCGTCATTCAAGGCGTCAAGCGGGCAGAACGTCCGTGGTGGCTTGGAGAGCGTTGTGGAGAGTATCGGGTCGGTCTGGCAAAATCTAAATGCAGGACGCAGGACCATTGTCATTCTGGCGAGCCTCGCGGTGTTTGCGACCGTGTTGTTCATGGCGCAGGGGGCCTCGAACCGCAGCATGTCTTTGCTCTACGCCAATCTAGAACCTGCAACTGCGGGCGATGTGGTTGGTGCGTTAGAACAGCAAGGCGTGCAATACGAGGTGCGCGGCGCGTCGATCTTTGTGGCCTCTGGGCAGCGGGATCAACTGCGCCTAACGCTGGCCGCACAGGGGCTGCCGGCCAATTCAGCGCAAGGATACGAGCTGCTGGATGCTTTGTCGGGTTTCGGCACCACGTCGCAGATGTTTGATGCAGCCTATTGGCGGGCCAAGGAGGGTGAGCTGGCGCGCACGATCCTCGCCAGCCCGCATATACAGGCCGCGCGTGTGCATATCTCATCGCAACGGGCAGGCAGTTTTCGCCGTGACGCGACAGCCACGGCGGCGGTCACTGTCAGTACGACGGGGGGCGTTTTGTCCGGTGCGCAGGCAAATGCGCTGCGCTATCTCGTGGCCTCGTCCGTGTCGGGGCTGGCCCCTGATAATGTGGCGGTGATCGATGGGCAGGGCGGATTGATCACCTCGGCCAATGAACAAAGCAGTTCGGCAGGCCAGAACCGCGCCGATGAATTGCGCGCCCGTGCTGAGCGGCTGTTGGAGGCGCGTGTCGGTCCGGGCAATGCGGTCGTCGAAGTCTCGGTTGATATGGTGACCGAAACCGTGTCGATCATGGAACGGCGGATTGACCCCGAGAGCCGCATTGCCATCTCAACCGAGACCGAAGAACGCACCACAACATCCCAAGACAGCCGGGGCGGGGATGTAACTGTGGCCTCCAACCTGCCCGCAGGCGACGGGGCAGCGGGCGATGGCAGTTCGGCGCGCGATGACGCGGAAACGCGCTCTGTCACCAACTATGAAATCAGCGAAACCAGCCGCGAGGTTTTGCAGGCACCGGGCGCAATCCGTCGGTTGACGGTCGCTGTTTTGGTCAATGAACCGGCGGTCGCTTCTGGGGATGACCTCGTGCCGCGTGATGCGGTCGAAATGGAGGCTTTGCGCGCGCTTGTGGCCTCTGCGGTTGGTCTTGATGAGGCGCGCGGCGACCAGATCACCGTGCAGGCTATGCCTTTTGAACCGGTCGAAACGCTCGGGACAGAAGGGGCGGCCATCACTGGCCCCGGCCTAGATGTGATGCAGATGATCCAATTGGGCGTGCTCGCGGCTGTGGCTCTGATTCTCGGTCTCTTTGTGGTGCGCCCCATTTTGGCATCAAACGGCGCCACCGCCGCATTGCCGGCCCCGGCAGACGCGACCACTGGGCTGCCAGACTTGACCACTGGGGCCGCGGCACCCGGTGGATTTGATGCGATGCCCGCTTTGCCTGCGATGGGGGACGGCGATTTTGGGATGGGTATGGGCGATATGGGCGGTGCCGCTGGCGGCGAAGATGATCCCGTATCGCGTCTGCGCCGGATGATTGATGAACGCGAAGAGGAAACGATCCAGATCCTGCAAAGCTGGATTGAAGACCCAA
>CALHAP010000141.1 GCA_937931795.1 uncultured Paracoccaceae bacterium
GATTGTTTGCCGCATTTGCTGCATCGGGGTGGGCAATTGGCGCTGCTGGGGTCGGGGGATCCTGACCTAGAAGCGCGCTTTCAGGACGCCGCACATCATCCGCATGTGGCCGTGAAAATCGGCTACGACGAGGCCCTGTCACACCGTTTGATCGCGGGCGGCGATGCGATACTGGTCCCGTCACGCTTTGAACCCTGCGGTTTGACGCAGCTCTACGGGCTGCGCTACGGCACAATCCCGTTGGTGGCGCTGACAGGTGGGTTGGCTGATACAATCATCAACGCCTCGCCCGCAGCCCTATCAGCAGGGGTCGCAACAGGCGTTCAGTTCACCCCGGTGACACACGATGGCCTGATCACGGCAATAGATCGTCTCGCAGACCTCTACAATCAGCCCAAAATCTGGGCGCAGTTGCAGAAAAATGCGATGAAACAGCCCGTTGGATGGGGTCCATCGGCTGCGGCCTATACGGCGCTCTATAGGGGTGTTACGCGCAGGGCATGAAACCTACATTCCAGATGACCGCCGGTTTGCCCTACCCCCTTGGGGCCAGCGTCACGCCGAGCGGTGTGAATTTTGCCGTGTTCAGCCAACATGCCACCCGTATGACCGTATGCCTGTTCGACGAGGACGGCGCGGAGCATTTGCTGATCGAACTGCCCGAAAACACCGGACACATCTGGCATGGTCATATCGAAGGCTTGCGCGCTGGTCAGCACTACGGATTGCGCGCCCACGGCCCCTACCGCCCTGACGAAGGGCATAGGTTTAACCCGCACAAATTGCTGCTCGACCCTTATGCGCGCGACATCACGGGGCACCCCGACTGGGATCCTGCGTTGATGGGCTACGACGTGCGCGCCATGCATGGTGATCTGACCTACGACACCAAAGACAGCGCGCGATTTATGCCCCACTGCGTGGTGCGCGACGACACGTTTGATTGGGGGGACAGCGCGGCACCTGCGACCCCGATGTCAGACACCATCATCTACGAGGCGCATGTCAAAGGTCTGACCGCCATGCGCGGTGATGTGCCAAACCCCGGCACCTATACGGCGTTGTCTTCAGCCCCGATGATACAATATTTCAAAGACTTAGGCGTCACAGCGATTGAGCTGCTCCCGATCCACGCCTTTCTCAATGACCAGCATCTCGAAGACAAAGGGCTGACGAATTACTGGGGCTACATGACCCACGGGTTCTTCGCCCCCGAGCCGCGGTATGCCGTGAAGGACGCCGTGACCGAGTTCAAACAGATGGTCAAAGAGCTGCACGCCGCTGGCCTCGAAGTGATCCTCGATGTGGTCTACAACCATACCTCCGAAGGCAATGAAAAAGGGCCAACGCTCAGTTTCAAAGGTCTCGACAATCACAGCTATTACCGTCTGCCTGAGACGAAACGGCGCTATATCAACGACACCGGCACCGGCAACACGCTGAACCTCAACCACCCGCAAGTGCTGCGCATGGTGCTGGACAGTCTGCGCTATTGGGCGACAGAAATGCGCGTCGATGGGTTTCGGTTTGATCTATGCACCACGCTGGGGCGCACCGACACAGGCTTTGACCGCGACGCACCGTTTTTCCAAGCCATCCGCCAAGACCCGGTTCTCAGTCGCGTCAAACTAATCGCAGAACCGTGGGACATCGGCCCCGGTGGGTATCAATTGGGCGCATATCAGCCGCCCTTTGCTGAATGGAACGACAAATACCGCGACCAAGTGCGTGATTTCTGGCGCGATGTGCCCGGCTCCACGCGGACGCTTGCGAAACGGGTGGCGGGGTCCGCGCTGCGGTTCGATCACGACAAACGCAGTGCCGCGTCATCTATCAACTTTCTGACCGCCCATGACGGGTTCACCCTCAACGATCTGGTCAGCTACAACCGCAAACACAATGCCGCAAACGGCGAAGACAGCCGCGACGGCCACGATCACAACAGCAGCGATAACATGGGGGTCGAAGGGCCCACGGACGATCCGGCAATCACCGACGCCCGCGCGCAAAGACGGCGCAATATGCTGGCCACGCTGCTGCTGTCGCAAGGCACGCCGATGCTGCTGGCTGGCGACGAGCTGGCCAATAGCCAAGGCGGCAACAACAACGCCTATTGTCAGGACAACGAAATCAGCTGGATCAACTGGGACAGTGCCGACGCGGATTTACTGTCTTTCACCAAACGCCTGATCGCCTTTCGACACGCCCACCCGATTGTGCGGCAAACGCGGTTCCTGCATTCACGGTCGCGCCGGATTGATGGCGTGCCAGACCTGTTCTGGCGCAATGACGACGGCGGCGAGATGACCGATGCCGATTGGAAAGACACGACGCGCCGGTATCTGGCGGTAGAAATGCGCACAGCCGCTGGATCACCTGAATACAACCGCTCGGCGGATAGGGCTGTGTTCATGATCTTTAATTCAGGCGAAGCGCGTGATGTGCATTTGCCTGCTACCGGCACGTCGGACCATATCTGGACGCGACATATTGACACAAACGCCCCCGAGCGCGACCCTGAGATCGTCAACGGCAGCCTGAAAGTGGCCGCAAACAGTGTGATGGCCCTCGTGCTTGATCGGCCCACCGCCTAGAGGAAGACCCCAATGACCCCCACTATCATCGAGACCCAAGCCATCGACGGCCAAAAACCCGGCACATCGGGCCTTCGCAAGAAAACGGCTGTTTTCATGGGACCGAATTATCTGGAAAACTATGTCCAGAGCATTTTTGACGGCATTGGCGGTGTCGCGGGCAAGACGTTGGTTGTAGGCGGCGATGGGCGATACTTTAACGACAGCGCCATTCAGATCATCGCACGCTTGGCCGCAGGAAATGGCGCGGCCAGCATCATTGTGGGACAGAACGGATTGCTCAGCACGCCAGCCGCTTCGCATCTGATCCGGCTGAATGGCACCGATGGCGGGCTGATCCTATCTGCCAGCCACAACCCCGGTGGCCCTGACGCGGACTTTGGCCTGAAATACAACACGCCCAATGGGGGTCCTGCACCCGAAAATGTGACGGACAAAATCTACGCGGCCACCACGACGATCAGTCAGTACAAGACCATTGATGCGACTGACATTGACCTCGGCACTCTTGGCGAAACCAAGCTCGGCGATATGACAGTGCGCATCGTTGATCCAGTCGCGAACTACGCCGATCTTATGGCCAGCCTGTTTGATTTCGACGCAATCAAAGCCCTCTTTGCGTCCGGCTTCACCATGCGGTTCGATGCCATGCACGCAATCACTGGCCCCTATGCTACGGCAATATTGGAAGACACCTTAGGGGCTGCGAAGGGCTCGGTCGTGAACGCCGTTCCCTCGCCCGATTTCGGTGGCGGTCACCCCGACCCCAACCCGATCTGGGCGAAAACGCTGGTCGATGAAATGATGGGCAGCGACGCGCCGGATTTCGGGGCCGCCTCGGACGGTGACGGCGACCGCAACATGATCATGGGGCGCGGCATCTATGTGACGCCGTCTGATAGTCTGGCATTGCTCGCAGCCCACGCCACGGCAGCGCCAGCTTATGCGGGTGGTTTGGCAGGCGTCGCGCGCTCTATGCCGACATCAGCAGCCGTTGACCGCGTGGCCGAGCGTTTGGGCATCGAAGCCTTCGAGACACCGACCGGTTGGAAGTTCTTTGGTAACCTCTTGGATGCAGGCCGCGTGACGATCTGCGGCGAGGAAAGTGCGGGCACAGGATCAACTCATGTGCGCGAAAAAGATGGTCTCTGGGCCGTGTTGCTGTGGCTGAATATTCTCGCAAAAACAAAATCTTCCGTCAAAGACCTCATGCAAAATCACTGGTCTGATTACGGGCGCAACTACTACTCGCGCCACGATTTCGAAGACATCGACAGCGCCAAGGCCCACGCCTGTTTTGACGCCCTGCGCGCGGCTATCCCGACATTGCCCGGTCAAACCCATGCAGGCCTGACGGTCGAGAGCGCATCAGAATTTGCCTATGATGATCCCGTGGATGGATCACATTCTGCCGCCCAAGGTCTGATCGTGGCGTTCAACGGCGGTGCGCGCGCCGTGTTGCGTCTGTCAGGCACAGGCACGGTTGGCGCGACTTTGCGGCTCTACCTCGAAGCCTTGGAAACCGACCCGAACAAGCTGACAGGCGACCCGCAACAGGCATTGTCCGAGGTAATCAAGGCCGCCCATGCGATCATGCAGATTGAGGCGCACACAGGCCGCGATGCGCCTAATGTAATCACCTAAACAGCGGGTGTGATCGTCAGATCGACGGGCTGCAATCCGTCGATTTGGCCATGTAAAACATCCCCCGACACGACAGGACCAACGCCAGACGGCGTACCTGTCATGATCACATCACCCGCGCGCAGATGGTAGAGCGTCGACAGATGCGCGATCAGCTCGGGCAGCGACCATACCATATCCGCCAAGCGGCCTGCCTGACGTGCCTCGCCATTCACTGTCAGCGAAATGCCAGCGGCGTCCATATCGCCCGTCTCATCCGTAGGGGTGATCGGCCCGATCACAGCGGCCTGTTCAAAATCCTTGCCCGTATCCCATGGGCGGCGTTTGTCTTTGGCCGCACCTTGCAAATCACGGCGGGTCATATCGAGGCCAACGGCGTATCCAAACACCAATTCCAACGCGCGATCTTGCGGCACCTGAAACCCGCCCTGCC
>CALHAP010000142.1 GCA_937931795.1 uncultured Paracoccaceae bacterium
ACTGGACGGATCAGATCCGCTATATCTATTGATCACCCGCGCGGTTGGGGCAGCGCGTCCGCTTGGCCAATCACTTGGACAGACAGCTCGCGCAGCAATTTACGCCGCATCGCATCCGCGTAATCGTCAAACCCATGGGCCACTTCAATGAATGCACCCGGCCCTCGGATCACCTCGGCCTCAAAATAGGTCACCAATTCAGACGGCGGTGCATCGCCCGTCGCCACGACCAAAGCGTTCACGGTGACGTTCTGAAATGGAAACGCAGCATAGGCGAGGGAGGCAGAAAACCCCTCGTTGTTTTGCCCATCCCCCGACACATCAATGGTATGGAACAAACATCCCGGCGCTTCGCCTAGGACAGTCGCCGCATGACCCATCGCGTGGCCCAAAGCCGTGGGCATATCGCTGCGACTGCGAGTGCTGTTGGTTATTTGTAACGCGGCTGAGCGCAAATCACCGGGCGTTGAAATAATGCGCCAATCGGGCAAGATGCCCGCCTGGTCATACCTGCCGCTCCATTCAAACACATAGAGGGCTACGGGGTCGGACACGGCAAAAAAAGCGGCCTGCACGTCGGGGTCCAGCAATGCAGCGGCCAGACCTGCGCGTTGCAATCGGTCTTCGCTGGCATCAACAGATGACGACACATCCAGCGCCAGTACCAACGCCAAGCGGCACGCCTGCGCCGGGGCACCCCAGAGGGCGGCCATGACGCAGAGCGTGCGCCACATCACCAATGCCCGGTGTTTTCCATCGAGGCCCAAGGCTCTTGCGCGGGTAGATTATCGCCGTCTTGAAGCAGTTCAATCGAGATATTATCGGGTGAACGGACAAAGGCCATATGTCCGTCGCGCGGCGGGCGATTGATCGTCACGCCGTTGTCCATCAGGTGCTGACAGGTCTCATAGATGTTGTCGACTTTGTAGGCGAGGTGGCCAAAGTGGCGGCTGTCGGCGGGCAAACCTTCGTCTCCATCCCAGTTGTAGGTCAGCTCAACGTGGCTGTTCTCTTGGCCGGGCACGGACATGAACACCAGCGTGAACCGCCCGCCTTCGTTTTCAAAGCGGCGGGTTTCTTCGAGGCCGAGCAATTTGTAAAAGGCGATATTTGCGTCCAGATCGCGCACGCGGACCATTGTGTGTAGGTAGGTAAGGGGCATGGGGTCACTCCAATTTATGTGCGTTGGAGTGAAGTTTAGCGCCCCACGCCCGCGCTACCAGAGCGAATGCGCCTAGAATTGGCTCTCGACGTTAAAACCCACAGAAACGCTGGTGCCTTCAAACTGATCGAAATCGCTGGTGGTGTCAGAAACATTGATCGTCACAACAGGCGTAAACCCAGCATAGGATTGATCCGGAAATGACGCAGTGAGGCTGCTGAACAGACGTGTGTCTTGGCGTCCGCCGGGGATTGTGACCAACGCATTGGGGTCATTGGCGAACCCGTTGAGGAAAGCATAGTCAGACCAGTCTGTGTAGACGACCCCGGCCGAGACCTGGACCCGCGCGGGGCCGACCATTTCGTTCGGGATATAGCCGATCTGCGCATAAACCGTATCGCTGTCGCCGGACAATGCAGGTGTGAACACCTTGCTCAGGCCAAAGCTCAGGCTGACCCGGTCGCCGTCCCCGACACCCAACAGGGCGAGACCACGCAGGCCTGCACGCGTGCTGTCATCTGCACGTGGGTCGACGGCCAAATTGCGTTGCACATCGAAACTGCCGCGCAAAAACAGTGTGTCAGAGACCGCCAATCCACGCGAGACGGACATATTGGCGAAGCGCGTGGCGAGGTCGCCTGCGTCGACAAATTCGCCAAACTCGCCCGCGTAGGTCCATGTGCCCGCCTCCGCGGCGCGCAGATGTTCGACCCCAAAGGTCAGCGTGGTGGACGCAAATTCCGAGTTGCGTACACCCGGCGCGATTGTCTGTGCTTCTTCAAAAAGCCAGACGTAACGCGCGTCAATGCTGGCGCTTACACTGGTGCGTTGGGTTTCGCTTTCGCTCAAACGATAGGTCCCTGAAAGCCCTAGATTGCCGCGAATACCGGGCAATGCGCGATCTGATCCTGCGATTGTGCGCACGCCGCCTTCTAGGGTGCCGCCGCCAAAATTCAGGTCGGGCGCAATGATCGGGTCACCGTTGACCGAGATAACCTCGGCTGTGGTTCCTCCGTTCGCATTGTCTGACGGGTATAGCCCGAAATTCACGTCGAGGCTCAACGGGTTTTGCCGCCTGACCTGTGCGGCATCGCGCAATGTTTGCTGGGTGGCGGTGTCGTTTGGTGACACGGTCAGCGCACGGCGAAGCCAGAGCTGGGACAATGTCAGTCT
This sequence comes from uncultured Paracoccaceae bacterium, assembly GCA_937931795.1. Taxonomy (GTDB): domain Bacteria; phylum Pseudomonadota; class Alphaproteobacteria; order Rhodobacterales; family Rhodobacteraceae; genus JALZWD01. Next base: position 2,336 of record CALHAP010000142.1, read on the forward strand.
GTCCTCATTGGCGGCTGAAAGTGCGGCGATGCGCGCAGCTTCATACCGGCGCGGATCTGTGGGGGCAAATCTATAAGCATTGGCCGCCGCTTGCCGCGCGGCGGTCGCATCCCCAGATTGCAGCAAGGCTGCCGCCCGGATCAACCAAGCATCGGCGTCCTCGGGGTCAGCTTCGAGTAAGCTCGCGCTGATTTGCAGGGCGAGTTCACTATTGCCAGTCGTGACCGCCTGACGCCCGAGGATGCGCGCATCTTCAAAGGAAAGATCAACGTCCTGCGCAGCAACAGGGGCGGCCAAAGCCGCCCCTACACATAGAACAAGTGAGAACTTACTCAGGGTCAACGACACTGCACAGACTGCCTTCGCCTGCCGTGCCGCACCGCGACAGGACGAATGATCCAAATTCCGCTTCGTTTTCACGATCTTCGTCATATCCGGAGATTTGAATGGCGCCTGCAACACCCTCGGCCTGCGTGCCGCCAAATCCGCCAGCGTAGGACCCCACACTTGGCAAGCCTTCTGCGCGAAGCGTGACGTTCCCAGAGAATGTCCCATCCTCATCGACGTTTGTCGCGTCGAGGAACAAGCTGTCGAGCGCCGCGCCAGATGCAATTTCTTGGCGGTCAAAAACCGTGCCGCTGATTTGGTTGTCCGCAAAGTCCGCATTGATGAGCACATTGCCCGTCACCCGATCAGATTCGCTCGGGGCGACTGCGGGGTCCGTTCCAGCGGGCAGGTCTAGAATTTGACCCGTGGTCCCGCGCGCATTGCCGTTGTTCAGGCCGACGTAAGTTCCTGAATAGGAGACCAGCCCTTCGTTTGGTTGGCTAGGAGTATAGGCAGTGTAGCCTTCGTTGCGACGGTAGAAAGCGCCACCAAAGAACTCACCAAACTGTCCACCTTCCAGCACGACACCCCCCTCAACGGCGCCGTTCGCACTTTCGCGCACCAAAGCGATGTACATGCGGTCCAATGGGTCTTCTTGCACCGTGTAGGCGGTATATCCCGCAACATCGAGCGCTGCGTTTCGGGTGTAAGTCCCTGAAACTGACGTTGTGTCAAAACCTGTGCCGCTGACGGTAATTGTAGATGCACCGGGTGTATAGCTGACGTCGAGCAGATTGTTGGAAATCGCCGAAGGGACAGTTCCCGCACCACCAGTATTGGTGAACTCACCGCTTGGTGTGTCTTCACCCTCAACGCCTTCATCCGAAGGTGGCAGGCCACCATCATCTTCAGCGGCGTCGCCGTTCGAGAAATCACCGAATGCTTCTTCAATACTGTCGCCGCAGGCGGCCAGTAATGCCAGAATCGAAATCGCTGCTATTGGTTTCATCATAAGAATGCTCGCTGCCTCGTTTTTATCTTTGCGGCCATGTTTCTTGATCGCGGTCTTAAACGTCAACGCCGTGTCGGAACAATCGGCGGGATTTAACAGCACTGTTTCTAGATTGTCACGCGCCACCCAGCCACAACCAAGTTGTCACCGGATGCAATGAGAGAGATAAGCAGAGCCATTGATAGCCCAGAGGACGCCCCATGCCATTATCGCCCGAGCAACAAGCCGAAGTTGACGACCTGCGCGCGACACCCCGCCCGACCTTGCGGGCTGTGTCGGAAGGGATGGAACGGCATTTATATGTGGCACATGATGTGTTGGATCACGGATTTGTGCGCGTTATCGACTATATGGGCGACGATGCGGCGATTTGCCAAGCGGCCCGTGTGTCCTACGGGAAGGGCACAAAATCTGTCCAGAACGACGAAGGGTTGATTCGCTATTTGATGCGCCATTGGCATTCGACCCCGTTTGAGATGTGTGAGATAAAGCTGCATGTGAAATTGCCGGTCTTTGTCGCCCGTCAATGGATCCGGCACCGGACGGCCAATGTGAACGAATACTCCGCGCGCTATTCGATCCTGGACCGGGAGTTTTACATCCCGCAGGCCGAGCATTTGGCTGCACAATCAGTGGTCAATAATCAGGGTCGCGGCGAGGCGTTGACGGGCGAAGAAGCCGAGCGCGTTTTGCGCTATCTCAAGGATGATGCGGGCCGCGCCTATGATCATTACGAAGAGATGATTTCTGACGAGGGTCAGCAGGGGCTTGCGCGGGAATTGGCGCGTATGAACCTGCCCGCCAATATTTACACACAGTGGTATTGGAAGGTCGATTTGCACAATCTTTTCCACTTTTTACGCCTGCGGGCGGATGCCCATGCGCAATACGAGATCCGGGTCTATGCGGATGCGATGTGCAAAGTCGTCGCTGATTGGGTGCCTGCCGCCTATGCCGCGTTCGAAGACTACAGGCTCGGGGGGGCGGTGCTGTCAGCGTCCGGGGTCGACTGTCTGAAGCGAATGCTCAAAGGCGAGCAAGTGACGCAAGAAACCAGCGGTATGAGCAAGGGCGAATGGCGCGAGTTCGAGGGGCTGTTGGGGTAGCGGGATCGGCTGCGCATCTCAGATGTTAAACAAATTGTGATGGCTTTCGATTGCGCGAGCCATCTTAACAGTGGGTTTGTTTTGAGCGGATCGGCAAGTAATGGCCGAGTTTAACTTTGCGCATTGCGCTGAACCACCTGAATAAATTAACCATTCCCCGGGGGCGGCGCTCTGAGGGGGGACTGCCAAATGCTATATCTAAAGAAATGCGATCAAATAACCGATCGTGAACCCGATGGCTTCGTGCCGATTTGCGCGACATTGCTCGAACGCTTGTCAACAAAGGCGCATCTGCTTGGGGGATCATCAAACCCGATCAACCAAGATCAGCAAAAAGCCGTATCAGCCAAAATTATAGAGCCGTCCGACTAAGTCGGACGGGCTGGCAGGTCGCCTAAGTGATTGATTTTTAAGTTATCTTGATGTTGCCTGCCATCTGCCGCCCATCGCGTCCTTCGATTAGATCAAATTCAACAGGCGTATCATCGGCAAGCCCGGTGAGCCCGGATTGCTCGACCGCGGAAATATGGACAAATATGTCCTGCCCGCCGTCTTCGGGTGCGATAAACCCATATCCTTTGGTTGTATTGAACCACTTTACTGTGCCCTTGGCCATCGGGTCGCTCCTTCGTCTTCAATGTTGTAGGCTCATCCCAACAGTCCGTGTCGTGTTGGGCAATGCGACAAAATATGCGCGTGACGCCTGCTTGTGATTGAAAGATAGCGCTGCTTTGTAAAAAAGAAAACTATTGGAGCCGAGCGGCAGATCGTACTGTGTGCTGGGCATTAACGGGGCGGCTGATATGAAACTGATTGGATTGAAAACCTGCGACACATGCCGCAAGGCACGCAAAGCGTTGAGCGATGCGGGCCGGACATATGACGTTGTGGATGTGCGCGACGATGGTCTGGATGACAGCACCATTGCGATGATCATCGCGCAGTTCGGCGCTGCGGCGGTGAATAAAGCGTCAACCACATGGCGCGGATTAAGCGATGCGGAAAAAACCGCCTCGCCGGAAAGCTTGCTGTTGGATCATCCGACGTTGCTGAAACGCCCGGTGATTTACGACGGCGATGTCTGGACGATAGGTTGGAAGACGGATGCGCAGACGCAATGGATCGCAGGCGACTAGCATTCTTGCCCTCAGATCAGGAGGGTATTCGGCGCGCGGGCCCCGCGCGCCGGGTGGATGTTAACGCAAATCCGGCGCTGTCGCTTCGATGCTCAACGCGCGCGCAACCTCGTCGAATGCGGCCACGGTTGATTGTTTTTCGCCCAAACGTCGGACACTTACGGTGCGTTCTTCAACTTCCCGTGCGCCGATGGCAAGGATCACGGGCACCTTACCGACGGAATGTTCGCGGACTTTGTAGTTAATCTTTTCATTACGGGTATCGGCCTCAGCACGCACGCCTTTGGCCCGCAATGCTGCGACGATTTCATGTGCGTAGTCGTCCGCGTCCGAGATGATCGTGGCGACCACGACCTGACGGGGGGCGATCCAGAACGGCAGTTTGCCTGCGTGTTCCTCGATCAGTATACCGATGAACCGTTCGAACGACCCCAACGTTGCACGGTGCAACATCACAGGGCGGTGTTTGCTGCCATCTTGGCCGACATACGTCGCATCCAGTCGTTCGGGCATGACGAAATCAACCTGTAGCGTGCCGCATTGCCAGTCACGGCCGATGGCGTCGGTCAGTACAAACTCCAGCTTTGGCCCATAAAACGCACCTTCGCCGGGGTTCAATTCCGGCTCGATACCAGCCGCGCGGGTGGCGGTGAGGAGGGCGGTTTCGGCTTTGTCCCAGACCTCATCCGAGCCGGAACGGGTGTCTGGACGATCAGAGAATTTGACTGAGAAATCCTTAAAGCCCAGATCGTGGTAGACCTCGGACAGGAACCCGATGAATTGCGCGGTCTCGGTTTCGATCTCGCTTTCTGCGCAAAAGATGTGCCCGTCGTCTTGGGTAAAGCCGCGCACGCGCATGATGCCGTGCAGCGCGCCTGAGGGTTCATAGCGGTTGCACGACCCAAATTCGGCCATGCGCAGCGGCAGATCGCGGTAGGATTTCAAACCTTGGTTGAAGATCTGGACGTGGCACGGGCAGTTCATCGGTTTGAGCGCATTGACCGCTTTTTCGCGGGCGTGCTCTTCGTCGACTTCGACGATGAACATGTTCTCTTGGTACTTTTCCCAATGCCCCGAGGCTTCCCACAATTTGCGGTCCACAACCTGTGGGGTGTTCACCTCGACATAGCCGCCGCTGCGTTGTTTGCGGCGCATGTAGTCTTGCAATTCGGTGTAGACCGTCCAGCCGTTGGGGTGCCAGAACACCTGACCGGGGGCCTCTTCTTGCATGTGGTAGAGGTCCATTTCGCGGCCCAATTTGCGGTGGTCGCGTTTGGCGGCTTCTTCCAGCATATGCAGGTGGGCTTTGAGCTGTTCCTTGTTCTGGAACGCCACGCCGTAGATGCGTTGCAATTGCGCGCGGTCGCTGTCGCCGCGCCAGTATGCCCCTGCGATGGACATCAATTTCCAAGCGTCCCCAGGGACTTGGCCCGTGTTTTGAAGGTGCGGACCACGGCACAAATCCTGCCAGTCGCCGTGCCAGTACATCCTCAAAGGCTCGTCGCCGGGAATGGCGTCGATCAGCTCAACCTTGTAGGGTTCGTTGTTGTCAGCGTAATACTGGACAGCGCGGGCACGGTCCCAGACTTCTGTGCGAACTGGTTCGCGCAGGT
>CALHAP010000143.1 GCA_937931795.1 uncultured Paracoccaceae bacterium
GCAGCCACCGTCACAGACGCCGCCGGCAACAGCACGACAGACACGTCGAGCAATGAACTGGTGGTCGATGCAACTGATCCTGCGGCACCCGCCGTCACAGGTCAGACGACCAACGACAGCACGCCCACAGTCACCGGCACCTCCACACTCGCAGCGGGCGAAACACTGGAAGTCACGCTCGACGGCGTCACCTACTCGGTCGCCAACGGCAATCTGACAGTCGATGCTTCCGGCAACTGGAGCCTGACACCGGCCACAGCCCTGACCGACGGCACCTACGAAGTCGCAGCCACCGTCACCGATGCGGCCGGCAACAGCACGACTGACACGTCGAGCAATGAGCTGGTGATAGATGCGACAGATCCCGCAGCCCCGACAGTGACTGCGGCCAATACGTCCGATACCACGCCCACAGTGACAGGCACTGCCACACTCGCGGCTGGCGAAACACTGGAAGTCACGCTCGACGGTGTCACCTACTCGGTCGCGAACGGCAATCTGACAGTAGACGCTTCCGGCAACTGGAGCCTGACACCGGCCACAGCCCTGACTGAGGGCACCTACGAGGTCGCAGCCACCGTCACAGACGCCGCTGGCAACAGCACGACTGACACATCCAGCAATGAACTGGTGGTCGATACGACACTGCCACCACCACCTGCAATCGAGCCCACAGACGGAACTGTGATCTCGGGGACTGGCCAGCCGGGGGCCACAGTGAATATCGACACGACTGGTGATGGCATTCCAGATGCAACGGCGCTCGTCGGGGCCAATGGTGCTTGGTCGCATACACCCGCGACGCCTATCGCCGAGGGGGTGATCATCACCGCCACGCAAACTAATGGTCTGGGCAGCACGAGCGGGTCAGATGTCGCCACGCCAAACGATTGCGACGGCGATCTTATCCCGGATTCGGTCGATTTGGATGCCGATGGCGATGGTTCGACGGATGCTACCGAATTGGTCGTGAACTTCGATCAATCGCCAGGGGCTGTACCTGCCGCCGACGGTGTCAACCAAAGCGATTTTCCAACGAATTATTGGTCAAGCCAGTATTTCGATGGGCATGACGGCATTCCGAACACTTCGTTCGGGCCTGTGACCGGAACAGGGGCGGGCGGCACACCAACCCATGTTGGTGAATCTAATGACGCCTACGACACGTTGGGAAATACACGGCTTGCGGTCGAAACAGGCACCAACAGCCGCGTTGCAGCCGGTGAAGATTTCACCAGCGAGATCGACGGATTTGTGGCCAGCAGCACACCGACGTCTGGCAGCACAAATTTCTATCAGTCGATCCATCGGACAACGGCACCTGACGGGACCAATGGTCTGAAGATAACCGGATTTGGCGCAGACGACTCGCTCTATGTCCGTGTTGATGGTGTGGTTGTCTACAATGCCGGACCCGGCGCACCTGATGCCAAGCCGACACCCTCCGCGCCGACCATTATTTCGGTGACAGAAGGTCAAGAGATTGAGTTCGTTTACGTCAACCTCGGTGGACAGGGTGGTTTTGCATTGGACTTCTCGTTCTATGACACGCCCAACGACAACGATGCCGATGGCATTCTGAACGGCAAAGACACCGATAGCGACAACGATGGGATCGTCGATGCCGTCGAAATGCAAGGCGCCGGCGCGTTCATCGCCCCGATTGGGGATACAGATGGCAACGGGATCGACGACGCCTACGAGAGCGCGCCCGGTGCCGGAGAAGGCCTGACGCCCGTCAACACCAGCGGTGTTGGCAGCCCAGACTATCTGCTGGTCGACAGCGACGGTGACGGCACAACGGATCGCGAAGACGTGGCACTAAACGAAGCTGCGATCACAGACCTCGAAGCGGGCAACGGCTATGCCGGAACCGCAGCCGACGGGGATGCTCTGATCTTGGCCGATGGTTTGGCGCTCACGCTTGATCTGACTGCCGTGGCCAATGGCACCATCTCTGGGATCGAACGGATCGACATCACCGGCGATGCGGACAACACGCTGAAATTGGATGCCGCTGACCTGCTTGACCTGTCAGCAACATCTGACGAGTTGTTGGTTCTCGGCGATGCGGGCGATACGGTCACAGCGACGGGCTTCCTCGACAGCGGTCTCACCCGCGATGTCGATGCCCAGACCTACAACGTCTATTCTTCAGGCGGTGCGGTCTTGCTCGTTGATGATGACGTCACAGTCGTCGTCTAAACCGCACCTCTAGGCTCACCACCCACGGTCAGCCCAAGACACGCACGGGTGATGCAAAATGCAGACCCTTCAAAAAGCCCGGTCGCCAGATCGGGCTTTTTGCTGTCTTATGGGCACACGCCCTGCCCCTCCCATGACCAACAGGACCGATATGACAGCGCTCAAACTCTCCTCCGCCCAGATGGTCGCAAACGCCCGCGCGCGGATTACCGAGGTCAGCACCACAGATCTGATCGCGCGCCTTGCCCGCGACCCCGATCTGGTGATCGTCGATATCCGTGATGTGCGCGAACGACAGCGCACAGGCTCCATCCCCGGCAGCATCCACGCGCCGCGCGGCATGATCGAGTTTTGGGTTGACCCCGACAGCCCCTACCACAAAGACGTCTTCGCCCAGCCCGGCAAATCATACGTTTTCCACTGCGCCTCGGGCTGGCGATCCGCGCTGACCGTGGCCACGCTACAGGACATGGGGTTCGACGCGGCCCACCTGACCGACGGCTTCACCGATTGGGTGGCGCAAGACGGCCCCGTCGATCCGCCCAAAGACCGCTAGCAAACCGCCCGCCTTCGGCCTATTGCGACGCCCATGGACACAGATTTCGAGATTTTCGCCACCGCACCGCCGGGCTTGCAAGACATGCTCTGCGCCGAGGTACACGCGCTTGGCTATACCCACGCCACCTCTGGCCCCGGCGGCGTCACTTTTACCGGCGATTGGCCCGATGTCTGGCGCGCGAACCTGCATCTGCGGGGTGCCTCGCGCGTCCTCGTGCGCATTGGCGGCTTCATGGCCTTCCACCTCGCCCAGCTCGACAAACGCGCGCGCAAGTTTCCGTGGGGGGACGTGCTGCGCGCCGATGTCCCCATCGCCGTCGAGGTCAGCACCAACCGAAAATCCAAGATTTACCACGCAGGGGCCGCCACCGACCGCATTGCCCGCGCCCTAACCGAAAGCCACGGCATCACCGTCAGCGCAGACGCAGCCCTGACGCTGAAAGCGCGCATCGACGACAACCGCGTCACCTTCAGCCTCGATACCTCGGGCGAGCTGCTGCACAAACGCGGCCACAAACCCGCCGTGGGCAAGGCCCCTATGCGCGAAACGCTGGCCGCCCTGATGCTGCGCGTCTGCGATTACACCCCCGGCACGCCGCTTTATGATCCGATGTGCGGATCGGGGACCTTCGTGCTCGAGGCCGCCGAGCGCACCGCCGCCCTCGCCCCCGGTCGCAGTCGGTCTTTTGCGTTCGAACAGCTCGCCAGTTTCGACGCCGCCCGCTGGCAAATGATGAAAGACACCCTGCCCGCGCCCGCCCAAACACCCGCACAGTTCTACGGCAGCGACCGCGACGCGGGCGCCATCCGCATGAGCACAGCCAATGCCGAACGCGCGGGTCTGGCAGACCTCACCACTTTTACCTGCATGGACATCGCGGACATCACAGCGCCCGATGGCCCGCCCGGTCTGGTGATGATCAACCCGCCCTACGGCGCGCGGATCGGCAACAAAAAACTGCTTTTCAGCCTCTACGACACGCTGGGCCGGACACTGAAATCACAGTTTTCGGGCTGGCGCGTCGGCCTCGTCACATCCGAGGCCCCATTGGCAAAGGCAACACATCTCCCTTTCACCAGCCAGAGCGCGCCAATCCCCCACGGCGGGCTCAAGGTCTGGGTCTGGCAAACGGCCCCCCTGCCCTGACGCTACCGCGTCTCCCAGCGATCCAGCATCTTCATGCCCTTCACGACCCACGGCAGGCCAAACACCTTCAACTGCCGCATCGGGATCGGGGCGACCTTGGTCACAGGCAGCGGCAGCGTATCATGGGCCGCGCCCAAGGCACGCTCGGCCATGATCCGCCCCATAATATTCGACATAGCCACGCCGCGCCCGTTATAGCCCAGCCCGGCGAGCAAGCCTTTCGCCGGTTCGTGCAGATGCGGCATGTGATCGTCGGTGATGGCAATACGGCCCCCCCAACGATGGGTCCAGTTGGCCCCTTTTAGCTGCGGAAACACACGTTCAGCGTCACGCACCAGCCAGTCAAACCCGCGCAAGTTTCCCTGCCTATCCGACGTGCCATGCCCGCCATACACGATACGATTGTCCGGTTCCCGGCGCGCATACATGATCACGCGGCGGCTGTCTGAAATCGTGTGGCCCATCGGCAGGATCGTATCAATCACCTCATCCGGCAGCGGATCGGTCGCAATCTGAATAGGCGTGATCGGGATGACGGTACGGTCGAGGTTCGGGATCAGATCGTCGCTATACCCATTGGTCGCCACGATCACCCATTCAGAGCGCACCTGCCCCTTCGGCGTCGTCGCGGTCCAGCCGCCCTCGGTCTGGCTCAAATCCGTCACAGGCGAGCCGCCAAAGATTTGCGCGCCCCGCGACACGGCAGCAGCGGCCAATCCACGGGCATACATCAGCGGATGGATCGCGCCGCCACGCGGGTTCACGACACCGCCCTGATAAGCAGGACTGCCCGAGAGGCGGCACACCTCGTCCGACCCGATGACCTCCATCTGAGCGCCCAGATCATTCCAGCCTTTGATATCCGCGCGGGCCTTGCGCATCGCTTTGGGGCCGTGGGCCACACGCAGCCAGCCCTTTTGGCGGGCCTGACAGTCGATTTGGTAGGTCTTGATCAGGGTGAACAGCTCGTCGGCAGAATTGAGCGATGTCTCGGCCAGCCGCTCAAACGTAGCCGCGCCCACCATCTCACGAATACGCGAGGGGGCATTAAACGGCATCATCGGATTGACCTGCCCGCCAGTGCGGCCAGAGGCACCCCAGCCGACATCGCCCGCGTCCAGCACCACAACGCGGCTGCCGGCTTCGGCCAGCGCCAAAGCAGCACGCAATCCGGTAAATCCAGCACCGATCACGGTCACATCTGCGTCAACCACACCTTCGACAGGCGGATTCGCAGGCGTCTGCGGCGCGGTATGCGCCCACAGCGAGCGGGGCCAGTGACCGGTCGGTACAGCAGATCCATCCATGATGCGGGGCTCATCTTTTTTATAAGGACTATATCTGGGCAAATTGCGCGAAAGACAGGCGCGGCGTCAAGGCAACGGACAGCACTCGGCAGGACGCAAAGGCACTGGACTCATCGGCACCCGGAAAAGTGGCACTAACGAAATGGCCCGGCTCAAATCAAGCTTGACGATAGACAAGGCAAATGAAAGCCTCTCCCGGAACAAGACGTCCGGGGCGCGCGCAACAAAGTTCTGCTCACGAACCTAGGGGTGCCTTTGATCTTGTCCACATCTCGCGGCCGGATAACCGGGCGCGCAACAAACAAAACGACCCCGACAGGAGTGTTACATGAAAAATTCAATCGCCAAGCTGCTCGCTGGTACAGCGCTCGCGCTTTCTGCTCAGGCAGCGCTCGCGGACGGCCACCTCGAAGAAATCACCGTTGCGTATTTCCTCGAGTGGCCAATGCCAATGATGGAATCCAAAGCCAATGGCGCCTATGACGAGGCGCTCGGCGTTTCCGTCAACTGGGTCAGCTTCGAAACAGGCACAGCCATGTCCGCCGCTATGGCATCGGGCGACGTTCACATCGCACTCAGCCAAGGCCTGCCGCCTTTCGTGGTTGCAGCATCCGCGGGCCAAGACCTGCAAATCCTCGACGTGGCCGTGTCCTACTCTGAGAACCAGGGCTGTGTTGTGCGCGCCGATCTTGAGATCGACAAAGACAATGCATCCGAGCTTGCTGGCCGTCGCGTCGCCGTGCCACTGGGCACCGCTGCGCACTATAGCTTCCTGCGCCACATGGAGCACTTCGGTGTTGACCTCGCAAGCCTCGAAATCGTTGACATGGCACCACCAGAGGGCGCAGCCGCTCTGAGCCAAGGTGCTGTTGATTTCGCCTGTGGCTACGGCGGTGGTCTGAGCCGCATGAAAGAGTACGGCGACGTGCTTCTGACTGGTGCCGAGAAAGAAGAGCTGGGCATCTTGGTGTTCGACGTGACATCCGCGCCCGCAGGCTTCATCGCTGAAAACCCTGAGCTGGTTTCTAACTTCTTGGCCGTCACAGCAGCTGCCAACGAGCGTTGGAACTCCGGTGCCGGTGGCGACGAAATGCTTGCCATCGTTGCCTCAGAATCAGGCATGGATCTTGACGCCGCACAATCTGCGATCGCCACTATGTCCTTCCCAAGCCTCGAAGAGCAGCTCTCCGCAAAATGGATGGGCGGCGGCATTGCCGAGTTCATGGGCGGTGTGGCCAACGTGTTCGTGGAATCCGGCAGCATCGACAGCGCGCTGTCCAGCTACGAAGACGCGGTAAACGCCGAGCCAATGCAGATGGCTGCTGAATAAGCGACCATTCTATGAGATTAGGGCCCGGATCACCGGGCCCTAATCCCTATTTTACAACCACTTAGATATTTCTCGACAAAAGGGGGGGCCCCATGTCTGGCTTGACCATCAATGATGTGTCGATGCGATTTGATTTGCCCAATGGCAGCGCTGTGCAAGCGCTTCAAAACGTCTCGCTCAACATCAAACAGGGCGAAATCGTCAGCGTCCTCGGGCCCTCGGGCTGCGGCAAAACAACTTTGCTCAACATTATCGCAGGCTTTCTGGCACCCACCGACGGGGTCATCTCGCTCAACGGCAACGAAGTCCACGGCCCCGACGCCGAACGCGGCATGGTGTTCCAAAAAGGCGCGTTGTTTGAATGGATGAATGTCCGCGAAAACGTCAGCTTTGGTCCCCGGATGCGCGGTCAAAAAGACGCGCAATACGGCAAAAACGTCGACCATCTAATCGACGTCGTGGGCCTCGCAGATTTTCGGGACAAGGCGATCTACGAATTGTCCGGTGGTATGCAGCAGCGGGTGGCCCTAGCGCGTTGTCTGGCCAATGACCCGGACGTCATCTTGATGGACGAACCGCTGGGCGCGCTCGACGCACTGACCCGCGAAAAAATGCAAAGCCTCGTACTCAAATTGTGGAAAGAGACCGGCAAAACGATCATCTTGATCACCCACTCGGTCGAAGAGGCCCTGTTGTTAGGCGAACGCCTGATCGTCATGGCGCCGCGCCCCGGTCGCATCCACAAAGAATACAATCTTCCCTTCGCCGATCTCGGCGTTGATGCCGACCTGCGTGAGGTCAAAAAACATCCCGAGTTCAACAAAGTCCGTGAAGAAATCCTCGGCATGATCTGGGATATGGAAGAAGAAATTATGGGCAGAACGGAGGCCGCATCATGATCCCGTTTCTCCTCTATGTAGGCTTTTTCATCCTGTGTTTTGTCGTCGTGCGCGCCATCGCTGGCGGCATGAAACGCTCGGGCTACACCTCGCTTAAAACCGTGACATTCGGCGACGAGAGCGCGGTTTTGCCAGACAAACGCGCCTCAGTCCTGTCGATCCTAGCGCTGTTCCTCCTTTGGGGGTCGTTCACCGGCTCCGCGCTCATCCCGTCGTTCCTGCACATGCCGGGACCGGCATTGGGGATCACCACCTTTGAGCACACGGTCCAAGACGCGGATGGCAACACAGACACCGCCACCGTCACCTTAACCGTCTACGAGACCACCACAGACGAAGACGGCGTCGAAAGCACCGATCCAGAACCTGCGGTCGTTGACCCCGGCGACGGTTTCGCCAAAAACGATGCGCTGGTGATCGAAGCCTATAGATCCGCCCTCGCCCGCCTTCAAAACAACGACGATCTGACCCGCGACGACGGCACCAACATCATCGCAGTCAACGGCGAGCCGATTACACCCGGCGAACGTCTCCAATTTGATTTCGGCACAATCACAATGTCCACACGCGGATCGCTCAACATCCTGCCCGACCAAGGCATCCAGATGCAGCCCATCTGGCTACCCCCCCCCGAGCGGGTCGGCGCGCGCCTCTATGAAATCGCGACCCAAGGGTTCAGTGGCACCAACCTGTTCGTCCACCTCGGCATGTCGCTCTACCGGGTGATCTTCGGCTTCATCCTCGGCGCTGCGGTCGGCATCCCACTTGGCTACGCAATGGGCCTGTCCAACTGGTTCCGCGGCTGGTTCGACCCGATCGTCGAATTTATGCGCCCCGTGCCACCACTGGCGCTGATCCCGTTGGTGATCATCTGGGCAGGCATCGGCGAGACGGGTAAAATCGTCCTGCTGTTCCTCGCAGCGCTCTGGATTATGGCAATCGCGGCACGGGCTGGCGTCTCTGGCGTCAACATCTCCAAGGTCCACGCCGCCTACTCGCTGGGCGCGTCCAAACCGCAAATCATGCGCCACGTCATCGTGCCAAACTCGCTGCCCGAGATTTTCACGGGCGCACGGGTCGCGATGGGCGTCTGCTGGGGCACCGTTGTGGCCGCCGAACTTGTGGCCGCCGAGGAAGGGGCCGGTATGATGATCATGACCGCGTCCAAATTCCAGAACACCGACATCGTCATCCTCGGGATCATCCTGATCGGCATCATCGGTTTTGGCATCGACATGCTGATGCGCTGGGGCTAGAAATTCCTCGTTCCATGGAAGGGCCAGAGCTAAACACCCTCCCCTACCGATACATTTTGACAAAGGCCCGCCCCACCCGGCGGGCCTTTTGCATTGCCGCCACCTTTCACTGGCACCCCCCTGCCCTACGCCCTACTATGCGCCAAACGCATGAGATATGAAGGACACCCAATGCAGCAGATCGGCCACTACATCGACGGCGCGGAAACCAGCGGCGACAGCACCCGCCACGCCGACGTCATGAACCCCGCGACAGGCGAAGTGCAGGCCCACGTGGCGCTCGCCACCGCCGCCGATATGGACCGCGCCGTTCAGGTCGCAGCAGCCGCCCAACCCGCATGGGCCGCCGTCAATCCCCAGCGCCGCGCACGGGTGATGATGCAATTCGTAGCCCTCCTGCACCGCGACATGGACAAGCTTGCCGAGGCCCTGTCCCGCGAACACGGCAAGACCATCCCCGACGCCAAAGGCGACGTGCAGCGCGGCTTGGAGGTCGTCGAATACTGCATCGGCGCACCGCAACTGCTCAAAGGAGAATTCACCGATAGCGCGGGCCCCGGCATCGACATGTACTCGATGAAACAGCCGCTCGGCGTCACAGCGGGCATCACCCCGTTTAACTTCCCCGCGATGATCCCGATGTGGATGTTTGCCCCCGCCATTGCGTGCGGAAACGCGTTTATCCTGAAACCATCAGAGCGTGATCCTTCCGTGCCGTTGATGCTGGCCGAATTAATGCTCGAAGCGGGATTGCCAAAGGGCATATTGCAGGTCGTTAACGGTGACAAAGAAGCTGTGGACGCAATCCTGCATCATGATGTCATCCAATCCGTGGGCTTTGTCGGATCAACTCCGATTGCGGAATACATCTATTCTACAGGCTGTGCGAACGGCAAACGCGTGCAGTGTTTCGGCGGCGCAAAGAACCACATGATCATCATGCCCGATGCGGATATGGCGCAGGCCGCAGATGCGCTGATCGGTGCCGG
>CALHAP010000144.1 GCA_937931795.1 uncultured Paracoccaceae bacterium
CCGCATGTAGCGCATCATCTCGCTCTCGGCGCGGTTCATATGAAAGACGGGATGCGTCAGATAGTCGGTCTCGCGCACCATGTCTTTGGCAAAGCCCAAGCTACCGCGATGGGGTGGTGCTATATGAATGCCAAAGGCGCGCAACACCTGCATCAACACCTGTTCGTCCGAGGTTTCATCAAGCGAAATGCCGATCCGATCATGGCCGATTTTGCGCAGGTTCACGCCTTCGGCACGGGCGGCGGCGAGAATGCCTGCTTGGCCCACGCCCACCTCGACGGTGATCGTGTCAAAATAGTCCTTTGGTTCCAGTTTTGCACCCGCCGCTTTGAGCGCGCGGTAGAGGCGGCCAGTCAGGAAATGCACCCTTTCGGCGATAGCGCGTAGCCCTTCGGGCCCATGAAACACGGCGTAGAACGACGCCATGACGGCAAGCAGCGCTTGGGCGGTGCAGACGTTGGATGTCGCTTTCTCGCGGCGGATGTGTTGCTCGCGAGTTTGCAGGCTGAGGCGGTAGGCTTTGTTGCCGCGCGCATCGACGCTGACGCCGACAATCCGCCCCGGCATGGATCGTTTCAGCGCATCGGTGCAGGACATAAACGCCGCGTGTGGGCCGCCATAGCCCATCGGCACGCCAAAGCGTTGCGATGATCCGATGGCAATATCTGCGCCCATCTGCCCCGGTTCTTTCAACATCGTCAGCGCCAGCAGATCCGTGGCCACGACCGCAATCGCTTTGGCCGCGTGCAGAGCCGCGATGTCATCTGTGTAGTCGATGATATGCCCGTGCGTGCCGGGGTATTGGAACAACGCGCCGAACACTTCGTCTGAGCGCAGCTCGGCCCGGTCGCCCACGATCACCTCAATGCCAAGGGGCAGGGCGCGGGTTTCGATCACCGAGATGGTCTGCGGGTGGCACTGCGTGTCGATGAAAAACGCGCGCGCCTTGGATTTGGCCCCGCGCAGCGCCATTGTCATGGCTTCCGCCGCCGCCGTGGCTTCATCCAGCAAGGAGGCGTTTGCGATGGGCAGGCCGGTCAGATCGCTGATCATGGTTTGATAGTTCAACAATGCTTCCAGCCGCCCCTGCGCGATCTCGGGCTGATAGGGGGTGTAGGCGGTGTACCACGCGGGGTTTTCAAGGATATTGCGCTGGATCGCAGGAGGCGTGACCGTGCCATAGTAGCCCTGTCCAATCAGGCTGGTCATCACCGTGTTCATACCCGCCACATCGCGCATTTTCGCCAGCAGTTCATGCTCGGCCAGTGGGGCCCAATCGAGCGGCGTCTTTTGGCGGATGCCTTCGGGCACGGTTTCCGCGATCAGCGTGTCCAGATCAGCAGCGCCCACGGCCTGCAACATTTCGGCCATTTCCGCCCGTGAGGGGCCGATGTGGCGTTTGTTGGCGAAATCATAAGTGTCGTAGGTCGTGGGCGTGTAGGACATATCAGGCTCCCGAAATTCTGCGGCGTGGGCTTAGTCGATGAGGGCTTTGTAGGCGTCTTCATCCATGAAATCGTCGAGAACGGCGGTGTCATCGACCTTTAGCTTAAAGAACCAAGCCGCACCTGTGGGGTCTTCGTTGACCAGTGCGGGCGCGTCGATCAACGCTTGGTTCACTTCGACGATTTCACCGTCCAGTGGCGCCAGGATGTCCGAGGCTGCCTTGACGCTTTCGATCACGACGACTTCGTCGCCTTTGGCGGTCTGTGTCTCGATCTCGGGCAGTTCAACAAAGACGATATCGCCCAATTGCGTGGCTGCGTGTTCGGTGATGCCGACAATGATCAGATCGTCTTCGAGGCGCATCCATTCGTGATCTTCGGTGTATTTCATGGGTCTTTTCCTGTTGGTTTAGCGTTTGAAATTGGCAGGGGTGAAGGGCAGGGCGGCGACTGTGACGGGCAGGCGTTTGCCGCGCACATCGCCGGTCAGTTCGGTGCCGAGGGCCGCGTGTTGCGCATCGACGTAGCCCATCGCAACAGGCGCACCCAGTGTCGGACCAAAGCCGCCCGATGTGACGGCACCGACCTGAGTATCGCCCGAAAACAAGCTCACCCCTTCGCGCATCGGCGCACGGGTTTGTGGCAGCAGCCCCACGCGTTTGCGTGGTGCGCCGTTGGCGAGATGATCCAAGATCACATCGCTGCCTGCAAAGCCGCCCGCTCGGTCACCGCCCGTGCGACGGACCTTTTGGATGGCCCAGGTCAGACCCGCCTCGATGGGCGAGGTCTCGGTGGTGATGTCATGGCCGTAGAGGCACAGCCCCGCTTCCAACCGCAGGCTGTCGCGCGCGCCAAGGCCAATAAGGGCGACTGTGTTTTGCGTCAGCAACGCTTCGGCAAAGGCCTGCACATGCGCATTCGGCACGCTAATCTCGAACCCGTCTTCGCCCGTGTACCCGGACCGCGATAGCCACAACGTGCCAAAATCTGTGTCTATCTCGGCCACGTCCATAAACCGCATATCGGGCAGCGTGATCACGGCACCGAGAGCCGCGGCTGCCAAAGGCCCTTGCAACGCGAGCAAGGCGCGGTCGGTCACGGGGATCACATCTGCCACATCGCTGAGATGTGCGGTCATATGGGCGATATCGGCGTCTTTGCAGGCGGCATTGACCACGACCAGCAGATCATCGCCGCGATTGGCAAACATCAAATCATCACGAATGCCGCCCGCGTCATTTGTCAGCAGACCGTAGCGTTGCCGCCCTTCGGCCAATCCCAGCACATCAACGGGCATCAGGGCCTCAAACCCGAGGGCCAGTGCCTCCATCCCGGCTTTGGGGCGCAAGATCACCTGACCCATGTGGCTGACGTCAAACAATCCAGCCTGCGTGCGGGTGTGGGTATGCTCGCCCATGACCCCGAGCGCGTATTGCACGGGCATATTGTAGCCGGCAAAGGGCACCATTTTCGCGCCATGTGCGTCATGCAGCGCGGCCAAATCGAGCATCTTCAAATCGGACATTTCGCCCCTTTCAATCACGAACCCGCGAAACGCGCAGGCATCCCTTGCGGATAAATCCGCGTCAGATGCCCCTTCTGTCCATGCCTGAAAACAGGCGCCTGAGATCGCTATCCCTTCGGCGGGCCACATGTGGCCTCTCTCCAGATGTCGTGATCAGACCGGTCCTTTTGCCTGAGAGTTTACCGGGGCGGTTGCTCCTTCGGCCCACGAAGCATGTGTGATGCGCCGCATGTCTCCCGTATCTGATGGCATTAGGTAGCCTCCAAAATATCTGTCTGGCAACCGATATTTTGCGGGCCTGCCGTCCGAAGACGTCGAAAAATGCGCAAAATCTGGGCAAAGTAGATCGTCACAACAGCTTGATGCGCCCGTCAAAGGCGTTGCGTTGCCCCATTCCTGCCCTACATTGAGGTCACAGTGTCAAACAAAGTCGCAGGAATGTGGCGATGACGACCGGTAGAACGATGGAGCTTTCCTTGATAAAAACCGCCCCCCAAAAACGCACCGACGCCCGTGTTGTGGCCGCTTCCAAGCCCAATGGCATGAGTGTGGCCGCGAAATTGACCTCTGCGCTCGCGCTCGGGACCGCATTGTCGCTGGCTTACGCCGCCCCGGCACCTGCCCAAGAGGCCAACAATCTGTCGCTGGCCGATTCGGGTCGTCCCGTCACATTCGCGGATTTGGCCCAACAGGTCAGCCCGTCGGTTGTCAATATCACCACATCCACCGTGGTTGCGGGCAACACAGGTCCGCAAGGGGTGGTGCCAGAAGGGTCGCCTTTCGAGGAATTCTTTGAGGAATTTGACGACCGTGGCGAAGACGCGCCGCGCCGGTCTGCCGCCCTAGGATCCGGGTTTGTGATCTCGGCTGACGGCTACATTGTCACCAACAACCACGTCATCGAAGGGGCCGACGAGATCGAGATCGAGTTCTTCCCCGGTGATGGCCAGCCCAGTGAGCTGCTGCCCGCAGAATTGGTGGGCACCGATCCGAATACGGATATCGCCCTTCTCAAGGTCGAATACGACACCCCGCTTCAGTTCGTGCAGTTTGGCGACAGTGATGGCGTCGGCGCGCGTGTGGGCGATTGGGTCATGGCGATGGGTAATCCGCTGGGGCAGGGCTTTTCTGTCTCTGCCGGGATTGTGTCCGCCCGCAATCGCGAATTGCAGGGCACCTATGATGACTACATTCAGACCGATGCTGCTATCAACCGTGGTAACTCGGGTGGGCCATTGTTCAACATGAACGGCGAAGTGATCGGTGTGAACACCGCTATTCTGTCCCCCAACGGCGGTTCTATCGGGATCGGCTTTGCGATGTCATCGACGGTCGTAGACACGGTTGTCGGGCAATTGCTGGAATTTGGCGAAACCCGCCGTGGTTGGTTGGGTGTGCGCATCCAAGACGTCACCCCCGATATGGTTGACGCGATCATCGGCCTGACCTCGACCGAAGGGGCGATGATCACCGACGTGCCCCCCGGTCCTGCGCTGGACGCTGGGCTGGAATCGGGTGACGTGATCATCACCTTTGACGGCAAGGACATTAGCGATACCCGTGAATTGGTCCGTATCGTCGGCAATTCGGCTGTGGATGCCGCTGTGCCCGTCGAGGTGCTGCGCAACGGCGAGATCGAGATCATCATGGTCACCTTGGGCCGACGCGAAGAAGCCGAAGCCACGTTCCCGGCCAGTGGCTCCGCGCCCGAAGAAGAAACGCCCGCGCAAACGGATGTTTTGGGCATGACGCTGGCGCAGCTGACACCTGAGATGATCGAAGAGTTCGATCTGGGGGCTGACGCCGAGGGGCTGATCATCACTGGTCTAGAAACCGGGTCCGATGCCGAGGTCAAAGGCCTAATGGTTGGGGACGTGATCACGGAAGCAGGCCAACAGCCTGTTGCCAATATCTCTGACCTGACAGACCGCATCGGCGAAGCGACCGAAGCCGGGCGCAAGTCTATTTTGCTACTGATCCGCCGCGCCGGTGATCCGCGCTTTGTGGCGCTGGCGATCGCAGAATAATTAACAACGTATCAAACGTAAAAAGGGCGCCTCAGCAGGGCGCCCTTTTTGTATTCTGGTGTCGATTTTTACAGGCTGTCGAGCGCGTCGCGTTCTGCGTCGGTCAATGTGATCAATCCCAAATCACGTGCGGTTTCACGGCCAAGAAGGCCACTGTTGACGCCTTGGGCCGCTTGGAATGTCGAGATCGCCTCGACGGTCTGCGCATCCATCAACCCGCTGATCGGGCCGTCATAGGTGTCCCGCACGGCCAAGGCGCGTTGCAGGTCTGAAATCAGCGCAGGGCTATAATCCGCAGGGCACAGCGTCTCGAACCGATTGGTGGTGTCGAGCAATGCAACGTCCGGTTGGGATTGCGGCAACAAGCGATCCAATCCCATAAAGTACAAAATATGATCGTCGGGGGCCAGCAGAACCTCTTCCAAGCCACTGACGGCCTCGGGCGATTCGACCGAAGACATAACCGCCTCAAAGGCCGTGCTGCTGTCGACGGGATCTGCTGTGATGTCAGCCGTGGTATCTGCGATTTCAATCGGGGCGGGTGCCGCGTCCAAGATCGGGGCATCCAGCGCAGAGGTTTCAACCTGCGGCAGAATGTCCGTGCCGTCTTCCAATGTGGCCGCCTCAATCTCGGGGGCGCTCACGAGTGCGCGTGCAAAACAGCGCCCGTCGGCGTCCGTTTCAATCTCATCCATGAAGGCCACGGGCTGTGGGTTCGAGGTGGGGACGCCGTTGGTGGGTGCAATACACCCTGCCAAAGGGACCAAAGCTGCCAATATGAATGGATGCGCCTGCATGATTTGCCTCATCGTTTTTACCGGTTTTGCCCAATCTACGTGAGCTTGCGCATAATTGATCACTGTTGGGCCAAATATAAAAGGCGTTTTTTCGGCAACCATCTTGGGCAAGACCGGGAGCGGGTGTGCAAATGCCTCTGGTCGCGGGCGGACGCCTGACTTAGATATTGTGCAAAATCAGTTCGGTCTTGGGAAAGGACACCGCATGGCGAAGATCACTTATGTAGAACATGGCGGCAAAGAGCATGTCGTTGACGTGGCCAATGGCCTGACCGTCATGGAAGGCGCGCGCGACAATGGTATTCCGGGTATCGAGGCCGATTGCGGTGGTGCCTGCGCCTGTTCGACCTGCCACGTCTATGTGGATGAGGCCTGGGTCGAAAAACTGCCGGCCAAGGACGACATGGAAGAAGACATGCTCGATTTTGCCTATGAACCTGATCCGGCCAAGTCGCGCCTGACCTGCCAGCTCAAGGTGACGGATGCGCTGGATGGTTTGCGCGTGCAGATGCCTGAAAAGCAGATCTGATGCGGATCGCGGCGGCAGGTCTTGCCGCGATTTTCTTTGGTCTGGCGCAGGGTGTCGTGGCGCAGAATGCGCCAGTGATCACCGCGGCGGTCTACGGCGCGCCAACGCAGCGGTATGGCCATGCGGTTTTGGGCGATGCCATTGAGTTTGGCGCGCTGACAATTACCACAGGGGATCAAAAGCAGGTCACCTTTACCCTGCCAAAAGATCACGTGTTTGAGGACGTGGTTCCACGTCTGATCGACGTCACGGGCGATGGCGCCCCCGAGGTGATCGTGGTGGAAACAGACATGGCCCTTGGCGGGTCACTTGCGATTTACGGGGCAGCAGGCAAGATCGCCGAGACGCCCCACATCGGGCGCTCAAACCGATGGCTTGCCCCCATCGGGGCGGCCGATCTGGACGGCGACGGGCATGTTGAAGTCGCCTTTGTCGATCGCCCCCATCTGGCCAAAACCATACGTCTCTGGCGGTTTCAGGACGGGGAGCTG
>CALHAP010000145.1 GCA_937931795.1 uncultured Paracoccaceae bacterium
CCCGATGCCTGCCATCGGCGCCCGTCCAATGGCGCAAGCACCTTCGGGGTTTAAGGTTCATATCGTCGAGGCGCTCCGCGAGCGGCAGACCGAGCACACCCTGTCTGACACGCCGCTGGTGTTGGACGGCTACGCGCCCGCGCCACGCATCGCGGGCTTCACGTTGCCGATGATTGCGGTCGACGGGCAGATCGTGCCGGGTGATATACTGGACGTTAGTGAAGTGTGCCAAAGCGACAGCGATGCGCCGATCACTGCCTCAGACGCGATGATCGACGACGATGGACAGGGCCACGCAAAGCTGAGCTTTCCAAACGGCGAAGCCATCGTTCTGCTGGGCATCGCCCCTGACGCCCTGCGCGCATCTGGCGTGCTAACCGCCATGGGCCTGCCAGCACCTGCCGTCGCCACCCCCGCCGTCGAGACACCGCAAAATGCGATGGCCAGTGATCGTTTCGACGGCGATGAAGACGCCACGGCAGATGAAGTCTACGGCCTGTTGTCGACGCTATTGCAACGGGCCGGGTGACGAGACGTGGTTTGCGGACCACCAGGACACGTCTGAAAAGGCTAAGAGAGTTATAAATTTGAATGCCCGATGGCAACGCGTCTGAACGCGTTTCTGACGCTAAAGTTAGCAGTCAGCCCCCATCACGCCCGTTTCATCTCGGCCACCACGCTGCCTGCGCGCCATGCAGCACAGGCGGCCCCGAATGCTTCGAACAAGGGGCGCGATACAGGGTCTTCGCCTGCTTGCCATTCGGGGTGCCATTGGACCGATAGCGTAAAGCCCGCAGCCCCGTTGACATAGATTGCTTCGGGTGTGCCGTCGGGGGCGGTGCCATCGACCACAATGCGATTGCCCGGCTCTTTGATCCCTTGGCCGTGCAGCGAATTGGTCAGCACGTGTGTGTCACCGAGCAGCCGGTGAAATGGGCCACCTTCGGTCATCGACACCAGATGGGTGTTGGTAAATTTATCCGCCAGCGTGCCGTCCGTCGGCATCCGGTGATTGGCGCGGCCCGGCAGGTCGCGGATTTCGGGATGGAGCGAGCCGCCAAAGGCCACATTCACCTCTTGGAACCCCCGGCAAATGCCCATAATCGGTTGCCCGCGCGCGACACAGGCCCGGATCAGCGGCAGCGTCAACGCGTCACGCGCACGGTCAAAGTCACCATGCGCAGGCGTCGGCTCTTCGCCGTATTCATGGGGATGGATATTGGGCCGCGCGCCCGTGAACACAAACCCATCACAGGTGTCCATCAGCTGCGCGATATCGACGAAGGCCGGATCAGAGGGCACGATCAGGGGCAATGCATCGCACACCTGTGCGACCGCTTCGGTATTGCTGACACCTGCCGCATGGGTTGGGTATTCATCATTGATCAGATGCGAATTGCCAATAATACCAATCACAGGGCGCGTCATATCGTTCCTCACTTAAACTCAATGGCAGCATACATATGGCGCTGCGCATGAAAACCACGCTGACCGCGCAGATGTCTGTTTATCCTTGCACCAAATGGGATCGCACAAAAATGCGGCAGAGTGATGAAGGGCCTACCCTTTCTCCCGCCGGCAGCGGTCCGAGCAATAGCGCACCTCGTCCCAGACCTTGGCCCACTTCTTGCGCCAGTCAAAGGGGCGACCACAGGTGGCGCAGGTTTTGCGGGGCAGATCGCCCTTCTTGCGCGTCTTGGCCATGCTTTTCCCCTTCCCTTGATCCCAACCACGCCCCGCCGCATTAAGGGTGGGAACATTTAAGCAGACCGCCACGTTTCGCTGGCGATGTCTCACAAAGGAACTAGACGCCGATGCCCGATGGACAACAGACAATCTACCTCGCCGATTACACGCCTTACGGCTTTACCGTCGACAGCGTGCATCTGACCTTTCAGCTAGACGCGCATAAAACGCGGGTTATCAGTCGTATCGCGTTTTCGCCCAAGCCGGACGCCGATGATCCAGTGTTTCGCCTGCACGGCGAAGATCTGACGCTGATCAGTGCTACAATCGACGGCGTGGCTGTGACGCCAAGTGTGGAGGGCGACACGCTCACCTGTGACGTGCCCGACGCCCCGTTCATCTGGGAGGCCGTCGTCGAGATCGATCCCGCAGGCAACACCGCCCTCGAAGGGCTGTATATATCGAACGGCATGTATTGCACCCAATGTGAGGCCGAAGGGTTCCGCCGAATTACCTACTACCCCGACCGGCCCGATGTGATGTCGGTGTTCACCGTGCGGATTGAGGGCGACGCGCCAGTGCGCTTGTCCAATGGCAACCTGACGGGCGAAGGCGACGGCTGCTCCGAATGGTACGACCCATGGCCCAAACCGGCCTATCTGTTCGCACTCGTTGCAGGCGAGCTCGACGCACATTCCGACAGTTTCACCACGCGCAGTGGCCGCGACGTGGCGCTCAACATCTACGTCCGCCCCGGCGACACGCACAAATGCACCTACGCGATGGACGCCCTAAAACGCTCGATGACGTGGGACGAAGAGGTCTATGGGCGCGAATACGACTTGGACATTTTCAACATTGTCGCGGTCGACGACTTCAATGCAGGCGCGATGGAAAACAAAGGCTTGAACATTTTCAATGCCAGTTACGTTCTCGCCAGCCCAAAGACCGCGACGGATGCGAACTATGAGACTATCGAGGCGGTCATCGCCCACGAGTATTTCCACAACTGGACGGGCAACCGGATCACCTGCCGCGATTGGTTCCAGCTGTGCCTCAAGGAAGGGCTTACGGTCTTTCGTGACCAGCAGTTCACCGGCGACATGCGCAGCGTGCCCGTCAAACGGATTGAGGACGCGGTCACATTGCGACGCGGCCAGTTCCCCGAAGACAACGGCCCGCTGGCACACCCGGTCCGCCCCGATAGCTTTGTCGAGATCAACAACTTTTACACCTCGACTGTCTACGAGAAAGGGGCCGAAGTCATTGGGATGCTCAAAAGGCTGGTCGGCGACGCAGAATATGACAAAGCGGTCGATCTCTACTTCACCCGCCACGATGGGCAGGCCGCGACAATCGAAGACTGGCTTAAAGTGTTCGAGGACAGCACAGGCCGTGATCTTAGCCAGTTTGCGCTGTGGTATTCGCAGGCAGGCACACCGCGCATTGACGTAACAGACGACTACAGCGACGGCACATACCGGCTGACGCTAACCCAACACACAGCCCCAACACCTGGACAACCGGGCAAAGCGCCCTTCGTGATCCCCGTCGCTGTCGGCCTCTTGGCCCAAAACGGCAGCGAGATTGAACCCACGCGGGTGTTTGAGCTGTCAGATGCTACACATACTTATGAATTTGAAGGGCTATGGGGCAAACCGATCCCGTCGGTGCTGCGCGGCTTTTCCGCGCCAGTGATCTTGAACCAAACGCTGACATCCGCAGAACGCGCCGTGATGTTGGCCCATGACACCGACCCGTTCAACAAATGGGAAGCGGGGCGGCAGTTGGCTCAATCAGCACTCGTGGCGATGGTGCGCGATGGGGCCGCGCCCGATGCGGGCTACCTTGAGGCGATCCGCGGGGTCGCAAATGACGACACGCTCGACCCCGCCTTTCGCGCCTTGGTGCTGTCGCTGCCGTCGCAGAGCGAATTGGCGCAGATACTGTTCGACGGTGGCACCACGCCCGACCCAGCGGCGATCTATGAGGCCTACCAGAACCTGTTGGACGCGATGGCCCAGACGCTCGATGCCGACCTCGACCGGATTTATGCAGCCAACCTCGTCACCGGCCCCTATTCCCCAGCGGCCGAGGACGCGGGCAAACGGCAATTGGGCAATGCGATGCTCAATTTGATCAGCCGGATAGACGGCGGGCTAGCGGCCCAGAACCAGTTTCAAACAGCCGATAACATGACCCAGAGCTTTATGGCGTTGGGGTGTTTGCAACGGGCGGGCAAGGGAGACGTAGCGGTCGCAGAGTTTGGCGCACGATGGGCCGATGACAGGCAAGTGACGGACAAATGGTTCGCCACGCAGATCACCAATCCTGACCCGCTCGAGGCCATCGCCGTGACACAACGCCTGATTGCGCACCCGGCATTCGACCGCAAAAATCCCAACCGGTTCCGCGCTGTCCTAGGCTCGTTCGCGGGCTATCAAGCAGCGTTTCATCACGCCAGCGGTGCGGGCTACAAACTGCTGGTAGACGAGTTGATCACCCTCGATCGCGTCAACCCGCAAACAGCCGCGCGGATGGTCACCCAGTTCGAGACGCTGCCACGTTGGGACGATAGCAGGCAGGCGCTGATGCGCGCGTCTTTGGCCCGATTATCGAACACAGATGGGCTGTCGAGCGAAACCCAAGAGATGGTGACCCGCATTTTGGGATAGGGGGAAACGCGCCTGTCATCGGCGATCCTTGGCCGATGACGGGCGTTTTTGCCCCTAGGGGCTTGCCCGACAGCGCAGGCGTGCGGCCACTATAGTGCAGATGTCATCCAAATTTGGTGGGGCATAGGCATGAAGGACCGTATTGATCCGTTGATTTTTGACCGCGCGCCGTGGTTGGCGGGCACTGGTCACCACGTGGCCATGATGCGCGCGCTGCTGAATAAGGGGCTGTCCTACGACAAGACCATCGCCGTGGGCCGCGCCCTGCGCGACCTACCCGCCCATCAGATTATGGACACCATGGGCCAGATGCTGGCGCGGCACACCGCGACGCGCGGCAGCTATTACATCCCGCCCAAAGGGGCCGCACTGATCGTCGCCAACCACCCCACCGGCATCGCGGATGGGATCATCCTGCACCACGCGATTTCACGCATTCGCCGCGATGCCTATTTTTTCGCCAACCGCGATGTGCTGAAGGTGCTGCCGCAGATGCACAAGATCATCGCCCCCGTAGAATGGCAGCGGGATCGTCGCAGCCGCGCCAGCACCCGGCAAACCATGGCCTATGTGCGCCGCGCGATTGAGGGCGAACGGCTGGGCGTGATTTTCCCGTCGGGTCGTCTGGCACAGCGGCGGGGCCTGCGCCTGCATGAACGCCCGTGGATGACCTCGGCGGCGGCGCTGGCCCGCAAGTTCGATCTGCCAGTGATCCCGATCCACATCGCTGCGCGCAATTCCGCGCTGTTCTATCTGCTGGACCTGATCCACCCAAGCCTGCGCGACATCACCCTGTTCCACGAGACGCTGAACAAATCGCGCCAACCCTTTGCCATCACCGCAGGGCCACCCATCCCGCCGCAATCGCTTCCTGCAGATGCGGAGGCCGCCACGCAGATGCTGCGTGACGCCGTGCTCACGTTGGGAGTGCCAAAAGACGGCCGCTCGGTGTCCCTCGTCCGCGCCACCCGCAGGCCACGCATCATCGGCGGGGTCTAGACCCGCAGACTAAACCCCGAGACAATGCCGCATGATCGCCTTTTGCGCGTGCAGACGGTTCTCGGCCTCGTCAAAGATCACCGAATTGGGACCGTCCATCACCTCGGACGTCGCCTCGTCATCGCGGTGCGCGGGTAGGCAATGCATGAACAGCGCGTCGGGTTTGGCGTGGCCCATCAAGTCTGCGTTCACCTGATAGCCGCGCAACTGATTGTGC
>CALHAP010000146.1 GCA_937931795.1 uncultured Paracoccaceae bacterium
CCCGCGACTGCTGCCGATTGCGCGCGACACCCGGTCTTCACTGGGACAAGCGTTTGATCTGGCCTGCGACGCGGATGTCATCGTGACCATCGGCGGCGCATCGGTTGGCGATCATGATCTGGTCGCCAGCGCAGCACAAGATGCAGGAATGGATCAGACATTTTACAA
This sequence comes from uncultured Paracoccaceae bacterium, assembly GCA_937931795.1. Lineage (GTDB taxonomy): Bacteria > Pseudomonadota > Alphaproteobacteria > Rhodobacterales > Rhodobacteraceae > JALZWD01. The sequence continues at coordinate 169 of CALHAP010000146.1, forward strand.
AGTCGCCATGCGCCCCGGCAAACCGCTGATGGCCGGACATATCGGCGGCACACCCTTGATTGGGCTGCCCGGCAACCCCGTCTCGGCCATGGTCTGCGGGCAAATATTCCTCGTCCCCTTTATCCACGCGATATTGGGCCACGCGGCAAAACCCGCGCCGCGCAGCCAAGCCCGCCTTGCCGCCCCTTTGGCCGCCAATGGTCTGCGCGAACATTATCTGCGCGCGGTCATCGGGCCTGATGGTGTGACGGCATTTTCAAAGCAAGACAGCTCACTACTGAGCGTGTTATCCGAGGCCAATTGCCTGATCGTACAGCCCCCAGGCCACCCCGGCGGTAGCATTGGGACGCTGGTTGACGTCATTGCGATTTGACACAAACCAAGAACATGCGTAGAACGTAACGCAAACGCACATTTGCGTAGCGACTACGGAGAACGACATGCTGACGAAGAAACAGCTCGATCTGTTGGATTTTATCTCGAAACGTGTGAAGCGGGACGGTGTGCCGCCATCTTTCGATGAGATGAAAGAGGCGTTGGATTTACGGTCCAAATCGGGGATCCATCGGCTGATCACGGCGCTGGAAGAACGCGGTTTCATCCGTCGCCTGCCGCACCGGGCCCGCGCTCTTGAGATCATCAAATTGCCCGATACATTGCAGCCACCCCAACCCTCCTCTTCACCGATTAGCATCGCAGACGCTCGGCCCAGCCGCTCTGATCCCTCGCCTGCCAATGGTGTTATTGAATTAGACGTGATGGGACGGATCGCTGCGGGTACGCCGATTTCTGCCATTGAACACGCCGAAAACCGCCTGTCGATCCCGCAGACTATGGTCGGCGCGGGCGAGCATTACGCGCTGGAGGTTAACGGGGATTCGATGATCGACGCCGGGATCAATGACGGAGATATGGTCATCATTTGCAAAGGAGACACAGCGCAGACGGGCGATATCGTGGTCGCCTTGGTCGATGATCACGAAGCCACGTTGAAACGGTTTCGGAGGCAAAATGGGCGTATCGCCCTAGAAGCGGCAAACCCCAACCATCAAACGCAGATTTACCGCGATACCCAAGTGCGGGTTCAGGGCAAACTCGTCGGATTGATGCGCAGCTACTAAGGCAACAGGCGGGGCGGATCGAGGTGTCGTTCGCGCCGTCCATGCCATAACCTGCGCCCGCTGATCTGCGCACTCGTTTCTATATACGGTCCCTCTTGTCCCATCCAAATTGCCACAGCCCCGGTGGGGCGCATGACGATTGGATCAAAAACGAGGCAGCCCCTGTCATCTGTGATCTCGGTGCTGCTGACCAGTATATCAGCCCCGTCACAGGCCGAAATCTGCGCAAGGGCGCGCGTGCCCGAGACATGTAGAACGCTGAGGGGGCCGACGCGCGCATGGCGGAGGCGATCAGGTCCAGTGAACCCACCCAGAGCGGCGGCCTGCTCTTGCGTCAACAGATCACCGTCGTTTTCGATCCAAACGCCTGCGACGAACGCGTTGCCCGTCGGGCGTGACAGCGCACGCCCTTCAGGTGTAGCGAGCCCGATGATCCCACCGCTATCCGCGATCAACATGGCGGGCCGCTCTGCTTGGCTCCAGATGGCCAACGCACTGACGACCGGAATGGCCGCAAACCATTTTCCACGACCCACCCAAATAACCAACGCACAACCGCCAAAGCCCAGCAAAGGCAGCACAATTGCTTGCGGTTGCACCACCGCGGACATCGCCCCGTCCCAGCCCGCAACGGTCTGGGCAATCCATAGAATCCATTTGGCCCCCGCTTCGACAATTGCCAAGGCGATCCAGCCCAAACCGATGGGTTCCAGCAGCGCGTACATCACGGCGGCGGGCATCACGACGATGCCCATGACCGGCACAGCAAAAAAGTTCGCGATCACACCGTAATGCGCGATCCGGTTGAAATGCGCCGCAGCAAAGGGCGCAGTTGCAGCACCCGCGACGAAAGACGACGCGGTCAGCACCGCCGCCGAGATCAACATCCGCAGTGCCCAGTGTTTGCGGCGGCCCGGCATGCCAAAATGACCAAACACAAAGACCAGCGCCACAACGGCGGAAAATGACATCTGAAATCCGGGGTTCACCAGACTTTCAGGGCGCAGTACCAAAACAACGGTGGCGGCTATCGCAACGGCCCGCAACGACAAGGCGCGGCGATCAAACAAAATGGCGATCAGCATGACGGCGATCATGACAAAGGCCCGTTCTGTCGGGATGGCGCGCCCTGCCAGTGCCAAATAAAACGCAGCCGTCGGCAGGGCGACCGCGACGGCAATTTTGCGCGCCGACAGCCGCAGCGCGAGATAGGGAATGAACGCGACGCCGTAGCGCACCGCGCCAAAGACGAACCCGGCCAGCATGCCCATATGCATCCCCGAGATCGACACCAAATGATAGAGGTTTGCCGCGCGCATCGTCTCGGTCGCAACGGGCGACAGGCCTGATCTATCCCCCGTCATAACCACCGCTGCGAACCCGCCTGCATCGCCCTCTACGCTATCGCGTACCCGCGCACTGACGGCCCCGCGCAACCGCGCCAATCGCAAGCCTGTGGTCTGTCTCGCGGGTGCGATTGTCAGCACGGGGTTGCGCGTATAGCCGACTGCCCCCAGCCGTTCGAACCATGCGTTGCGTTGAAAATCAAAGCCACCGGGCTCGGCGGGACCTGCGGGCGGTGACAAATGACCCGTGGTCATCACATGCAAACCGGGCTCTGGCGTGACGCCCACATATTTCGAATGCAGCGACACCCGCACCCGCGCGGGCGTCCGGTCCGGGGCCATGCGATCCAAACGCACCTGATCCAGCGTCAACCGCACCGCATCGCTGGACGAGCGGTCAATTTTGACGATCCGTCCCTCGATCGGGCCATAGTAGCGAAATGTCAGCACAGGGGCCGAGACCGCATGACTGCGCGCTGAGGCAAGCGCAAAACCCACGAGGACCAGGCACAGCCCAATCCACAAGGGCGCCAACCGACGTGATCCCCAGAGCGCCATGGCCAAAGCCAAGACCCCGACACCGGCGCCCTGCCCCAACACCCAGACGTCCGGCTCGAACCTGAGCGAGAAATACCAACCTATCCCATATGCGAGGCAGACCGGCACCCATAAAAACAAGCTGCCCCGCTGCATGTCCCATGTGTTTGAAAGAGCCGCGAGCGGGCGCACTTGTCACTCCTGTTGGACATCAGTATTTGCCTGACACATCCTTGCGCTTCATTGGTGAACGAAGGGTTAATTTTAATGTTTGGCTTACCATTCTTGCCATCACCCCAAGAGGATTGCGCATGTCCGAGACCCCCGTCGTCACCCGCTTTGCCCCGTCGCCCACCGGGGCGCTCCATATTGGCGGCGCGCGCACCGCCCTGTTCAATTGGCTCTATGCGCGCGGGCGTGGGGGAAAGATGTTATTGCGGATCGAAGACACGGATAAAGCCCGCTCCACGGCGGAGAACACGCAGATCATCCTCGATGGGTTGACGTGGCTGGGCCTTGATTGGGACGGCGATGCCATTTCGCAATCAGCAGGCGCAGATCGGCATGTCGAGGTGGCCCGGCAGATGTTGGCGGCGGGCACTGCGTATAAATGTTTCTCGACACCTGACGAGATTGACGCCTTTCGCGAGGCAGCCCGCAGCGCCGGTGGATCGACCCTGTTCCGGTCACCATGGCGCGACGTACCTGCCGAGGACCACCCTGATGCGCCCTTTGTGATCCGCGTAAAAGCGCCCCGCGACGGGCAGACGACAGTCTATGATGAGGTGCAGGGCACGGTCACACTCGACAACGCGCAGCTCGACGACATGGTGCTTTTGCGCAACGATGGCAGCCCGGTCTACATGCTCGCGGTGGTGGTCGATGATCACGATATGGGCGTCACGCACGTGATCCGGGGTGATGACCACCTGACCAATGCTTTCCGGCAGGGGCTGATTTACGATGCGATGGGATGGGACAAACCCGTTCTGGCGCATATTCCGCTGATTTTTGGACCCGATGGCAAGAAACTAAGCAAACGCCATGGGGCCACCGGGGCGCATGAATATCAGACGATGGGCTATCCGGCGGCGGGCATGCGCAATTATCTCGCACGTCTTGGGTGGAGCCACGGCGATGATGAATTTTTCTCCGACACGCAGGCGAAAGACTGGTTTGATTTCGGCGGGATAAACAATTCACCCGCACGTTTTGATTTCAAAAAACTGGAGAACATCTGCGGCCAACATATCGCGGCCAGCGATGATGCTGCGTTGCTGCATGAGATCACTGCGTTTCAGGCCGCCTCGGGTCAAGACCCGCTGACCCAGCTGCAACATGACAGAATGCTCACGGGAATGTATTGCTTGA
>CALHAP010000147.1 GCA_937931795.1 uncultured Paracoccaceae bacterium
GCAAAATCGACGATGACATAGGCGTTGTCCCAGATGTCCGAAGCAACACCGTCGTAGACCTCGTCGAGGTGGTTCACATCCTGCCCGCCGCTGGCCATGACGCGCACGGGGTCCGCGCCGATGATCAGGCGCATGAGGTCAAAGAAGTGGCAGCATTTCTCGACCAAGGTGCCGCCGGACTGGTGATTGAACCTGTTCCAATCCCCGACTTTTTCCAAGAACGGAAAGCGGTGTTCGCGGATCGTCAACATCTTGACCCCGCCGGTAATAGCGGCCGCCTGTTCGATCAGTTTGGCGATGGGCGGCATGTAGCGGTATTCCATCGCGACCCAGATAGGCGCTTTGTAGGTGGCTCGCAGATGGGCCACGCGCGCCAGATCAGACGGCGACGTGTAGAGCGGTTTTTCGCAGAGCACCGGCAGGGTCACAGCTTCGGCGATGCGCTCCAACTGCTCGACATGGCGAAAGTTTGGGCTGGTGATGACGATGGCGTCGAGATGCGGGTGGGCGAGCAGCGCCTCTAGGCTCTCGACAGCCACGGCCTCGGGGGCGAGCGCTAGGGCCTGAGCGCGCATATCCGCGTTTGGCTCGTAGATCACAGAGACGGCGGTATCGGGCAGCAGATGGATATTGCGGATATGTTCGTGGCCCATCATGCCGCAGCCGATCATGCCGTAGTACGTTGTCATTACAGTCTTTTCCTACTTCAAACGTGAAACATATGTGGCGAGGGATGCGTCAAACCACGTGCGTGAAAACTCGACAGGGGCGGCGGTCTGATCGTAGGCCGTGCGCTCAATATACCCCGTCGGTGCGCCCGCTTTCGGGCCAAAGTCGGGCACATCCCAATCCGGCACAGTACCCACCCCCAGCCGGTCTTCGGCGCGGGTGATCCACAGGCCAAACCGCGATTTGTAGGTCTGATACAGCGCCTGCGACATATCCTGCGGGTCCAGCGTGTCGGCCAAGGCGCCGTCGATCCAGATCTCTTCTAGTGCGACGGGTTGGTCGTCGAGGAACCGCAGGCGGCGGATGCGAAACCCGTCCGCGCTCGGCCCGAAATGCGGGGTACCGGATGGTTTTGCGCGGCGGTCTAGCGCCAGCAGCCGCGCCGAAGGTTGCCCACCGCCCGCGTGCAGTTCCAACCGGAAAAACGCATAGATGTTTTCGCTGCCCGCCACGTGCCGGACGTAGTTGCCCGACCCTTGGACGCGCGACAGATGGCCCTGTTCTTCGAGTAATCCCAATGCCTTGCGCAGCGTACCAACGGCCACGCCCCATGTCCCCGCCATCGCCCGCTCGGTCGGCAGCTTTTCCCCATCGAGCAGACGACCGGCCATGATATCGCGTGCAATAGCATCGCTGATCTGCACATAGGTCGGCTGTGCGTCGGGGCTGTTTTGCGTCTGTTGCATGGATCAATTGATCTACTATTGCTTTAGAATAACCTGCATGTTTGGATGCGCCCAAGCAAGGAAGAAATGCCCATGACCATCGTCCCCATCACCTCGCCCGATCTCGATGCCGCTGAGGTGTCGTGGTTTTCGGCGCTGTGCTCGGACGACTACCAGTATCTCGGTGTGCCGGACGGCGCGTTGCGGTCGTCGTGGGACCATTGCAGCGAGATCGTGAAACGCTCCGAAGCGAACGGCTTTCGCAACATCCTGTGTCCCTCGTCCTATCAGGTCGGCCAAGACACGCTATCGTTTGTTGCGGGCTGCGCGCCGATCACCGAGACGATCAACATGCTGGCCGCCGTCCGCTGTGGCGAGATGCAGCCCATCATGCTCGCCCGGACCATCGCGACGCTCGATCATATGATGCAGGGTCGCCTGACGGTGAACATCATCAGCAGCGATTTTCCCGGCCAGACTGAGGAAAGCAGCTACAGGTATCAGCGGTCGCGCGAAGTGGTTGAAATCCTCAAACAAGCGTGGACCCAAGATGAGATCAATTTCGAAGGGCAGATTTACAATTTTCAGGGGCTGACGACCGATCCGGTGAAGCCTTATCAGACTGGCGGTCCCCTTTTGTATTTTGGCGGCTACAGCCCCGATGCGGTCGATTTGTGCGCGCAGCATTGCGACGTTTACCTGATGTGGCCCGAGACCAAGGACGAGCTGGCGATGCGGATGAAGACCGTCGCCAAACAGGCCAACGTCTATGATCGCACGCTGGATTACGGGCTACGGGTCCATATGATCGTGCGCGATACCGAGGCCGAGGCGCGTGAATACGCCCGTGAGTTGGTGTCGAAACTGGACGACGAACAAGGCACCGCGATCCGCGACCGCGCGCTCGATTCCACATCACTTGGAGTGTCTAAACAGGCCAAAAACCGCGAACTGGCTGATATGGACGGGTTTATCGAGCCGCATCTGTGGACTGGTGTGGGCCGGGCGCGGTCGGGCTGTGGGGCGGCGTTGGTTGGGTCTGCGGACCAAGTGCTGTCCGAGATCGAAGCCTACCAGAAAATGGGCATCCGCGCGTTTATCTTCTCAGGCTATCCGCACCTTGATGAATGCGATTATGTGGGCAAACTGGTGTTGCCCGAGATGAAAACATGCTCTTTACCTCATGAATACGGGCGCGTGCCCTCCGCCGCGCCTGCCACCCCTCTTGGAAATGGACCCCGCCGCTGATGGACCGCATTGACCTGACCCCCGACCTCTCGCTCAGCCGTATGATCTACGGCATGTGGCGTTTGGGCGACGACGACGACACCTCTCCCGCCCATGTGCAGGCCAAGATCGAAAGCTGCCTGTCCCAAGGCATCACGACGATGGACCAAGCCGACATCTATGGCGGCTACGAGGCGGAAGAGATAATGGGTGCGGCCCTCAAAGCCGCCCCTGCGCTCAAGGATCAGATCGAGATCGTCACCAAATGCGACATCGTGGCCCCCGCTGGCCGCTACGCCGATATGCGGGTGAAATACTACGACACCAGTGCTGCGCACATCACAGCGTCCGTTGAGCATTCGCTGCGCCTGATGGATATCGACCGCATTGACCTACTGTTGGTCCACCGCCCCGATCCGATGATGGACCCTCACGAGACGGGGGCGGCACTCGACGCCGTCGTCGCCTCGGGCAAGGTCGGCGCTGTTGGTGTGTCGAACTTCAAACTGCACGATTGGACGCTGCTGCAATCGGCGATGAAGACGCAACTGGTCACCAATCAGATCGAAATCTCGCTGGTCGCCAATGATGCGTTCACCAATGGCGATGTGGCCTATTTGCAAGAACGCGGGATCAAGCCGATGGCGTGGTCGCCCTTGGGAGGTGGGTCGCTGTTTGCACAGAGCGATAGCACCTTGCTGGCCAAGCTGACCGAGATCGGCGCGTCGCAAGACGTCGGTCCCGAGGCTGTTGCGGTCGCGTGGATCATGGCGCATCCGGCCGGCATCATGCCCGTGATGGGCACCAACAATATGACCCGCATTTCGCGGATCGCGGACGCTATGCGCGTATCTATCGACCGTCAGACGTGGTTCGAGCTTTATGAGCTGGCCAATGGGTCAGAGGTGCCATGATGGACCGCCTCGCCCCCGTCGAAGCAGCCCTCGATCATCGCGGATTTCGCGATGCATTGGGCAAGTTTGCCACGGGCATCACGGTTGTGACGGCTGTGGGGCCGGACGGCCCTGTGGGGATCACCGTCAACAGCTTTTCCAGCGTTTCGCTCGACCCGCCGCTGGTGCTGTGGTCCATCGACAAAGGCAGCCGCCGGAGGCCCGCGTTTGAGGCCTCGCCCGTTTGTGCAATCCACGTGTTGGGCGATGATCAGGCCGAAACGTGTAAGGCGTTCACCAAAGATGTCGCCCCGTTCGACAGCCTGCCCACGACCCACCGCGCCGACGGATTGCCCTTGCTCGAAGGATGCCTCGCGCGGTTCGAATGCACGCCCTATGCCACCTACGACGGAGGCGATCACCTGATCATGGTGGTAGAGGTCGCCCAAGTGACGATGCGCGACGCTGAACCGCTGGTGTTTTTCGACGGCGCGTTCCGCACATTGACGAAAGGCCTCGATTAAAGAAGGCTAAACCCAAAATCAAACCGGATTTCTAGGGAGGAAACCATGAAGACAACTTTGAAAACAGCCATGCTGTCCGCCACGATCATCGGTGGCGCTGCTGCCGCACAGGCCGATGAGGTCAGCTTTTTGTGCTACCAAGACAGCAACGAATGCGACGTGATTGCAGGACTGCTGCCCGCCTTTGAAGCGCAAACAGGTCACACGGTCGCGATGGATGTCGTGGGCTTTGACGTGGTGCGCGATCAGTTGGAAAACCAGCTGCAAACAGACGGCGCGCCCGATGTGGCCCGCGTCGTGAACTTGGGCGGTTTGAACCAATACTACCTCGATCTGGCGCCGTATGTGGATGGAGACACTTGGGAAGCCAACTACGGCGCGACCCTGCCATGGTTCCGCGCGCCCGGCGGTGAAGACGCAGGCATCTATGGCTGGATGACGCAGCTAACAGTCACGGGTCCTTACGTGAACACCACGATGTTCGAAGACGCAGGCGTCGATATGCCGGGCGACGGAGCAACGTGGGACGATTGGGCGGCAGCGCTGACCGAAGTCAAAGACACGCTGGGCCTGAACGCGGGCCTCGCGATGGACCGCACAGCGCACCGCATGGCGGGCCCTGCGTTCGCCTATGGCGCGCAGTTCTTTGATGACGCGGGCAACCCGATCCTCGTCGACGACGGTTTCCGCACATTTGCCGAGACGTTTGTGGGCTGGCATGAAAGCGGTCTGATGCCTGCGGACGGTTGGCCTGCAGGATCGGGCACAGCGTACCGCAACGCCGCGCCATTGTTCCTGTCAGGTGACGTCGCCATGCACATGTCGGGCTCGTGGATGATCAACAGCTACGCCAATGACATCAGCGACTTCGACTGGGAAGCCGTGCCGATCCCATGTGGCCCCGGTGGCTGTGGCGCGATGCCCGGTGGGGCCGCGATTGTGGCGTTCGACAGCACAGATGTGCCTGAAGCTGCCGCAGCCTTCGTCGATTTCTTAGCCGCCGAGGAAAACGCCGCAACATTCGCCAGCGAAACCCGCAACATCCCTGCGCACCAAGGCCTACAAGCCGCTGGCGTGGACTACGGTGATGCGTCTCCGGCGGTTTCTCAGGCCCTGCAAGTCTTTGCGCGCAACGCTGTTGCCGCCGCCGATACCACACCGCAGGCCTACACGTTCCAAGGCTACGCCAAGAATTTCGTCATCTACGGCGTTGTTCCTGACTACCTGACCCAAGCGATCACAGGCGAGATCACCCTCGACGAGGCGCTGGCCGCCATCGACGCGGATGTCGCCGCCCAAATCGCGGAGTAAGACCTTTGGGCCAGCCGGAGCCACACGATGCTTGATGCGCTGCAAAACGCATTCGGCGGCTCCGGCTGGCCCACCGCCCTCGGGCTCTATCTGATCATCGGATGGGTTCTGGTGCGCCCCACGGGGGGTATCGGTGGCCAACTGATCTCGGCCCTAGGCTGGCCGATCGAGATCGCACAACGGCTGAGCGGGGCCACGGGCCTGCCCTATCTGTTCCTACTGCCCAACATGCTGATCTTTGGGCTGTTCACCTTCGCGCCGTTCTTTATCAACGTGGGCTTTGCCGCGACCGAAGGGCAGTCGATCAACTTTGATGCGCGTGCGCTGGCGGGCACGGACAATCTGCAACGCCTGCTTGCCGAGACCTCCATCGACACGGGTATGGAGAACCGCGAAGACGATAAATTCCTCTCCGCCGTTGCAGACACTTTTGTCTTCGTCATCTTCCAAGTCCCGATCATGGTGTTCTTCGCGCTCTGCACCGCGTTGGCGCTTAACCGCAAAATCATCGGGCGCGGGTTTTGGCGCTCGGTCTTTTTCTACCCCGTCATGCTGTCGCCGGTCGTCGTAGGTTTTCTGTGGACCCTGATCCTCAAACGCCAAGGCGTGCTTTCGCTGAAACTCATGGAATGGGGCTGGATTTCCGAGCCGATCCAATGGCTGACCGACCCCAGCTGGACGATGTTCTGGTCTGTCTTCGTCTACACATGGGCGCATCTGGGCTTCTACATGCTGATCCTGTTGGCGGGCCTGCAAGCGATCCCCAAAGACCTCTATGAAGCCGCCCGCATGGACGGCACCTCGGAATTTCGGATGCTGCGCCGGATCACCCTGCCACTGCTGATGCCCACGATGCTGGTCGTCATGGTGCTGGCATTGATCAAAGCGTTCCAAGCGTTCGAAGAGCTTTACGCCATGAACGTGCGGTGGACCTCGCTGGTGGGCTACATCTTCGAGACCTCCGGTCTACGCGGGCAACCGACGACCAATGGTCTTGGGGTTGCGGCCACCGCCTCGCTGATCGTCGCGGTCGTGCTGATCATCTTGTCACTGGTCCAAGTCTGGCTGTCGGCGCGGGAAAACCGGGCATGAGCGGCGCGCGGGCGTTTCTGACACGCACCCACGGGCGCGGGCGGTTGTCTTGGGTCGATTGGGTGACCTACGGCTACCTGATCTTTGGCTTTTTGATCATCTTTTTGCCGGTATCATGGATCGCGCTCAACTCGGTCAAATCCTCGTTCCAGCTGGAAAAGCAAGACCTGTCGATCCTGCCTTCAGATTTCGAGCGCGTGGCAAGGGCCACCGTGTTCGGCCCCGACGGGCGGCGCATCTTCGTCATTCCCGACCAGCCCGATTGGGTGCTGAACTGGGGTGATCTCAGCGACGAGGAGCAAGCCGCCCAAGACGTCGACGCCTACCTCGCCACGCAGGACGGCGACACGTTCTATGCGATGCGCTCACACCTTGGCCGTGTTCCTGCGCTGACCCGCGCTTTGATCGCTGCCAAAGGCCTGCCCGCATGGCTGCTGCGCTACCCCACCATGTCGCCCGCCGTGCAGGCCGAGCAGGATTTGGCAGGCGTCTTGGCGCAACTCGACGCCGAAGAGACGCGGCTGCTGTCCGAATTTCTGGCACTTGATCCGTTTGAACCAAACCGTCTCGTCAGCCAGATCCTGGTCACAGCGCCCGACCCCGAGACCGGCGAGACGACGCGGTGGGCCGCACCCACATTCGACCCCACCCGCGACATCTTCGCTGCGCGCCGGGTGGACAACAGCACCGACGCCGTGGTGCGCGTGCCGACCGAAGGGGCCACCGCCGTGCGCACCGTTGATCCCTCGTGGGGCAATTATTTCGAGCCGCTGACGGGCCGCGCATTTGGCGTCAACGTGGATTTCGCGGCCTGTTTCACCAACTCGGTCATCGTCACTGTGATCGCCACGCTGCTGACCCTGCTGATCAACTCGATGGCCGCGTTTTCCCTGTCGAAGTACCAATTCAAAGGGCAGACGCTGTTCTTTGTCGTCATCCTCGCCACGTTGATGGTGCCGCCGACGATCACTCTGGTCGGTGTGTTCAAAGCGATCAACGCCACGGGCCTGTCGGGCAGCATCTGGGGCGTGATCATCCCCGGTGCCGCGACGCCTGCGGGCGTGTTCCTGCTGCGCCAATACATGCTGACGATCCCTGATGAGCTGCTGGAGGCCGCGCGCATGGACGCAGCATCCGAGTGGAAAATTTACTGGAAGATTATCCTGCCGCTGGCCCTGCCCGCACTGGCCGCCTTGGGCATCCTCAGCGTGATCTGGCGGTGGAACGATCTGATCCTGCCGATGGTCGCGATTGCCACGACGAAAGAGGCCTACACGATCCAGCTGTGCCTGCTCGAATTCCGCGGCGAGCATCTGAGCCAAGAGCATTACCGCTTGGCCATGACCGTCGTGAGCCTGATCCCCACGACCCTCGTGTTCGTGTTCCTGCAAAAGTACATCACCACCGGCATTGCCAACACGGGGGGCAAATAAGTGAGCGATCTGGTTCTGGACAACGTCCATAAATCCTATGGGGCGACTGACGTGATCCACGGCATCGACATGACCGTAAACTCGGGCGAGTTCTGCGTCTTTGTCGGCCCCTCGGGCTGCGGGAAATCGACCCTGTTGCGGATGATCGCGGGTCTGGAAGAGGT
>CALHAP010000148.1 GCA_937931795.1 uncultured Paracoccaceae bacterium
GCGGAAAACCCGATGTCGCCTGCTTTGCGCGGGCCTGTCAGCCCATCGCGTCCTGCGTCCGTGACAGCGCTCAGATCGACGCCACGCCCCTCGGCAGCCGCCTGCCCCAACATCAATGCGGTCCCGCTGGGCGCGTCCACTTTGTGTTTGTGATGCGCTTCGATCACCTCGATATCAAAATCTGCATCGAGTGCGGAGGCCACGCGTTTTGTCATTTGGACCAACAGGTTAACGCCCAAAGACATATTGCCCGCACGCACGACAACCGCATGACGCGCGGCGGCTGTGATACGCGCCAGATCGCTCTCACTCAGCCCCGTGGTTCCGATCACATGCACCGCGCGCGCCTGTGCGGCGAGGGCTGCGTAATCGACCGTGGCCGCAGGCTGGGTGAAATCAATGACCGCCTGCGCCTTGGCGAACGCTTCTAACGCGTCGTCCGTGACGACAACACCATTTGCCGCGCCGCCCATCGCCTCACCCAGATCACGCCCGGCCCAATCGTGGCCCGCGCGCACCACAGCTCCCGCCAGAGTGCAGGCGTCAGATGCCAAAACCTCGGCGGCGAGCATTTGACCCATCCGGCCTGAAACTCCGGTGATGACAATTCCGGGCAGTGACATATCGCGGTCCTTTCACATGATCCCGATCAGCCATAGCGCGCGGGCCGCCTTGCGGCAAACCCTGCAAAGCCCTAGATCAAGGATATGAGAAAGAAACACACCAAAGGCGGACGCATGTCGGCCACAGGCCCCGGCCAGCGACAGCTGCGCGTGGGCGAACTGATCCGGCGCACCCTGTCCGAGGTTTTGCAGCGTGGCGAGGTTCATGACCCTGATCTGCAACGCCTGTCGATCACCGTGGGCGAGGTCCGAGTCACGCCTGATCTGCGGATTGCCACCGCCTATGTGCTGCCCTTGGGCGGCGGTCAGCGCGATGAAATGCTAGAGGCGTTAGAGCGCAACAAGGGCGAGCTGCGTCATCTGGTGACCCACGGGATGACCATCAAATTCGCGCCTGAACTGCGGTTTGAGATTGATGACACCTACGACCGCATGGACCGCACACGCGAGCTGCTGGCAGACAAACATGTTCGGCAAGATCTGGACTAAAGGGGCCATTGCTCTCGGGTTTTTGGGCCTGGCCACCGCTGCAAACGCGGTAGAGTGTCGGAGCGTTTTGCATCTAGATCAATCCTTTACCGTTTGCACAGTCCAGGCCAGCACCGAAGACCTGCGCCTGTTTCACAAAGACGGTGACGACGGCGTGTTGGGTGGTTTTGCGGCCATTGAGCGGGTACAAGGCCCCTTGGTATTTGCGATGAACGCGGGCATGTATCATGCGGACCGCGATCCCGTAGGTCTCTATATCGAAGATGGCGTTGAAACGGCACCGCTCGTCACCCGTGCGGGGCCGGGCAATTTCGGGCTCATGCCCAACGGCGTGCTGTGCCTGACAGACACGCGCGCCGAAGTGATTGAGAGCCTGCGGTTTGATGCCGATGGTCCTGAATGTCGGGACGCAACGCAATCAGGTCCGATGCTGGTCATCGACGGTGCGCTACATCCCCGATTTATCGAAAACGGGACGTCCCGCTATATCCGCAACGGCGTCGGGACATCTGCGGATGGTAGCATCGCGCATTTCGCTATATCGGACCGTCCGGTCAACTTTTACGACTTTGGCACGCTGTTTCGCAATGTGCTGAACACGCCAAACGCGCTTTATTTCGATGGGAATATCTCGCGGCTCTATGCGCCAGCGATTGGGCGGGATGACTTTGGGGTGACGCTTGGTCCGATGATTGGCGTGCTGGCCCCACCAGAATAGAAAAACCGCGTCCAGCATATGCGGGACGCGGCTTTATTCTTTAACAAGCAGCCCTCGCGGGCAATTGGCTTATGACTTACGGCGGCGCATAGCGCCAACACCGGCCAGCGCACCACCAAGAAGCAGTACCGAGGCTGGCAGCGGAACGGCCGCAACCTGGAAACCGTCAACCGAGAAACCATCGTTGATTCTTAGCGTGTCGCCACCGGACATTGTGTAGTTGCCCAAGACAACGTTTGCGACGTCGACCATAGATGCGAAGGTGATCTCAACGATCTGTGCGTTGCCATTGGCCAAACGACCGCCTGTACGCAACTCGACTTCTTCGCCACCTGCGGAGATCCGCAAGAACGCACCAGTGTCGCCACCGTCCAGCAATGTGAAGACCAAACGGTTAAAGCTTGCGCCACCCGCAACTGCGGCTTCCCATGACATGCCAAACGTATCGTTGCTGTCGAGAGACCAATCACCATCGGTTGGTGTTGTGTTCGTGCGACCAAAAACGTCACCATCGCGCAGGGCCAAAAACTCACCAGAGTTTGGCGCAGACTGTGTGACAGTCCCACCTGTACCGACACCGCCAAGTGTCTCAAAATCGCCTACTGCGGTGCTAAAAGGAGCACCGACTTCGCCTTCGCCGAGTGTGGCGCCGAGGCCTTCAAAATCTTCAGTTGCAATGGCGCCTACGCCATAGCTTCCGTTATATGATGCTGCATCGAACGTTGTTACGCTAATTGCTGCCGCTTGAACGCTAAGTGCACACACCGATGTCGCCGCGGCGACCGCCAAAATCTTTAACATTTTTTCACCCTTTGTTTTTACCTTGGAGGCAGAATTAAGGCGTAGGTTGGTCCAGAGCAAGGCTGACGGCCTAAACGTGCCATATTTGCGCCTTATGTTTGCCCAATGAAGACAATTGGCAACACTTTTGATTTTTAGCACTCGATGATGCACAGTTAGGCGGCTTTACGCCCATCAAACCATGCTGCTTTGCACCGACTCATGCCAAGAATGGGCGAAGATTGGCCATCCTCGGCGCCCGATCTCGATATGATGCCGACCAAAATGTGGCGAGATCGTCTGCGGCGTGCCACATTTCGACGTATAGACGCACGCCACAACATCTTGACCGCCCAAACCCCTTCCAATACTCGGCCCTCCCGAACACAGGTTGGAGAACGCATGGGACGCACACGCAAA
>CALHAP010000149.1 GCA_937931795.1 uncultured Paracoccaceae bacterium
GACCTCACTGTTGCTCACGGCATCCGACGGCCCCGGCGGCAGCGCACCTGCGGGGACGTTGTTCGTGGCGCGAGTCGATAAGTTGCTGGACATGGGCGCGCTTGATCCCGCGCTGGCGCTGCTAGAAGAGGCAGGACCAACGTCGCCTGATCTCTATCGCCGTTGGTTCGATGTCAGTTTGCTGACCGGAACCGAGGACCGCGCCTGTGCCGCGCAAGCCGCAATTCCGGGCCTAGAAACGACAATACCTGCGCGCATATTCTGTCTGGCGCGGGACGGGGATTGGCCGGCGGCGGCCCTGACATTGAACACGGCCCGCGTGTTGGGAGAGATTGACCCAAATCAGGAAGCGCTACTGTCGCGGTTTCTCGACACGGAATTGTTCGAAGGGGAAGCCCCCCTGCCCGCGCCACCCCGCCCGAGCCCATTGGTGTTCCGTATGCGCGAAGCGATTGGCGAAGGCTTGCCAACTGCGACCCTGCCCCGCGCCTTTGCCCATGCCGACCTGCGCAACACGGTGGCGTGGCGCTACCAGATGGAGGCCGCCGAACGCCTGTTGCGCAGTGGGGCCATCGCCGACAACGTCCTGCTCGGGCTCTACACCGCACGACGACCCGCCGCATCAGGTGGTGTGTGGGACCGGGCGCGCGACGTGCAAGCCTTTGACACCGCTATTGCTTCGGGTGACCTGGATGCGGTGGAGGCAACCCTGCCCGCTGCTTGGGATGTTATGCGTGATATCCGCGCCGAAGTACCGTTTGCGCGCCTCTATGCTGAGACGCTGCCCGCCGCTTTGTCATCAGGTGCGAGCGCGCAGATCGCGACCGATATGCGGCTGCTTACGGGGCTGCCGATCGACGTGCAAACGACGCGACGCAGTCAATTACTGCGGGCCATCGCCACTGACACACGACCTGATATGACCGCCACAACCCGTATGGAACGCGCCGTGCTAACCGGATTGGGGGAGATAGACGCCCCGTATGAGATAATTGGGCTGATCAGATCGGGCAAACATGCCGAGGCGATTTTAGAGAGCATGGCGCAGTTTGAGGGCGGACGTATGGGCAATGCGTCCGGAATACGCGACGGATTGGCAGGTCTGCGGGCGGTTGGTTTAGACGATATCGCTCGCCAAACAGCCATCGAGTTTTTGATGCTGGAGCGCCCGCAATGACGGATGCCGCCGATCTGCCCATGTCGCATTGGACCCAATCGTTGTTAGAGGCACAGGCCGCAGAATTGGGGGCCGCGACGAATACGCAATTGGCCTATGCACGTGATTTGGCGCATTTTGAAGACGCTCTTACTGCCCGTGATCTGCATTTCGCGAATGCGGCTCAGTCGGATGTCGAGGCCTATTTGATCGACTGCGAAGCGCTCGGTCTCGCAAAATCAACCCGCGCGCGGCGCTTGTCCGCGATCAAACAGCTGTACCGTTTCGCATTTGAAGAAGGCTGGCGTAGCGACAATCCTGCCATACAGATCAAAGGACCGGGCACTGATAAAAGCCTGCCGAAAATTCTTCAAGTCACCGAAGTCGAAGCCCTGATCACGGCGGCACGCAAGGGCAAGGAAGCGGCGCGCAACACCTGCTTGATGGAGCTGCTCTACGCTACGGGCATGCGCGTGACAGAATTGGTCAGCCTGCCTGTCTCATCAGCCCGAGGCAACCCGCAGATGCTGTTGGTGCGCGGCAAAGGCGGCAAAGAACGCCTTGTCCCGCTGTCACCGCCTGCAAAAACGGCAATGGCCGCGTGGTTGCTCAAACGTGATGAAACCGACGCCTTGGCCCAGAAAAAGGGCGTACCCCCGTCTCCGTTTCTCTTTCCTTCGCGTGGAAAAGCAGGTCATTTGACACGGCACCGGTTCTTTGGATTGGTCAAGGAATTCGCAGTGCAGGCCGGTGTGTCGCCTGCAAAAGTCACGCCTCACGTCCTGCGGCACGCCTTTGCGACGCACCTTTTGGCCAATGGCGCGGATTTGCGGGCGATCCAAACTATGCTCGGGCACGCCGATGTGGCGACGACTGAAATCTACACCCATGTGGTTGAAGATCGGTTGCGTGATTTGGTGATGGACCACCACCCATTGGCCAAGGACGACGAGGTCTGAGCGTCCCTTTCGCAGCGCACCATTTTGCACTACATATCCCACTCAACCCTATTAAAAAGAGACTTGCACACCTATGCTCGACACGGCCTTTTGGATCACCTCCGGCGCGATCCTGCTTTTGTTGGTTTTTTCTGGCTTCTTCTCGGGATCTGAGACTGCGCTGACTGCCGCCTCACGTGGAAAACTGCGATCAGCTGCTGACAAAGGATCAAAAGGCGCGCGACAAGCCTTAGATGTGACAGACGATAGTGAACGGCTGATTGGCTCGATTTTGCTGGGGAACAACGTCGTCAACATTCTTGCGACCTCATTGGCAACAGCGCTGTTGACGCGGGTATTTGGCGACGGCGGAGTGTTCTATGCGACACTGATCATGACGCTGCTGGTACTGATCTTTGCCGAAGTTCTGCCCAAGACATACGCCATTACCAACCCCGAGAGCGTCGCATCGCGGGTAGCTTGGCCGATCGGTTGGGTTGTCATCATCTTTTCGCCCATCGTGTCAGCCGTACGGGTTTTGGTGCGCGCGGTATTGAAACTGTTTGGCGTCACGACGGACCCCGACAGCAACATCTTAGCGGTGCGCGAAGAGATCGCAGGCGCGCTGCATCTGGGACATTCCGAGGGCGTCGTTGAAAAGGAAGACCGCGACAGGATCCTTGGCGCGCTCGACCTGGCGGAACGCACCGTCGAAGAGATCATGTTGCATAGATCGTCGATTGAGATGATTGACGCCACGTTACCCGTCACCGAAATTTTGGCCCTCACGCTCGATAGCCCACACACCCGCCTGCCGCTGTGGCGCGATCAGCCTGAAAATATCGTTGGCATCTTGCACTCCAAAGATCTGCTGCGCGCGATGCAGCGGATGCTGAAAGATGATGGCGCGATTGATCCTGCCGAGCTGGCCGCATTTGATATCACTGATGTCGCGATGACGCCCTATTTTGTGCCTGAAACTGCGACGCTTAATGATCAGATGCGCCAGTTCCTGCGTCGACATACGCATTTTGCGCTGGTGGTTGATGAATATGGCTCGCTGCAAGGGTTGATCACGCTCGAAGACATCTTGGAAGAAATTGTTGGCGAAATCTCCGACGAATTCGACACCCGAGACGAGGCCGCGATTGTGCGTACCGAAGACGGCAGCCTGCTAGTTGACGGCTCAATCACGATCCGCGATCTCAATCGCGCGCATGACTGGAATCTGCCCGACGAAGAGGCCAATACCGTCGCGGGCTTGGTCATCCACGAAGCACAGATGATCCCACTGGAAGGGCAAGTTTTCAGCTTTTACGGCTTCCGGTTCGAAGTGGCCAAGCGAGAAGACAACCGCTTGGCCGAGTTGAAAATCAGGCCGCTTTAGCGCCCCCGGAACAGCCCGCCAAGAATGCCGCGAACGATGCGGCGACCTGTCGTGCCTTTCAGTTCTTTGATGACAACACTGGCCAGCGAGCTGCCAAATCCGCCAGAGCTGCGGCGCCGGGTCGGCGCGCGCGATGTTGACCGCTCAGACGTGCCTTGGCCATCATATCGGCGCGCTTGGCGAAATTCGCGTTCTTCGGCTTCCGCTTTTTCTTCCAGAGATTCGGCTTCTTCGGCGGCTTTCGCAGCTTTTTCGGCACGGGCGGCCAGTATTTCGGACGCCGAGTTGCGGTCAATGCGCGTGTCGTATTTCACGCTCATGGGCGAGGCTGACATTACTTCTGCGCGTTCCTTGGCGGTGATCGGTCCCAATTGCGACGACGGCGGGCGGATCAACGTCCGTTGAACAATCTGCGGGATACCTTTGTGATCCAGCATGGACGTCACGGCCTCACCCGTCCCTACGTCTGTGATTGCTTCTGCAGTATCAAAGCTTGGGTTGTCGCGGTAGGTTTGGGCGGCGCGCACCAATTCTTTGCGGTCCTTCGCGGTGAACGCGCGGAGCGCATGTTGCACCCGGTTGCCCAATTGCCCCAAAACTTCATCGGGCACATCGGCGGGGTTTTGCGTGATGAAATAGACACCGACCCCTTTAGAGCGGATCAACCGGGCGACTTGTTCGACCTTATCGACTAGGGCTTTGGGGGCGCCGTCAAACAGCAAATGGGCCTCGTCAAAGAAGAACACCAGCTTGGGTTTGTCGGGGTTGCCGACCTCGGGCAGTTCTTCGAACAGCTCGGACAACAGCCACAACAAAAACGTTGCATAAAGCTTAGGCGCGTTCATCAGTTTGTCGGCGGCCAGCACGTTGATGCTGCCGCGCCCATCTGAGCCGACCCGCATCATATCAGACAGTTCCAGCGCCGGTTCGCCGAACAAGTCAGCGCCGCCTTGGTTCTCTAACGTCAACAGCGCGCGCTGAATGGCGCCCACACTGGCGGTCGAGACATTGCCGTATTGCAGCGATAGATCTTTGGCGTTTTGTCCGCACCAGACCAGCAGGGCTTGCAGGTCTTCGAGGTCCAGCAGCGGCAGCCCTTCTTCATCCGCCACCCGGAATGCCACATTGAGCACACCCTCTTGGACGTCAGACAATTCCAACAATTGTGCCAACAACAGCGGCCCCATCTCGGCTATGGTGGCCCGAATGGGGTGCCCTTGGTCGCCAAACAGATCCCAGAACGTCACGGGAAATGCATCATAGGTCAGGTCAAGACCGATGGTCGCTGCCCTGTCCATGAACGGCC
>CALHAP010000150.1 GCA_937931795.1 uncultured Paracoccaceae bacterium
TGCGTGCGTTGATGCGCCACCATGCCGAAATAGCCCGCATACTTCTTTGGAAATGCATCATCGGCCCAGAAATTGCGTTTAATCTCGCGGAAGATCGTTGACCTGTGACGTTTCAAGGCGCGCGCCATTTCAACGACAGGCACTTTCGCGTGCCACCAGCCTTCAATCTTGCGACGTTCTTGCATGCTCAGTTGCGTATAAGTCGCTCCCATGCGATGTTCTCCTTACTAGATAACTCATTGTTTTCTAATAGGAGTCGCACTTCAAGGTAGCGCGCACCCGCTCACAACCTGTAAACGCGATTCAGAAATGTTACCGATTGCGCAAAGCAGGAGTGTCACCACATGCGCTGACGGTAGCGCAGCCTGACAGAGTGTAGACGTCAAATATCGGTGCTCTGGCTGGCTGCGCGGGCCTCTCGTTCAGCGCGCTTGCGGGCGTAATATGGCTCCATCTTGGACGGACCCCCAGGTGGCCGCCGCCTCGTCTTCATGTAGCCATTCTTAGCGCTGACTGGTTTGACCTTCACCTTTGGTGGTGCCTTGTCCTGCTCGGTTTTGATGTGCTCCAGAACTGCGCTGAGCCGTTTGTTCTCGGTGATCGCCGCGTGGGTGATCTTGCGCTCGGGGTTGAGGATTGAATGGGGCAGGACAACGCCGTTGGCGCGGACTTGAATGCGGCCGCAACCGTACTCGTAGACATCGACGTACTTGCCAACGAGGCCGCGGGTCAGATCATTGATCTCCAGTTTGATGCGTTTGTGGTCGTACTTCAGCATCAGATCTTTGGTGACATGACGCTTGTAGCGCAAACAGAAGACCTCGCTCAGCCGATCCAGTTCGATGTTGAGCGAGCGATGTAGGTCGTTGGGCTTGGCAGGGGCCTTTGCAAACTTAGCGTTGAAGCGCTCGGTAAACCCCGGCAGAAACGCGTTGCCGTCCTCCATGTTTGAGATGCCCGCAAGGCGCAGTTCTTTCACAAGCCGGTCCTGCAACGTCCTGTTCGCACGTTCGACGCGACCCTTCGCTTGAGAGCTGTTTGCGCAGAGAATCTCGATGTTTAGCTCGGCCAATGCGCGTCCAAATTGCGTCATGCCAGTCATGTGTTGATTTGGCTTTGAGACACGGAACACCGTGTGTTTGTCGCTGTAAAACGCGATCGGACGGCCATGTTTGAGCAGATAGCTTTCCAAAGCGCCGAAGTAGCTAAATGTACTTTCCGATGGCACAAACCGCAGCTCCATCAACATGCTGGTCGCGTCATCCAGTGCCCGGCAGGGCATTGCACAGCAATGTCCCGAGAGGGGATGAAGACGAGGAGAGTGCAGGCGCTTGCACGATCCTCGAACCAACGATGATCCGAGCCGTCGATTTGAACCAGCTCTCCAAAGCATTCTCGTCGTGATCTGGGCTGATGAAATGTGCGCCGTTGCTTGCGTGACAACCATAGACCGTCATCAGTCATCCACTTGCGCAGCGTCTCGCGTGAGACCTTGAATCCGTGGTGTTCCGCCAGCATCTCAGCCGCCAAAGTAGGCCCGAAATCCTGATAGTTCTCTTTTACCAGAGCCACCGCATAGTCGCGCTTCGCATGATGGATCTTGGTGTTCGGAACTTTGCCGCGGGCTTTGTGGCGGATCGCAGCAGCACCGTCAGTGCGATAGGTCTTCAACAACCGAAACATCTGACGCTTGGTGATATCCAACATGTTCGCACCGTTCTGAACGCTCAATCGTCCGTCATCAACCTGCGTCAAAACCTCGACGCGATTCAACTCGCGCTCGCTCATCATCACCCATCGCATGTCCAATCTCCCGTTGCTCGTTTGTACAAGAGAGTGACATTCCTGCTTTGCACAGGGGTGACATTATCGCTTTGCAGCTACACAGCGCCGTAACCTATAATCAGGATTATGGTGAATAAACTCCACGCAGCTACCTCTAACGCACTATCACTCCGCCTAAACTGATCGAGAATACCGGGTGCCTCGGCGCGTGTCGCCAGGGCCAGCCCAAGAACGCCCAATAATTAGGCTATTACTGGGAAATTGACTGCATATTCGCGTGGGCTTCGTCCAATACCGCGCCCCGTGACCCCGGGGTGTTGCCACTGCACTGAGCTATGAAATAGTGATTCTGTAACGCGTTCAGGGGCACATCATGACCATTCAGGCCCAGACCTTTGACAGCCCGCCAATTCAGCGCGCGGTTGGGCAGATACGGTTATCTACCAAGGTGACTGCCGCCCAAAAGACCGGATTGGACGTTCTGTTCCAGAAAGGGTCTAGCAAAGCCGTTTTCCCCAGACCCACAAGCAACCAACTCGACGCGGTTTTGGTCAATACGGCGGGGGGTGTGACCGGGGGCGATCGGTTTGACATCCATGCGCAGGCCGCACGCGGGACCGCCCTTTCACTGACCACGCAGGCGGCTGAGCGTATTTACCGTGCTGTGGGGCCTGAACCGGGGCGGATCGAGACGCGACTGGTCGTCGAAAGGGATGCGCAGCTGCGCTGGTTGCCGCAAGAGACGATCCTCTTTGAGGGTTGCAAGCTCGCGCGTCGGTTGGATGTAGAGGTGCAGCCGACGTCCCGGTTTTTGATGGTGGAGCCGGTGGTATTCGGTCGTGACGCATCGGGCGAGCAATTGCGTGGCTGCGCGTTTCGGGACGCTGTGTCCATCACGCAGAACGGGCAGCCGCTGTTCTTGGACGCCGTAAATATGACGGGCGATATCGCCACGAGCCTGGGTCGCTCTGCCATTGGCGGGGGCGCAGGCGCGATGGCCAGTCTCGTGTTGGTCGACACCGATTGCGCGCGGTATTTGCCGCAGGTGCGGGCCTTGCTGCCTGACACTGCCGGTGCCAGTGTTTTGCACGCTAGATTGCTCGTGGTGCGTCTGCTGAGCGCGGATAGCCACAGGCTGCGCCAAACGCTGTTGCCGCTGTTGCGGCTCTTGACGGATGATACCTTAACAAAGAATTGGACACTCTAACCGATGCAACTGACCCCGCATGAAAAGGATAAACTGCTGATCTCTATGGCCGCGGAAGTGGCCCGCAAGAGGTTGGCCCGTGGCGTCAAGCTGAACTATCCCGAAGCTATCGCCCTGATCACAGATGCCGTCGTCGAAGGCGCGCGCGATGGGCGGTCTGTAGCGGATATGATGGAGGCCGGCGCGCATGTCATCACCCATGATCAATGTATGCAAGGCGTGCCCGAAATGATCCATGACGTTCAGGTCGAGGCCACCTTTCCCGATGGCACCAAACTGGTGACCGTTCACAACCCGATCCGCTAAAGGAGCGCTGCTATGATCCCCGGAGAAGTCTTCCCCGCACAGGGCGATTTGATCCTGAATGCTGACCGCGAGGCTGTGACCCTGATGGTGGCCAACACCGGGGATCGCCCTGTTCAAGTCGGCAGTCACTATCATTTTGCCGAGGCCAATACCGCATTGGAATTTGACCGCGAAGCGGCCCATGGGCGGCGTCTTGATATCGCACCCGGCACCGCCGTTCGGTTTGAGCCGGGCCAACGCCGCGAGGTCAACCTGATCGAGATATCGGGTGCGCGCCGGGTGTTTGGCTTTAATTCCAGTGTGATGGGAGACCTCTGATGGCCACAACAATCAGTCGCGCCGATTACGCCGCCATGTTCGGCCCCACCGTCGGCGATCGGGTTCGTCTTGCTGACACCGACCTGATCATCGAGGTCGAGCGTGATCTGACCGCCGAGCGTGCCAATGGCGGAAATGGCATGTCTTACGGCGAAGAGGTGAAGTTCGGCGGCGGCAAAGTCATCCGCGACGGTATGGGCCAATCCCAAGCCACCCGCGCCCAAGGGGCCGTGGACAACGTCATCACCAACGCGATGATCGTTGATCATAGCGGCATCTACAAAGCCGACGTTGGCCTGCGCGATGGGCGTATCTACAAAATTGGCAAGGCGGGCAATCCCGACACTCAACCGGGCGTCGACATCATTGTGGGTCCGGGCACCGAGGTAATCGCGGGCGAAGGTCGCATCCTGACCGCTGGCGGATTTGACAGCCACATCCATTTCATCTGTCCACAACAGATCGACGACGCGCTGCACTCTGGTCTGACAACGATGCTCGGTGGCGGCACTGGTCCCGCACATGGCACACTGGCCACGACCTGCACCCCCGGTCCGTGGCATATTGGCCGGATGTTGCAGGCGGCGGATGCGTTCCCGATGAACCTCGCCTTTGCGGGTAAGGGTAACGCGAGCCAGCCCGACGCCTTGGTTGAGATGGTCAAAGGCGGGGCCTGCGCGCTGAAACTGCACGAGGACTGGGGCACGACACCCGCAGCCATCGACTGCTGTCTGTCCGTCGCTGACGACATGGACGTCCAAGTGATGATCCACACCGATACGCTCAACGAGAGCGGCTTTGTCGAAACCACTGTGGCGGCAATGAAGGGCCGCACGATCCACGCCTTTCACACCGAAGGCGCGGGCGGTGGCCATGCGCCCGATATCATCAAAATCTGCGGCGAAGAGCACGTGCTGCCCTCCTCCACCAACCCGACGCGGCCCTACACGGTCAACACGCTCGAAGAGCACCTCGATATGCTGATGGTCTGCCACCACCTCGATAAATCCATCCCCGAAGACGTGGCCTTCGCCGAGAGCCGCATTCGCCGCGAGACCATCGCCGCCGAGGACATCCTGCACGATATGGGCGCGTTTTCTATCATCGCCTCGGACAGTCAGGCCATGGGGCGCGTGGGCGAGGTGCTGATCCGCACGTGGCAAACCGCTGATAAGATGAAGAAACAGCGCGGACGTCTGCCTGAGGAAACCGGCGAGAACGATAATTTCCGTGTGCGCCGCTACATCGCCAAATACACCATCAACCCCGCGATTGCCCACGGGATCAGCCATGAAATCGGCAGCATCGCCGAGGGGAAACGCGCGGATCTGGTGCTGTGGAACCCTGCGTTCTTTGGGGTAAAGCCCGAGATGGTTCTGATGGCGGGGACGATTGTATGTGCGCAGATGGGCGATCCCAATGCGTCTATCCCGACGCCACAGCCGGTCTATTCCCGGCCTATGTTTGGCGCGTTCGGGCGGTCTGTCGAACACTCGGCGGTGTGCTTTGTCTCTGCGGCTGCGCAGGCGGATGGTATCGGGGGAAAACTGGGCTTGGCCAAACAAACCATCGCGGTCGATAACACCCGCAAGATTGGAAAGTCGGACCTGATCCTAAACACCGCCACCCCGCATATGGAGGTGAACCCCGAAACCTACGAGGTGCGCGCGGACGGCGAGCTGTTGACCTGCGAACCCGCCACCGAGCTGCCCATGGCGCAGCGGTATTTTCTGTTCTGATGGCCGATTTCACATCCCATTCCATAGCAAAGGCCGGCGCGTGGAGCGATGCCATGGATCGCGTGATCCTGACCTACGACGCGCGGTTTTTGCGGCGCAAAGTGATCCAGACCGAAGCCCAGACCAAGGTATTGGTCGACCTCGCCCAGACAACCTCGCTCAATCATGGGGATGCGCTGGAATTGACCGATGGGCGCGTGATCGAAGTGATCGCCGCCGATGAGCCGTTGTTAGCTGTGACCGGGGATTTAGTGCAATTGGCGTGGCACATCGGCAATCGGCACACCCCTTGCCAGATCGAAGCCGACAGGGTGCTCATCCAAGACGACCCGGTGATCGGGCACATGCTTGAACACCTCGGAGCGACGGTGACGCCGGTTCACCAGCCATTTACCCCCGAAGGCGGGGCATATGGTCATGGCCGCACCCATGCGCACGACCACGGCAAGACGGCGCATGACCACTGATTTTCTGACCTTGAATCAGTTGATGTCGCCCGCCTTTCCGGTCGGGGCCTTTGCCTATTCGCACGGTGTTGAGGCGGCGATTGAAAGTGGTCAGATTTCATCGGCACAGACCCTAGAGGCATGGCTGCGCGCGCTGGTGCAGACGGGTGGCGGATATGCCGATGCGGCCCTGTTGAACGTGGCGTTTCAGACGGAACCGTCCGCGATTGAACAGGTCGATGCGCAGGCGCGCGCCTTTGCGGCCTCGGCAGAGCGGTGGAAAGAAACCGATCTCCAAGGGGCCGCGTTTTGCGACACGGTTAGGGATGTTTGGGATCTTGACCTGCCGCGCCTGTGCTATCCGGTGGCGGTGGGTTACGTGGCGCGCTGCATGGAATTGCCGGTTCAGAGTACGACGGCGATGTTCTTGCAGGCCTTTGTGGCGAACCTGACGGCGGCGGGTTTGCGGCTGGTGCCCTTGGGCCAACTGGACGGTCAAAAGATACAAGCAGCCCTCATGCCCCTGTGCCGCGATATGGCCGAGCAGCTGGTGGGCGCGCAGATCGACGATGTCCACAGCGCCACTTGGGCCTCGGATATCGCCGCCATGCGGCACGAAACCCAATATTCCCGCATCTTTCGAACCTGAGGATTTCACGCAATGGCATCACACCACGGACCTTTACGCATTGGCATTGGCGGGCCTGTTGGGGCGGGTAAAACCACATTGACGGCGAAGCTGGCGCAATTGCTGCACCCGCAGGTCTCGCTCGGGGTGATCACCAACGACATCTATACCCAAGAGGACGCCGAAGCCCTGATGCGGATGCAAATCCTGCCGCAAGATCGGATCATCGGCGTCGAAACAGGCGGCTGCCCCCATACGGCGATCCGCGAAGATGCGTCGATCAATTTGGCCGCCGTGGCCGAAATGCGCGCCCGTCATCCCGACCTTGACGTGGTGCTGATCGAGAGCGGCGGCGACAACCTGT
This sequence comes from uncultured Paracoccaceae bacterium, assembly GCA_937931795.1. GTDB lineage: Bacteria > Pseudomonadota > Alphaproteobacteria > Rhodobacterales > Rhodobacteraceae > JALZWD01. Next base: position 6,794 of record CALHAP010000150.1, read on the forward strand.
CGGCCACCTTTAGCCCAGAGTTGGCCGATGTGACGGTCTATGTGATCGACGTGGCCGCTGGCGAAGAAATCCCCCGCAAAGGCGGCCCTGCAATCACCAAATCAGACGTGCTGGTCATCAACAAGACCGACCTCGCACCCCATGTCGGCGCCTCGCTCGATGTGATGAAGCGGGATGCGACCCGTATGCGGGGCGAGAAACCCTTTGTCTTTGCTAGCCTTAAACACGGGATCGGCGCGGATAACGTCTTGGCGTTGTTGGTCGATATCGGTGGGATTGATTGGGAAAGAGGAACCACCCCCTGAACGTGTCTGCTTGGTGGAAAGGTCACGAAACCCATCAATGAGTAGAATTTGCATCTGACAGCCAGCCTCAAAAAAGGCGGCCCTACATCTGCATGTAAGGCCGCCTTTTCGATCATTGCAACTCTATCTGACAGATAGCCCTGACGGCTTTAGCCAACAGTGAACACATCATCTATCAGCATAGGCGCGTCGAGTGCGACGATCTCGATGCCGTTGATCAATGGGTTCTCAACTTGCGACAGGAAGTCGATGTTAAGAATGCCGTCATCCACCTGCACCACGCCCGACAAGACGCCGCCTGCGAGGTGGCCGAACTGATCCGAGAGATCAATGTCCTCGAACGTCGATGGCACCGCCCCTTCCAAGGCCACATCAAACACCCGCTGGCCCGCAGCACTGGTGCCGCTGTAGCCGTTGCCCATGTAGAGCCGCACTTCGTAGGGTCCGCTAGACAGGACATCAAACGACCAGCTCATGCTCGACGTGCCGACAGCGCTCTCGCCGAACCGTTCGGACAAGAAGATCGACGCGGGCGCATCTACGCCATCCAGCGGGGTAGCTTCACTGCCCGATGCCTCGCTGATGTAAGGATTTGCGAGCGTCGCATAGGGTGCTTCGTTCGTATCCGCTGCCCAATCAGGACCGCCATCTTCAGCCACAACAGTCGCGCCACCAGCGTTCAAACGGTAGATCACGGTGCCGCCGTCAACCGGCGGAGGCGTCATGTCTTCCTCGACCGTGATCGCCACGGTGGCGGTGTCCGCGCCGCCCAGCCCATCGCTGACGGTGTAGTCAAAGGTGTCGGCCCCGAAGAAACCCGCGTCCGGCGTGTAGTTGAACGAACCATCGGCGTTCAGCGCCAGCACCCCGTTCGCAGGACCCGTGACCACAGCAGCCGTCAGCGCGTCGTCGTTTGCGTCGCTGTCATTGGCCAAAACGCCCGCGTTTGCGGCAACAGCCAGAGTGCCATCTTCGGCCACCGAATAGGCATCAGCCACAGCAACAGGATCGACATTCGGCGGCGGCGTCATGTCTTCCTCGACCGTGATTGCCACAGTCGCGGTGTCTGTGCCGCCAAGTCCATCGCTGACGGTGTAGTCAAAGCTGTCGGCCCCGAAGAACCCAGCATCCGGCGTGTAGTTGAACGAACCGTCTGCGTTCAGCGCCAGCATCCCGTTCGCAGGACCCGTGACCACAGCAGCCGTCAGCGCGTCGTCGTCGGCGTCGCTGTCATTGGCCAGAACGCCCGCGCTTGCCGCGATAGTCAGAGTGCCGTCCTCGGCCACTGAATAGGCATCGGCCACGGCCACAGGATCGACATTCGGCGGTGGCGTCATGTCTTCCTCAACCGTGATTGCCACAGTCGCGGTGTCCGTGCCGCCCAACCCATCGCTGACGTTGTAGTCAAAGCTGTCGGCACCGAAGAAACCCGCGTCCGGCGTGTAGTTGAACGAGCCATCGGCATTGAGCGCCAGCATCCCGTTCGCCGGACCCGTGACAACAGCCGCAGTCAGAGCGTCATCGTCGGCGTCGCTGTCATTGGCCAAAACGCCCGCGCTTGCAGCGACAGTCAGAGTACCATCTTCGGCCACGCTGTAGGCATCAGCCACGGCCACAGGATCGCTATTGGCAGGGGGCGGTGTGTCGAGCGCCAGAATTTCGATGCCATTGATCAGAGGGTTTTCGATTTGCGACAGGAAGTCGATGTTGAGTGTGCCATCATCCACCTGCACAATGCTCGACAATACACCGCCGACGAGATGGCCGAACTGTCCTGACAGATCGACGTCCTCAAGGTTTGCGGGCACGGCGCCTTCTAGCGAGACGTCAAAGACGCGCTGTCCTGCGACACTGGTGCCGCTATAGCCGTTGCCGAGATAAAGGCGGACTTCATAAGCCGCCCCCGCCGTCACATCAAAGGCCCAACTCATGCTGGATGTGCCTACGGCACTCTCGCCGAAACGCTCAGAGAGGAAAATGGAGCCAGGCGCATCAACCGCGCCACCCGGTGCCGCAGCGCTGCCAGAAGCTTCGTTGATAAAGGGGTTTGAGAGGTAGGTGCTGGGACTATCTGCGGTATCAGCCGCCCAATCAGGACCACCATCCACGGCTGCCACGACATCACCGCCCGCATTCACGCGGTACAAGATGGGGCCAGCTTCGGGCGGATCACCCACGGTGACCACGACACTGGCAGTCGCCACATCCCCGGTTCCGCTGGTCACGTCGTAGGTAAAGGTGTCTTGACCCGAAAACGCAGCATCTGGCGTATAGCGGATCATCCCATCGACCAAAACCTCGGCCGTCCCGTTTGAAGGCGTGCCCACGTTGGCAATAGATATCGTGCCATCCGTCGGCGGGGTGTCGTTGCTGAGCACATCAATTTCGATGGCTGTCCCTTGGCCGGTCGCAGCCGTATCGTTGGTGGCCGTAATCACCTCTGGTTCGGGATCAGGATCCGGCTCGGGATCGGGGTCTGGGTCTGGGTCTGGGTCAACCACGGTGCCATCGGTGATCTCAAGCCGCCCAATCTCCCCGCCCACGATATCGACGTAATACACATAGCCATCGGGGCCTTGCAGGAAGTGGACAGGCGTGGGGCCATCTGTGTTATAGAGGAACGTCACATCCCGGCGGTCATCGAGATCAACGGTAAAGACTTCGCCTTCCGAGAAATCAGCAAAGAAATAATCGCCATTCAGCTCTTCCGGATAGCGCCCGCCTGAGTAATCGACCGAGCCACCGACGATGGTTTGCACTTGGAAACCAGGGTCTTCTGATCGATGAGAAAACGCGCGGAAGGGGGCCGTGATATCGACGGTGCCAGCCTCGTAGCTTTGATAGAATGCGACAACTTCTGGCAACGTCAGATCATCATAGCCGTCCGTTTGGGTCAGCACGCCATTGTCGCCGCCTTCAAAATACGGCCAGCCAAAGTTTGCGCCCGCGGCACCGATGTTGATCTCTTCCCAAGAGTTCCAGCCTGTGTCCGCGATCACCAATTGGCCCGCGTCATCAAACCCGATCGAGAACGGGTTGCGCAGACCGAGCTGCCAGACTTTTGACTGATTGAGCGACAGATCATCGCCGTCTTCGACAAAGGGGTTGTCGGGCAGGCCAAGCCCCGTTTCAGGATCAACCCGCAGGATTTTGCCCGTCAGCGTGTTGATGGATTGGACGGTCACCGCGCGTTCATCAACGGTGTTAAAAGACGCAGCGTCCCCGGTGGAAATATACAAAGCACCGTCGGGACCAAACGCCAAAGAGCCGCCGGCGTGAGACCGCGCGTCGACCTTGATATAGTCCTGCACGTAGGTGCCGTCGGGGTTCACATCCGATGGCGCAAGCGTCAGATTAGACGTGCTGTCTTCCATGCCATCGCCGCTGATATCGGTCAAAACCTGTCCAGCGCCGCCGACGAGAACTTCTTCGCTACCCGGCACAGCGGTCAGAAAGCCGTTTGCCGCATCCGCTTCAAACCGAACTACATGCGCGAACCGGTTGCCACCGCCATCAGGCTCGGCAAGGCTGCCAATTTCTTCTGGACCGCTGGGGGGATCGACCACGTAAAAGGCATAAATGTAAGGATTGTTTTCAAAATCTGGATGCAAAGCGATGTCGAGCAATCCGCGATCTTGGATATCATTCACCTTGGCCGAGATGTCGATAAACTCGGACACTTGGGCGCCCGTGGTGATATCCACGACCGAGATCACGCCCGATTTGCCAGCCACATAAACATGGTTTGGGTTCACCGGCGAAAACTCTGCGTCAATCGGCAGGAATAACCCTGTGGCAACCGGCACTTCGGTCACGTTAAACTCAGATTGCAACGGCGGAGACGGCGGGTCCACATCGGGGTTCTCGTCGTCGAGGATATCCACACGAACGGTGCGCGGCGCTTGCAGGAACCCACTGTCGACATTGATCAACGAGACAACGAAGCTTTCCGTAGCTTCCCCCAGCTCATCGTCCAAAATAGGCACGCGGACATTCACCCGGTCTTGGCCCGCAGGGATCGTAATCGTGCCGCTGACATCGCGGTAGTCCAAGCCTGATGTCGCATCGTCCGACGTGACGCCAAACTGGACCGTCACCGGCCCGCTGGCATCGCCTGTCCGCAAAATCGTCACCAAAGCCTCGGCTTCGGTTTCGCCTACGCTGATTTCAGTGTTTTCAAGAAAAATAGTACCGGTCATAGCCACCCCCATGGCGCACGCGATAAGTCATTTTATCACGTAAAAAAGTGTTAGTTCGATTCGGGGGGGCAGCGCCAACCTATCTGTACCCCGCGCCCCTGAACAGAGCAGATTTGTTCACGGTCCATAGTGCGCGCGGCTATTGTTGAGCGTTTGGGGGTAAAATAAGGCCAGCTGCGACTGCAATGGTCACCACCGGGAGCTGAAGCAGAAACCCATGTGGCCGATTTTTGGATGACCGTGGTGCTATTTCTCGCCCTAAGCCCTTTCTGATCTCAACCGTTGCAAGTACGCCGCTTTCTTCTTCTCGCCTTGCTTTTCCAGACGGGACAGGACGGGGCGCAGAAGGGATGGGAACAACATCAACGTGCCTGCAATCACCCCATCGCTCTTGGGCAGCCAGGTTTCCAGCTTGCCTGATTGCATCGCTTTATAGACGACCCCCGCCAGATCATCGGGTGAAATCGGCTTTGCGTTGCCCACAAAATTGAGCGCAGACCCATCCGGGCTGGCCATTTCGGCGGCGAGCATGGGGGTGTCGACCGCACTGGGGAACACACCGCCGACGCCTACCCCGTGTGGCTGCAATTCAAGCGCCAGTGATGCCATGAAACCGCGCAATCCGAACTTGGAGGCCGCATAGCTGGCGCTGTTGCGCATCGGCCCTAGGGCGGCCATCGACATGACTGAAAAGATGTAGCCTGCGCGGCGTTTTTTCATCGCGCGAGTGGCGGCGGCGGCGAGCACCATGGGCGCCGTCATGTTAATCTGAACATGCGCGCGCATCAGATCACCGCTGAGCGTACCAACAGCCCCCGGCGCAATGATGCCCGCGTTATTGATCAGCACATCGACGGGGCGATCTGGGTCCTCAATCCGCGCGCACAGATCGGCCAAATCATCCGGGTCGGTCAAATCAGCGATCATCACCTCTGGATCACTGCCAAGCGCGCGGGCGGCGGCGTGCAGTTGGTCAGCGTCCCGGTCGACCAAAATAAGCGCATATCCTTCCGCGGCAAACCGCCGTGCCAATGCTTGGCCCACCCCGCCCGCGGCCCCGGTGATCAGAACTGTTTTCATCACGCAGCCTCTCGCGTTACGGACGCAGCCACAGGCTTGGCCCCTTCGCCAAAATATCCGGGCTTGGGATCTTCCCAGCCCATATGTTTGCGCAATTGCTTATATTCGCGCTTTAGCGCATCAATATTGGCATAAGTCGCGTGGCGGTCGCTTTCGACGTAGGTCACACCGCCGGTCAGATCGGGCGTGTGATCTTGGATACGAGCGCTGAGCTTGGACCAAGCTGCGGCATCATCGCGCTGCGCGCGAATGGTGCGGCCAATCAGATCGGACATGACGTCAAATAGCTTGTAGATGCCGCCGTTTGTCTCGGTAAACCCCAGCGCGAAAAGCTGTGGGTTGGCGCGCGAGAACATGTGTAGATAGTTGTCTGGGCGATCCCCTTTCCAACTGAACATGGCAGGATCGACGTATGGAACCTTCCATTCATATCCTGTCGCACAGAGGACAATGTCGATCTCTTCGCGACTGCCATCTTTGAACACCACGTCCTTGCCATCCAGACGCGCGACATCGCCCTTGGCCAGCAGATCACCATGGCCCAGATAATGCAGCAGTTGAGAATTCACGATCGGGTGGCTCTCAAAAATCCGGTGATCGGGCTTGGGCAGACCAAAGCGGCGGATGTCGCCATTCAAAAACCGCAGCAGGCCACCAAAGACCCGTTGCGCCAACCACATCGGCATATTCGGGCCTTCATCTCCAAACACATCCGCAGGTTTACCCATGATGTGTTTTGGGACAAAGTGATACCCACGCCGCACGCTGATAAAGGCCGCATCGCCCGCAATAGCGGCATCACACGCAATATCGCAGCCTGAATTTCCCGCCCCCACGACCAGCACTTTCTTGCCCCGGAACTCATCCATATGGCGGAAACTGTTGGCATGGCGGACCTCGCCGTCAAAACCCTGTGCATCCTGCGCCCAACCCGGCAGTTTCGGGTGCCATGTGGTGCCCGACACGCAGATCATCCAACGATAACTGCGGACCTCGCCCCCGGCCAGCGTCACAGCCCAGAGGTCATCGCGAAACTCGGTATTCGTAACTTCGGTGTTGAATGTGATGTGCGGGTAGAGATCATAAGCCCGCGCAAAGCTCTTCATGTAATCAAAGATTTGCCGGTTCGACGGATAGTCCGGGTAGTGATCGGGCATTGGAAAATCGGAGAAATACGAATGCGTTTTGGACGAGATGAAATGCGCCGACGCGTACATTGGTGTGCCGGGGTTTTCCAAATCCCAGACGCCGCCGACCTCGCTGTGGCGCTCAAACACGTCAAATTCGATGCCCAACTTCTTGAAGGCCCGCGCCAACGCCAGACCGCCGGGGCCTGCGCCAATGATACATGCTTTGTTTAAGGTGCCAGTCATCTGCATCTCCCAATATGAGTATCTGTCATGTTTGCATAATGTGATAGATGCTCATATTACAGAAAGCAACACAATTCTGCACGCCCCGAGGATCCCAACGCATGCCCCATACCGCCGCCACCGTTCGCAAAGAACCAGTGCAGGCCCGCAGCCGGGCACGGGTCGACACCATCCTCAATGTCGCCAAAGACATCATCCTAGAGATGGGAAGCGATGGGCTGAAAATGAGCGCGCTTGCTAAACAAGCCAAAGTGCCAATCGGCACAGTCTACCAGTTTTTTCCCAACAAAAGCGTCGTGATACACACGCTTGTCACGACCACGATGGCGCAATCCCGCGCTAGGTTAGAGGCGCAGTTTGAGGGAATTAAAAGCCTGGAAGACGCCGCAAACCGCCTTGACCCAATTGTGCGCGGATACTGCCAGTTTTTGAAAGAAGAACCGGTGGTGCGTAGTATTCTCGGCTCGACCCAAGGCGACAAAACACTCCAAGCCCTTGATCAAGAAGACAGCCGCTTAAACGGTGCCATGATGTTCGACCGCCTTAAACTGTTTGTCGCCAGCCCAGACCACGATCGCTTGCACATCATGCTGTTTCTCAGCGCGCACCTTACAGGATCGCTCGCGCGACTGGCCGCCGTGGAAGACGCCGCCACCTCAGACAGCCTGCAAACAGCCTTTATCACCAGCGTGCAGCGGGATCTTCTGGCATTCAAGCGGGCGTAACCTTATCGGCTGGCCGCCCAGCAGCCTATTCTCCCGTTTAAAACGAGATTGCCTTTGGCTGCCCGTCGCGTGCGCTTGCGTCAGCGGCATCGGCCAACATCTGTGCGCGCAAACCGTCTTGGCCCGTGGGCGTCATCACAGCCCCCGCAGAAATCACATCGACGAAATGCGCCATTTCGGCGCGGTAGGCGGCAGCGTAACGCTCTAGGAAAAACGGCTGCGTCGCGGCGCGCTCGAACCCTGATCCGGTCACCAGTTCAACTGTATTTTCAAGCATATTGTCCGCGCGCAACATCCCCTTGCTGCCGTGGACTTCGATCCGCTGATCATAGCCATAGGTCGCACGACGGGAATTGCTGATCTGACACAGTTTGCCACTGCCTGTCTTCAACGTGACAACGGCGGTGTCAAAATCACCGGCCTCGCCGATCTCAGGGTCGACCAGACAAGACGCAGCGGCGGTCAGCTCCACTGGTTCTTCACCCAGCAAGAACCGGGCCATATCAAGATCATGGATCATCATATCGCGGAAAATTCCGCCCGAGGTTTTCACGTAGCCAATCGGTGGCGGCGCGGGGTCACGCGATAGGATCGTCACGATCTCAACATTGCCAATCACCTGATCAGCGATCTGCTTTTGCAAATGCGCAAAGCTGGGGTCAAAGCGCCGATTGAACGCCACCATAAACGGCACGCCTGCCTCCTCGACCACCTTTAAGCAGTCGTGAATACGGTCAACCGATAAATCGACGGGCTTTTCGCAAAAGATCGCCTTACCCGCTTTGGCAGCGGAATGGATCAGGTCATAATGCGTGGTCGTGGGCGTGCCGATGATCACCGCGTCAATCGACGGATTTGCGATGATCGCGTCGGTATCCATCACCTGCGCGCCGGTTTGCGCGGCCAAGGCTTCGGCAGCGGCGGGCATCGCGTCTGACACGGCCGCCGCACGCGCGGTTGTCATGCCGCGCAATGTGGCGCCGTGGACCTGACCGATGCGGCCCGCGCCCAAAATTCCGATGTTTAACATGGCCCTAGCCCTTCATATTGCTCAAAACACGGCGGGCCGCAGCCACCACCGGATCATGGGTTTCTTTCAAAATACTCACCCGGTCAAAACGCTCTGGATCGCTGTTCACAGCCTCACGCATCGCCTGACCAAAGGCCATCCGCAGCTCGGTTCCGATGTTGAATTTACACACATTACTGGTCTGCGCCAATGTCCGGCGTTGATCCGCAGGCACGCCCGACCCGCCGTGGATCACCAGCGGCACATCCGTCACCGCTTGGATTGCCGCGATCCGGTCTTCATCAAGGCCCCCCGATTGGTCCTGTTGCAGATGCACATTGCCCACAGAAATCGCCATCGCGTCGACGCCTGTCTCAGCCGCAAAGCGGGCGGCCTCTGCCGGGTCGGTCCCCAGTGATGCTTCGCCGTCGTCATAGCCCACGAACCCGATCTCACCCTCGCAAGATATCCCGGCCCCATGCGCCATCTCTACAATGGCGCGTGTCTGCGCGATATTCTCGGCCAAAGGTTGCCGCGACCCGTCAAACATCAGTGAGGTGAACCCCGCATCCAACGCCTCGGAACATTCATCATATGTGTAGCCATGATCCAGATGGGCCACCACAGGCACGCTGGCACCTTCAGCCAAATGCCGGAACATCTTGCCCAAGACCGGCAGCGGCGTATGCGCGCGACATCCCGGTCCTGCTTGCAAAATCACCGGGCACTTCTCGGCCTCGGCGGCGGCCACATAAGCGCGCATATCTTCCCAGCCCAGACAGACCAAACCGCCCACCGCATAGCCGCCCGATAAGGCGGGTTGCAGCACGTCTTTCAATGTCACAAGGGTCATTTGAACTTGGCAATCATGTCTTTGATGCCGGGGATCGTCTCGACCTGATAGGCATGGGACGGCTGGAAGTATTGTACCAATGACCGCTGCGACAAGCCGCCCAGAATGGTGAAATAATACATCTGATAGCCCGGCAAAACCGCACAAGGATGATAGCCGCTATCCAGACAAATCGTCGATCTATCGACCAGATGATAGGCGTCGCCTGCCTTGCCGTCTTCGCGCTGCAACATCTGCACGCCAGACCCGTGGTTCGGTTTGAACCGGAAATTATAGGTCTCGTCATGCCGCGTCTCAATGGGCAAACGGTCCGTGTCATGCTTGTGGCTTGGGAAGCCAGACCAGCCGCCTTCGCCCACGGTGAACAGCTCGGACACCAGCAACCTACCTACCTTGTCATGGTACTTTGTTCCGAGGATGTGTTTGATTTTACGGTGTGTTTTCGTCTCATCCGATCCGTATTGGACCTTATCGAGCGCATCGGCGCGCACGTCAAACGCGTCGAGCACCTTGTCATAGCGGGCACCGCAGATGAACACTTCGGCCTCGTCTGAGACGCATTCCATCACCGCCTTGGCCGCGACGGGCACGTAGACGCCCTCGGGCTCGCCGTCCCAGACATCCTCGACGCGGTGGCCTAGATTGAGGGCCTTAAACCCTTCGATATCGACGTTTACCGAGCCTGTCGCGGGCACGATGCAGGTCTCATAGCCCGGCACAGCATATTCAAACGCTTCGCCCTTTTTCAGCTTAACGATATTGAAATAATTGAGTGGCACCGTCGGGTCATCAATGTCCACGATCGGTTTGTTTTGGTTGTCAAACGGCGGGATATGCATGGATCAGGCCTTTCCGGGCTTGGTAGGTCCGGGGTGTTCGGACAGAAATTTCTCTAACACGTGTGTCGTGGCCATCGCGGGCGCGCAGCCGGGTTTTGAGACGGTGACAGAGGCACAGGCAGAGCCGCGCAAAATGGCGCCTTGCAGCGTTAGCCCATGCGCCAAGCCAGTCATCATGCCCGCCATAAAACTATCGCCAGCGCCTGTGGGTTTCAACGCATCGACGGGATAGATGCCTGTGGCGATCTCTTGGTCGCCCGCAAAGGTAATCGCCCCCTCTGGCCCCATTTTATAGACCACAATCGTGGCCGTCGTGCGGGCCAGCTCGCGGGCTTTGTCCAATCCTTTGGTGATGTCACCCGCCATAAAGCCGAACTCTTCGTCATTGCCCACGATCATATCGCATTCGGCGGCAGCCCGGCTCAGCACCTCTTCGGCCACCTGCGGTGTGGGCCACGAATAGGGGCGGTAGTCGACGTCAAAAATGATCGGCAAACCAGCTTTTTTGGCATGTGCAAAGGCGTCGAAAGTAGCACTGCGCGATGGTTCCGCGGCAAAGACCGTGCCCGCCGTGATCAAGGCCCCGAACCGGCTGTAATCCACCGCCGCGACATCATCTGCGTTCATTTCAAAATCTGCGGCGCCGTTGCGGTAGATCACCGATTGGTGGCCCTCGATCCGGCTTTCATAGAGCGCCAGAGAGTTGCGAAATTCGCCGCCCACGGGTGTCACATAGGTCGTATCGACGCCGTAATGCGCCAGTTTGTTCATGCAAAACCGCCCCACAGCGTCATCCGACACACGCGTGACCAAGGCGGCCTGCCCGCCCAATTTGACAATGCCCGCCGCGATATTGGCCGATGATCCACCCATATCGGCGTGGATCACCTGCGCATCTTCGACCCCCACACCCGGAGGATCAGGGTAGAGGTCCATGCCAACGCGCCCCACAACGACAAAATTGTTTTTGGCGATACCGTCCAACAGCGCGCTCATGTCCGTCCCTCGGCATTGCCAGATTTCGCCTGATCAAGCACTTCTGGATAGGGGTAGTTCAGCCCCAGCAGTTGTTTGATTTCAGGGCTGGCCGCCTCGACAAAGGACGCAGGCAGCGCACCGGGCATATCTTCCAGCGGTTTGACCCACTTTGGCAGGTAATTGATCAAAACAGCACTGCGATCATGGTCCGCTTTGTTGGGCATCGCACAGTGCCACGCAACGCCGTAAAACAGCGCCACATCGCCCGGCTGGCCTAACATACGCTCGCATTTGTCGTAAAACCCATCCGCCTCGACCGGATAACGCAATGCACGTTGCGAACCCGGCACATAAGCCGTAGCGCCGCTTTCTTCGGTAAATGGATCAAGCAATATCGAGACCTGCGCATTCATTGGAAAACTACCGTTCAGGCCAATGGGATGGCTGTCCGCGTTGTAAAAGTCCCAGTAGGGATAATCCACATGCGGTTCTTGGCCCGGCCCGCCCGGTAGGATGCGGTTGGCAGCAATCGAGCCCATGATGAACTCGGTTCCCAGAAAATTGCGCAAGATCGCCATGAGAACAGGTTGTGCGGCCATGTCGGAAAACACGTCGCCCTTGGCCAGTAGGTTCCACACGCGACGCTGCAACGCCAATTTGCCTTCATCCGCCGCCTTGCCCTGAAAATGCGTGACCTTATCAGCCTCGGCACTCTCGGCCATAATGATCGCGCGCGCCTCGGCGATTTGCGCGTCAGAGAACAAGCCACTGATCAGCACTGCCCCCTTACCGTTGAGCAGTTCGTCAACGATTTCCGCAGGATCAGCACTTTGCGCCGTATAGCGTTTCATCCTAGACCCCTTTGCGCTGACGGTGGCGGGTGCTTTCCCAATCGACGTGGGCGTCGCGCACTTTGTCGCTGGTTGTGATATGGGGTGTGCCCACTTCCCACCATGCGTGGCCTTGCGCCGTCCAGCCCTCGTAGGGGTCGACCTTCATGCAGATCACATAGGTGCGGTCACTGGCCTGCGCGCGGGCGAATGCGTCGGCGAGCCCTGCGGGTGTTTCGACCGTTTCGGCATTGGCACCCATCGCGCGGGCGTGCGCTTCGAAATCGACACGGACCTGTTGTGTCGCGGTCGGCGTGTCTGCGATCAGGTTGTTAAAGCTCTCGTTGCCCGTGTTGTTTTGCAGCTTGTTGATCACCGCAAAACCGCCGTTGTCGAGCACCAGCACGATCATCTTTTTATCGGTCAACACCGATGAGTAGATGTCAGAGTTCATCAACAGGTAGCTGCCGTCGCCGGTGAACACGATGGTGTCGCGGTCGGGTTCACGCTCGGCTTGCGCAATCCGCGCGCCCCATCCGCCAGCGATCTCGTAGCCCATACAGGAAAATCCGAACTCGACGTCAACGGTGCCGATGTCCAGCGTTTTCCAGTTTGCGGTGACTTCGGCGGGCAAGCCGCCTGCCGCTGCCACCACACGGTCGCGCGGGTCGCACAGGCGGTTCACCTCGCCAATCGCTTGCGCATAAGACGCAGGGCCGTTGCCGAGGCGCGTGTTCTCAGCCACGTAGTCGATCCATTTCGCGCGCTCAGCGGTTGCAAAGGCTGTCCACTCCTCTGGCGATTGGTAATCCGTATCTAAGGACGCCAGCGCAATCGCGGCATCGCCCACCACGGTCATCGACATATGTTTGGCCGCGTCATGCCGCCCGACGTTGATCCCGATGATCTGCGCATCATGGGCAAAGGCAGTCCATGATCCAGTGGTGAAATCCTGCAACCGCGTGCCAATGGCAAGAATCACATCCGCCTTTTCCGCAATCGCATTGGCACTGTCAGAGCCCGTCACGCCGATCGGCCCGCAATTCAGCGGATGGTCATGCGCCATGTTTGCGCGGCCCGCGATGGTCTCGACCACAGGGATATTTGACGCTTCGGCAAAGGTTGTCAGCTCGGCCACAGCACCAGAATACTGCACACCGCCGCCCGCGATGATCATCGGGCGTTTGGCGTTTTTCAGCAGCGTGATCGCATCCACAACCTCTTCCATATCAGGGGCTTGGCGTCTGATCCGGTGGACACGTTTGTCAAAAAAGCTGACGGGATAATCGTAGGTCCAGCCCTGCACATCCTGCGGCAGCCCGATGAACGCAGGCCCACAATCAGCCGGGTCCAGCATCGTGTTCAAGGCGGCGGGCAGCGTGTTTAAGATCTGTGCAGGGTGCGTGATCCGGTCCCAATAGCGACTGACGGCTTTGAAGGCGTCGTTGACCCCGAGCGTCGGATTTCCAAAATGCTCCAACTGCTGCAACACCGGGTCAGGCAGCCGGGTCAGAAACGCGTCACCGCAGAGCATCAGCATCGGCAAACGGTTCGCATGGGCCAATGCGGCAGCGGTCAACAGGTTCGCAGTGCCCGGTCCGGCAGAGGCGGTGCAGAGCATAAACCGACGCCGCAACCACGCCTTGGAATAGGCAGCGGCGGCAAAGCCCATCCCCTGTTCGTTCTGCCCGCGATAGAGCGGCAAGGTCTCGCGGTGCTCATAGAGCGCCTCGCCCAAACAGGTGACATTGCCATGGCCAAAAATGCCAAAACCGCCGCCGCAGACACGCATCTCGGCCCCGTCGATCTCGATGTGTTGTGCATCCAGATAGCGGATGATGGCCTGCGCAGTGGTCAGGGTGATGGTCTCAGGTTGGGCCATGATCGGTCCTGTCGGTTGAAGGTGTAAGAATGGGGCGCAGGGTGCCGCGTTCGACCACTGCGCAATCAAAAGACCGCGATTGCGGCGCGGGTCCGGTGGTCGTCACCATGCCCGCGACCAAATCAATCGAGGCCGCGATAATATCGCCAATGGGGTTGTTCAGCGTCGTCAGATTGACATTGGCCCAGCCGGACATTTCCATGTTGTTCAGGCCCAATATGCCGATGTCGTCGGGCACCCGCAGACCTTCGGTTTGGATCGCGGACAGCGCGCCGAGCGACAAAACATCGTCACCACAAAAATACGCCTCGGCGGTGTGCCCGGACAACAGACGGCCCATCGCCGCCCGTCCTGCGTCAAACGAATAATCATTGGCAAAGGTCGTGCTGACCGTGACACCTTCGTGCCCCGCGACTTCATCAAGGAATCCACGCTTACGGTCTTGGGTTGAGGTCGCCTGCTTTGGCCCGCCCAGAAAGCCCAGATGTTTGTACCCGCGCGCGATCAGGGTGGCGGCAGCCATGCGTCCAGCGGCGATGTTGTCAATCCCCAGCGTATGCACCTTGGTGTCGGGTCTATGCCGCCCGAACGAATGGACCACGGCCAGGCCTGCGTCCAAGAACGCCTCGGCAAAATTCGCAGG
>CALHAP010000151.1 GCA_937931795.1 uncultured Paracoccaceae bacterium
GTTTCTTTCTCAATGATCGAGGCCAGAACAAGGGCCTCACTGGCAGATCCAATCGGCAACCCATCAACGCGGGCGGCCCACGCAGCACTCAAGCGCTCAACCTGTCGGTCGACCATCGCATCCACGAGGCCCGCCACATCGTCACCGGGGGTAAACTCGTATTGATCGGGGGCCAACATGCCCTCTTGCGGCATGCCGTCCAGATCAGCGCCCAATACATCCAGATCATTCAACGCTGTCACCACCTGCCAAACGGTCGTGCCTTCAATGACTTGCACCGAATAACGGGTATCGCTTTCAGCACGCACGCTCTCGTATTCCGCTGGGGCCGCGTCCTCAAATACATTGAACCGGATCACTTCCTCAAACTGGTTCGTCGCAGGGTCGAGGGTTTCAACACGCGCCAATGTCCGGCCAATACCAACCGAATAGATCACTTGGGTGCCACAAGTGCTGGCACCACCACGGGTCACAATATCAACGATCTGCTCCATCGAGGCACCCGCTGGCACCAAATAGCTGCCTGCTTTCAGATCACCAGCCTTCTCGGCATAATCCACACCCATGCGAAACAACGCACGGCTGCTAATCGCATTCTGCTCGGTCAGGTCGTCCGACACACGGGTCATATTCGACCCCGACGGCACACGCAGACAAATCGCACTCTCCAGCGGGCCTTCGTCACTATACTGGCTGGTGGCCCAGCCAATCGCCCCAGCCCCTACAAACAAGAGGATAACAAACAACGTCAGCGCATTGGCCGCGATATGCTTCCACATCAGTCCACTTTCCCGAAAATAACGCTGGCATTTGTGCCGCCAAAGCCAAACGAATTGGACAAGGCATAGTCAATCTTGCGCGCGCGTTTTGCGTTCGGGGCCAGATCAATCGGGGTGTCCACCGCAGGGTTATCAAGGTTGATCGTCGGCGGGGCGACCTGATCGCGAATAGCGAGGATCGAGAAAATCGCCTCAATCGCACCCGCAGCGCCGAGCAAATGCCCCGTGGCCGATTTCGTCGATGACATCGTCACATTCGCCGCATGATCGCCCAGCATCCGCTCGACAGCACCCAGCTCGATGGTATCCGCCATGGTCGATGTGCCATGGGCATTGATATAGTCGATATCGCTGGTTTCCAGCCCTGCATTGCGAATGGCCGCGCGCATGGACCGCTCGCCGCCTTCGCCCGTCTCAGACGGGGCGGTGATGTGATAAGCGTCACCCGACAGGCCATATCCCTTCACTTCGGCATAGATCTTGGCACCACGGGCCTTGGCGTGCTCGTATTCTTCCAGCACCACGATGCCCGCACCCTCGCCCATGACAAACCCATCACGGTCATTGTCATAGGGACGGCTCGCAGCTTTCGGATCATCGGCGCGTTTCGTGCTCAGGGCTTTACAGGCGTTGAACCCGGCAATCCCGATCTTACAAATTGCGGCCTCAGCACCGCCGGCCACCATAACATCCGCGTCACCATGCATGATCAACCGGCTAGCATCGCCAATCGCATGCGCGCCCGTTGAACAGGCGGTCACAACAGAATGGTTCGGCCCCTTGAACCCGTATTTGATGCTGACCTGCCCCGAAATCAGGTTGATCAACGCGCCGGGCACAAAGAATGGCGACACGCGGGACGGGCCTTTTTCTTCCATCATCACGGCGGTGTTGGCGATAGAATTGAGGCCACCAATGCCCGACCCGATCAGAACGCCGGTGCGCTCCAAATCCTCGGTCTCGGTGGGCGTCCAACCTGCGTCTTCGACGGCCTGCTGAGCCGCGGCCATACCGAACAAAATGAACGTATCAACCTTGCGCTGCTCTTTGGGGGCCACGTATTTGCTGGCGTCAAACGTACCATCCGTCCCATCGCCCAATGGGACTTCGCAGGCATACGTGGTTTTCAAACCTTCGGTGTCAAACCCGGTGATCGGACCTGCGCCCGACTGGCAATCTAATATGCGCTGCCAACTGGCCTCGACACCATCCGCCAGCGGCGTGACCAATCCCAACCCTGTTACAACAACTCGACGCATCCTAGCCCCCAAAATTCGGTAGTCTTTGTAGGTGTAGTACCGCGCAACCTGCACCGGGGGCAAGGCCAGCGATGACATCATCAAGTGGGTTTAACCCCATCGAAACACAAGCCCTGCTACGGAACACCCACGAGTGCATCTATGGTGACTGGGCAAACACATGATCACAAAGGCCGCTAAATGGGCGATACGGGCGGCTTTACCCGGCACAGTGCAGGCGTTTTCCGCCTGCGACGCGATTTTGCAGCTCGATGATCTGACAGCCGCGATGGAACGCATCACCGTGCCCGGTCACAGGCAAATCCCCGCCGATATGGGCCAAATCCGCCAAATCAGCCGCACAGCACAGGCCGACAGCATCCTGTTCGCGCTCCAAGACCACCCAGTCGCCACGCACGCCCAAACAATCGACGCGCTGTTTTTCGAGGCACATGGGATTTCACAGACCTACGCTACAGGCCAAATCGACGACGCGGTTGCACAGGCACGCAGCCCCACAACCCGCACCACTGTCACTCGCAGCCGGGCCGCACTCGCGCCCTATCCTTGTACGCAAACCATTCGCGAGACGCCCAGCAGCGGCCAACGTACATCTGCGCTCACAAGAAACGGCCCGACCACAATAGGACTGCCCCGCGCGCAAGCCCTATCCTTTGTGGCGGCAGCGGGGGTTTTGATCTTTGGCGGCGCGTGGCTACTGCGGCATCATCTGGCACGGCTGGCGCATCGGCGGCGACAGGAAAAGCGGCACTACCTCAGCATGCCCGCTATCTTGCGCGACGCAAAGGGCACGCGTCCCATCACCGTTGAAGTTCTCGACATCAGCGGACATGGGGCGAAAATCAGACTGGCAAAGCGCATCACCCTCACCACAGGTGCCGAGATCACCCTGCGGTTTTCGGTCAGCGAACATTGGGCCATTGTGCGGTGGTCGAACCCGTTTTTTGCGGGGCTACAGTTCAAACACCCGATGCCATTGGCGGATGTGAACACGCTCGCGCTAGCCTTCAAACCCGGCAGCAGGCAGGCAACTCGCCCCCAAGAACCAGCCGCCCAAACACACTAAAGGCCGCACCATCGCTGGCACGGCCTCCAAATCATGCAGTCGCGCCAGATTTACTGGGCGGCAGAGATAAACTTTGTCGCGTCGCCAAATGTCTGGATCGTCTCGGCAGCGTCGTCGGGAATTTCGATCCCGAACTCTTCTTCAAACGCCATCACCAGCTCAACTGTGTCGAGGCTGTCTGCGCCCAGATCATCAATGAACGAGGCATTGTCGACTACCTTGTCTTCTTCCACACCAAGGTGCTCTACAACGATCTTGCGTACGCGGTCTGCGACATCGCTCATATCATGGTCCTCACATTCGTTCCGGGTCTTGGCCCGATTGGCTTCAATCAGCCCTCAAGATGGGCGGGACTTCGGGGCACTGCAAGAGGCCATGCCGAAAATCTAGCTGGCCTATAGCAGAGATTTCAACCGGGGCAAACG
>CALHAP010000152.1 GCA_937931795.1 uncultured Paracoccaceae bacterium
AGTTAGTGCTTGCTAACAAGAAACCAAGAATGAATATGTTGACGACGAACAGCGATGCGTAAAGGCTAATCAAGAATTCCGGGCGCGTTTCGAACAAGGCCGGGCCGGGAATAATGTTGTGGACGTAGAACACCGACAGCATCATCGCGGTCAGCGCTTCACCCGGAATGCCAAGAGCCAAAAGCGGGATCATCGCAGCGGCGGGTACTGCGTTGTTTGCGGCCTCTGAGGCGACCAGCCCTTCGGGTGATCCTTTGCCAAACAGCTCGGGGTTCTTTGAGGTTTTGCGCGCGTAGGTGTAGGATAGGAATTGCGCTGTAAATTCACCAACACCCGGTATCATGCCCATCAAAACGCCAAAGCTGCCTGCGGCGGTGGCAATGCGCTTATACAGCCAGATCTCTTTCATCGCGCCAAAGATGCTGCCCAACACAGGCGACGGCTCGGGCGCAGAATCCTTTTCTGTCAGCAGCATGAACGCTTGGCTCAGCGCGAACAGGCCCAGCACCACAACGATCAGATCAAACCCGCCCGTGAGCCATGTTTGTTCAAAGGTCATGCGTTGGTTGTATTTCACGTCAAGGCCAACGGTGTTCAACAGCAACCCAAAGGCTGCAAGCATACCTGCGGCAAACACTTGCCCCCGGTGCGCCAAGACGACCAGCACGATACCCAAAAGAGCGGCAAGAAAGATTTCGCGGCTGCCAAAATGGGGTGCGATCAAAGCAAGCAACGGAGAGAGCAGGATCAGACACAGAATACCGAAAACCCCACCCCAAAAAGAGGCGGAATACGCCAAGGCCAAACCGCGTTGCGCCTCCCCCTTTTGTGTCATGGGATAGCCGTCATAGGTCGTCAGCGCGTTGACAGCCGTGCCAGGGGTGTTGATCAAAATAGCGGGCAGCGCACCGCCATACATGGACGATCCATAGATGCCCAACAGCATTGTCAGCCCGACAATGGGATCAAGTGAGAACGTCGCGGGCAGCAAGATGGCAATGGCGACCGCCGCGCCCACACCGGGAATGGCCCCAATAACGACGCCCCCGATCGACCCAATAAACAGGGCAAGTATCACGTCCCACCGCATCAAAAGTTCGGCGCCTGCGAATACGGTTTCCATGAGGGTGATCCTAGAAGTAAGTCAGCATGAAAGAGCGCATCTCGGGTGGCAACAACTCATAGATTGCGCCGCCGGGTACTTTCACCTGTAGACAAGTCTTGAAGATCAGAACCACGGCACATCCAAACGCGGCCGCCGCCAGCAGCATTTTTGCGGTGCGATAGCCAAGCCGAAAGGTCAAAATGACGGTAAAGAGCACCGTGGATGGCAAGTAACCCAGCTGTGGCACAGTCAGAACATAGGCCATGAACCAGCCTGCATATTCAACTGATTTTACCCAAATCCACATCTCTGCCCAGCGTCCGGGCAATGCAGGCGAACACAGCGCCGAGATGACATGCAATATGCCAAAAAAGACCATGGTGCAGACAGCGGCATAGGGCCAGAATGCAGGCTGCGCGAACAGTTTGGTGTTGCTGACCCATGTGTTCTGCCCCGGTAGGCTCCACATGAGAACGAGACTGAACATCAAAAAGAAGACGGCAAAATATAAATCACCGGGTCGTCGGTATCTTTTGAAAAGATCCTGAAGTGTCTTGATCCGGTTCATCGGCACCTCCCAATACCTGATGATATAGTGTGAAGGGCGAACCTGACGGCCCGCCTTTCACGTCTGTTATCGTGGTAAAGACCTACGTCTACTCAAGCATCGCGTTGATGCGCCCCAGCGCTTCGGTGTCAGCCTCGATTTGCGCGGCAGTGTCTTCGGCATCCTGCCAGTAGACCAAAGCACCTGTCTGTTCCATGTACGTCTGAGCACGCTCGGATGTCATGGTTTCGCGGGCCACTGCGATGATTTTTTCGCGAACGTCCGCAGGGGTGTCTTGGTGGACAAATAGACCGTTCCACAGTGACAACGACAAAGTCGGGTCAAGCTCACCGACGGTGGGTGTGTCAGGTATCAAGCTGATCCGCTCACCACCGATAGACGCCAGCACTTGCACATCGTCGAGGCACGGGAGGATGGACTGAATGGTCGTGTTCATCACATCGACATCACCAGAGGCCAGCGTATTGCAGTCCAGCAAATCGAACGCGGCATCAGCAGCAAAGCTGAACCCGTTTTGTTGGGCCAGCGCAAATGTCACTTTTGTCGGGATCAACGGCGCACCGTAGTGGCCAAGCACGACATCATTTTCCCCTGCATATGCTGCAAGCTCTTCAATGCTGCTGTAGGGCGCATCAGCACCTGCCACGATAACGAACGGGTATGTCAAAAACGCGCCAAGCGGCTCAAACGGGTTCGGGTTTAGTTCCGGGATACCGATGTTTGGTCCGATAACTGGCACAGCCAAAATAAATGACCCAACGGTGTAGCCATCAGCGGGTGCGGTCGCGACTTCGACAGCGCCAGGGAAAGGACCACCGCCACCACCGGGTTTGTTTACCACCGCAGCAGGAACACCATATTCTTCTTGGAAAGCATCCGCGATCATCCGCGTCAGCACATCCTCAGAATCTCCTGGTGGCCAAGGCACGACGAATTCAACCGGTTTTTCTGGGTACTCAGCCGTGGCAAGGCCAGGCAGCAACGCGACCAGCGATGCAGCGCCAGCCAAAAAAATTCTTTTCATTTTTCTCTCCCTATCCTAACGGTTCATTAAATGCACCGATGGTGTAATTTAGTTTGACCCAAAATCCAACATCTGTCAACAATTGCAGAGCGAGAGCACCATCCGTGATTTCCGAGAAAGGGCCAGGCCATGAAAGACGACAACTTTCTAAAAGAGAACAATGCCCGGCACATGTGGCACCCCATGGCCCACCCCGCCGACAGTCTTGCCAACCCGCCCAAGATCATCACAGGCGGCGCCGGAGTGCGAATTGTTGATGTCGACGGCGCCGAGACAATTGATGCGGTTGGCGGGCTGTGGAATGTCAATCTGGGCTATTCCTGCGCGCCCGTAAAAGAGGCGATTGCCCAGCAGCTTGAGCAACTCCCTTATTATTCCACGTTTCGAGGCACATCGAACGACGCAGTGATCGAACTGAGTTTCATGTTGCGGGAGTTTTTTGAACCTGATGGACTTAGTCGCGCGTTTTTCACATCAGGTGGCTCGGACGGGATCGAAATTGCACTGCGTCTGGCGCGGCAATATCACAAGGTGCGCGGCGACGCGGGGCGCACAAAGTACCTGAGCCTGAAGAAAGGGTATCACGGCACCCATACGGGGGGGGCTTCGGTGAATGGAAACGCGAATTTCCGCACCCAGTATGAGCCGCTGATGCCCGGTTGCTTCCACATTCCGGCACCTTACACCTATCGCAACCCGTTCAATGAGACCGATCCAGAAAGGTTAGCGCAATTGTGTCTGTCCGCCCTTGAGGATGAAATTAACTTCCAAGGTGCAGGCACCATCGCGGCCTTTATTATGGAGCCTGTCTTGGGCGCAGGCGGTGTTATTCCACCCCATGCCAGTTTTATGCCGGGTGTGCGCGACCTCTGCGACCGCAACGGTATTCTTCTTATCGCGGATGAAGTGATCACTGCCTACGGGCGCACCGGGTCATGGTCCGGCAGTCGCCATTGGGGCGTGAAACCTGATTTTTCCGTCACCGCCAAGGCGATCACAAATGGGTACTTCCCGTTTGGCGCGGTTATGATTGCGGATCATATTGCCGAGACGTTCGAGAACGACACAAGCGGGAAAGCCAATGTTGCATCCGGCTACACCTATTCGGGCCATCCGGTTGGGGCCGCTGCTGCCATTGCCTGTCTGAAAGAAACCCAGCGATTGAAAGTCAACGAAAACGCCGCAGCGCGCGGGGTTGAAATGATGGCCGGGCTTGAGGCGCTAAAAGCCAAGTACGACGTTGTCGGTGACGTGCGCGGCGGCGAGGGCTTGATGAGCGCGCTTGAGCTTGTGTCAGACCGCGCGACGAAAAATCCATTGGATCCAGCCAGTGCTGCAAAGATTTTTGAAGCAACCCACGCAAACGGCGTGATGGTGCGTGTCTCTGGCCCCAACCTGATCCTGTCGCCTCCCCTTGTCGTGACCCAACAGGACGTGGCCGACATACTGTCCGCACTGGACAAAGGCTTGGCCGCAGCATGAGCAAGCAATTTCCCTCCACCGCACCCGTTGTCATCATTGGCGGTGGCATCATCGGGATGTCGACCTTGTATCATCTCGCCCATCGCGGCGTCCCTGCGGTGCTGATCGAGCGGCGCAAAATTGCCAGCGGGACAACCTGGCACGCCGCGGGCATTGTGGGCCAGCTTCGCGACAGCACAGCGCAAACCGAGCTGGGAAAATACACCGCTCGTTTGTTCCGCGACCTCGAAGAAGAAACCGGCCAAGGCACCGGCTACAAACAAAACGGCACGATCAATATCTCGCTCAGCGATGTGCGCCATGAACAATTGCTGCGCACCCATGATCACGCGGCGCGCATGGGCATCCCCAGTGAGATGCTGTCACCAGAGCAGGTGAAAGAACAATGGCCCGCCTTGGTGATTGACGATGTGCAATCGGGCTTGTTCGTGCCCTCCAACGGGCAAGTGAACCCGCTGGATGTGACAATCGCGCTGTCCAAAGGGGCGCGACAACAGGGCGGACAGGTGTTCGAGGACACAATTGTCGAGCGGATGGAAATCCGAGACGGCAAAGTTGTGGGTGTTGTGACCGACAAGGGAACGATCGCCACCGACAAGGTCTTGCTGGCGGGCGGGATGTGGTCGCATCTGTTCGCAAAATCCCACGGGATCACGGTGCCGCTTCATGCAGCTGAACATTTCTATGTGGTCACGGAACCTGTCGAAGGGTTGCCATCAACCCAACCGATCCTGAACATCATGGAAGAACGCAATTACTGGAAAGAAGACGCAGGCAAAATTCTGATCGGCGGCTTTGAAGCGCAGGGTAAGGCTTGGGCTCAGGACGGTATCCCAGCTGATTTCGAATTTGATGAACTGCCCTTTGATATGGACCATGTCGAAGAGGATCTGATGCGGATGTTCGCGCGTATGCCGTCGCTCGAAAGCATGGGGATCCAGACGTTCTTTAACGGACCAGAAAGTTTCACCCCTGACGGGCGCCCCTATATGGGCCCTGCCCCCGAAGTGAAGGGCGTGTTCCTTGCCACGGGTATGAATTCCAACGGCATCCTGAATTCCGGCGGTGCGGGTTTGACGATGGCGGAATGGCTGATCGACGGGATGCCATCGCGCTCCATGGCACCTTTGCTGGCTGTGCGCGCGCATCCGTTTCAGGCAAATACGCGATATAATCAGGAACGCGCCGCTGAAAGCGTGGGCTTTCACTATGGCCTCGACTGGGCCGGTCGGCAGGTCCACTCCGCGCGCGGCGTGCGGCGTGTGCCCTTGCACCGAGCGTTCAAGGATGCAGGTGCTGTCATGGCAGAGCGCATCGGCTGGGAAGTTCCGATGTACTATGACGCGGAAAACCCGCAATGGTCGCAAGAGCCATCGTTGCGCAAAAAGCCATGGTTTGACCAGATCAAGGCAGAATGTCTGGCAGCACGAGATGCGGCCGTCCTGCTCGACCAGTCCATGTATGCCAAAATTCTCGTGCAAGGCCCTGATGCGGCGCGCGCATTGAACCACGTCAGCGGCGCGCAGATGGATGTGGATGTCGGCACATCCGTTTACACGCAGTTCCTGAACACAAACGGCGGGATAGAGGCGGATGTGACTGTCACCCGCACAAGCCCCGACAGCTTTATGGTGGTCACAGGCCATCCCAGCCAGATGCGAGACCAATTCTGGATCAAGAACAACGCGGATCCCGCATGGCAGTTTGAGGTTGTGGATGTCACATCCGCCCATTGCCTGCTGACGTTGCACGGCCCCAAATCGCGCGAGATCCTTCAATCGCTGAGCAGTGATGATCTGTCGAAC
The DNA here is from genome assembly GCA_937931795.1 of uncultured Paracoccaceae bacterium. Lineage (GTDB taxonomy): Bacteria > Pseudomonadota > Alphaproteobacteria > Rhodobacterales > Rhodobacteraceae > JALZWD01. Next base: position 5,985 of record CALHAP010000152.1, read on the forward strand.
GACGCCTTCCCCTTTGGCGCGGCGCGCGAAATTGATGTGGCCCATGCCCGAGGCTGGGTGATCCGGCGCTCGTTCTTGGGTGAGCTGGGATACGAGATGATGTTCCCGACCGAGTTCACAGAAGGGGTTTATGAGGCGCTGCTACAGGCTGGCACTCCGCATGGCCTGCGCCATATGGGCATGTTTGCGATGAACGCCTGCCGGATTGAGAAAGGCTTTCGCCACTTTGGGCATGATATCGCAGAGGATGATACACCTTATGAGACGGGTCTTGGCTTTGCGGTCAAACTGGACAAAGCGGATCATTTCCTCGGCAAAACCCGCCTTGCTGCGCAAAAGGCGGACGAAGGCCCCGCCTACAGACACCGCATGGTTTCGATCAAAGTGCCGGGGTTGACGGCGGAAGGCGGCCCTTACCTGATCCACAATGAACCCGTCTGGAAGGGCGGCGAGATTGTTGGTCATGTGACCTCGGGCGACTGGGGGTTCCGGTTGGAAGCGATGGTGGGTCTGGCCACGATTGAGAAAGAAGGCGGCGCGCCCAAAGCATGGATCGACGAGGGCGGTTTCGAGGTTCAGATCGCGGGTCAGATGTACCCCATCGAAGCGCAACTGGGGCCATTCTATGATCCCAAGGGCGAGATCATGCGCAGCTAGTCGCATTGGCTGAAGGGGGAGATTATGACGGACAAAACCATTCTGATTGTCGGCACATACGACACGAAAAACGCCGAGCTTGAGTATATGGCCGACCGCATCCGCATGATGGGCGATGGTGTGATGACCATGGATATCTCGGTGCTTGGTGACCCGCAGGCCCCCACGGATATCTCAAAACATCAGGTGGCCGAAGCGGGCGGCACCACGATCCAGGCCTTAATTGATCAGGGCGAAGAAAGCGTGGCGATGCAGGCAATGGCAGACGGGGCCAGCGCCTTGGCCAGTGCGTTGCACGCGGATGGCAAGTTTGACGGTGTCGTGATCCTTGGCGGCTCAATGGGCACAGATGTAGCACTGGATGTGTGTCAGGTCCTCCCGCTGGGCGTCCCGAAATATGTCGTCTCAACAGTTGCGTTTTCGCCGATCATTCCGGCGTCGCGCTTGTCTGCTGACATTCAAATGATCCTCTGGGCCGGCGGGCTTTATGGCCTGAACCCTGTTTGCAAAGCGTCCCTGTCCCAAGCGGCGGGGGCTGTTTTGGGGGCTGCGCGCGCGGTTGAAATGCCGGACAACGCGCGCCCTTTGGTTGGCATGACCTCACTGGGATCATCCTGCCTAAAATACATGAAATTGCTCAAAACCCCCTTGGAAGAGCGCGGCTTTGACGTGGCGATTTTCCACGCCACCGGCATGGGCGGCATGGCATATGAAAGCATCGCGCGCAGCGGCGGCTTTGCTTGCGTGATGGATTTTGCTCTGCCGGAACTGGGCAACCTGATGGCAGGATCCGTCATCAATGGCGGCGAAGACCGCATGCTGAATGCGGGCACTGCGGGCATTCCGCAGATCGTGGCGCCGGGGTGTCTGGACCTGATAGATTTTGCGGGCTGGCAGGACATCCCTGACCGTTACAAAGACCGTCCCTTTCACCCGCACAACCGATTGATCGTGTCCTCAGGTCTAAACGCCGAGGAACGCCGCGAAACGGCCCGCGAGGTCGCCAAACGTCTCAAGGCCTCAAACACCCCCGCGCATGTGATCCTGACCAACCAAGGGATTGAGGAATGGGACAAAGAAGGCGGCCCTGCCCATGATCCGCAGGCCTTTGCCGCCTTCTGCGACGAGATGCGCCGCGTCATGACAGCCCCGATCGCGTTCACCGAGCTGGATTGCCACATCAACGATGCCGCCTTTGCCGAGAAAGCACTGGAAATTTTCGACGGCTGGCTGGCCGACGGCACCATCAAAACGGAGAGCTAATTCATGAGAGACCCCCGCTACGACATTCTGTTTGAACCTGTCAAAATCGGCCCGGTCACTGCGCCGAACCGCTTCTTTTCCGTGCCACACGCGACGGGGCATAACCCTTTGATGCCCAACGGCTCTATTGGGATGCGAGAGATGAAGGCGGAGGGCGGCTGGGGTGTGGTGTCGATGCAATTGGCCGAGATTGATCCGACCTCCGATATCTCGAACCTGCCGATTGAGAAGTTCTGGGATGATACAGATGTTGCCTCCCACGCGCTGCTGGTCGAGCGGATCAAAAAACACGGCAGCCTTAGCGCGATTGAGCTGGCCCACACAGGTATCCGCGCCCGCAACATGGACACAGGCACGCCCGTGCTGGGCCCGTCTTCGATGCGGATTTTGAAACCGCAGAACCCGATCCAGTCCAAAGCGATGGACAAACAAGACATCAAGGATTTCCGCGACAGCCACAAACGTGCCGTACACCGCGCCAGACAAGCGGGCTATGACATGGTGTATGTCTATGCCGCCCATGACGCGGCCCTTGTGTGGCACTTCCTCAATCCGATCTACAACAAGCGCACGGACGAATATGGCGGGTCGTTTGAGAACCGTCTGCGCCTGCTGCGCGAAGTTCTGGAAGACACGATGGAAGCCGCGAATGGTGACATGGCCGTGGCCGTCCGCATCCCGGCCCATGATTTCAAAGAAGGCAGCCCGCTGACCTATGACAACGAGGCGCGCGCCGTGATCGAAAGCCTTGCCGAAGTGCCGGACCTCTGGGACGTCAATGTTGCAGGCTGGCCACGTGACAGCGGCACCTCCCGGTTTGACGGTGAAGGGCACCAAGAGAAATATACCGGTTACGTCAAACAGGTCACATCCAAGCCCGTGGTGGGCGTGGGGCGTTATACGTCCGTTGATGCGATGGTCGGGCTGGTTAAAAAAGGCGTGTTTGATCTGATCGGGGCATCGCGGCCTTCGATTGCTGATCCGTTCTTGCCAAACAAAGTCAAAGAAGGCCGCATTGATGATATCCGTGAATGCATCGGCTGCAATGTTTGCGTGTCCTCGGATGCCTATTCCGTGCCGCTGATGTGTACGCAAAACCCGACGATCAGCCAAGAATGGCGGCGCGGTTGGCACCCCGAGAAAATCCCCACAGCGCCCAAGCCCGAGAGCACGTTGATCATCGGCTCTGGTCCTGCGGGTCTGGAATGTGCGCTGACACTGGCAAAGGCAAGCCATACCGTGACCGTGGCCGAGAAAGACGCAGAATTTGGCGGGCGTGTCCGCCATGAAAGCGCGCTCAAAGGCTTGGCCGCGTGGGGGCGTGTTAAAGACTACCGCCTGTACCACCTGCAACAAATGGCCAACGTGTCGCTTTATGCAGAAAGCGAAATTGGCGCGGGCGACGTGGCCGATTTTGAGGCCGACAACATCATCGTCGCAACAGGGTCCAAATGGTGCAACAGCGGTGCGGGGGCCACGACATTCAGCGCTATTGACGGCTTTCCCGAGCATGCCATCACCCCGGATGACATTATGGCCGGTGCCGATGTCACGGGTCCGGTCGTGATTTATGACGACGATCATTACTATATGGGCAATGTGCTGGCCGCACATCTTGCCTCCCAAGGGCACGAGGTTCATCTGGTCTGCCCGCTTCCGTCGATTGCGGAATGGATGGGCTACACTTTGGAAATCCCGCGCGTGTTGGATCAGATGGTGGAGCTGGGCGTGAACATGCACCCTAATACCACCGCACAGGCATGGACGGGATCCGCACTGAAAGTGACACGAACGGATAGCGGCGCGGACATGCCCGACATCGCAGGTGGCACCTTGATTTCCGTTGGTGTGCGCAATCCGTCTGACGGGCTGCTCATAGCGCTTAAGGAGATGCCGGAATTGGCGGACAAAGTTAGCGGGATCGGGGACTGTTTGGCGCCGAATATCATTCAGGCTGCGGTCTTTTCGGGCCACGCAGAGGCGCGCAAACGCATCGGAGGCGAGCCTGAAGACGGGATCTACAAACGCGAAACGCCTGTGCTGTTCGCAAGATAGGTCATACCTTAACTCCCATAGGATGTGGCTAAACGTAGGCGCGCAAGGCTTAGCCCTGGTGCGCCGACCACGACATCACGCCAACCCGCGTTGTTGCACATACCATGCGCCAAAAGCGGCAATCCACGCCTCGCGATTGGACAGCACGCCGGGTCGATACCCGCGCGAGGCAACGCCCAACTGGTTGTTTTGCGTAATGGTTTTGTCTTCCTTCAGCGTTGTATCCCACAATTGCATCAGGGCTTCTGGGTCATAATCCTTGCCCTCGACCGCATCGGGGGCCACCAGCCAGATCGTCTCGACACGGGTCATTTGCGTGTCCACCGGGATGAACAGGAAAATGACCGCATGGTCGTTGTTGATCAACACGGTCGACAGCGGGGAAAAGACGCAGCCCGTTTGCCCTCCATCGAACGTGCCAAGCGCGCTCATCAGCGGTGCTATAGGCTGGCCATCAAGGCTTTCGGTCACAGCCCCCTTTGCAATGGGCAAACGGTTCGCGGCCTGAAAATGCGCAGACGCTGCATCATCATGAAACATTCCGGTTGGATAGCCTTTGGCCGCGGCCTCGGCCTCCCATTCAGCCAGCCACGCGCGGTGGTCCGCCATGTCATCGGGGTCAGTGCCATCCACCGCCCCGAAGGCCAGCAGCTTCATTTTATCATGCACTTGGCAGTAGGTCGGATGTGCGGTTGCGCAGTGATAACATTCAAAGAAATTATCAACGACCAATTTCCAATTCGCCTCTGTCGGGTAGGTTTTTCGCGCGGCGACCTTGGCGGTGGCAAGCCCCTGCCCCCGCATCAAAGGACCAAACCGGCCAGTGAAAGCGTCAAAATTCGGCGCCTCATCAGCAGCCGCAAAATTGACAAAAATCAGGCCTTCAAACACGCGGACATTGATCGGCAGCAGACCGTTTGCGCCTTTGTCGAAACCCTCGGGCATGGAGGCGGCAGCCCGCAACTGCCCGTCCAGATCATAGCTCCAAGCGTGGTATGGGCAGGTGAACAGCCGCTTATTGCCTTGATGTTCCAAACAAATCCGAGAGCCGCGATGACGACACGCGTTGTGAAATGCCTTGACGTCACCCTTTTTGTTCCGGGTCACGATGACGCTTTCGCCTGCAATTTCATACAAAAAGAAGTCACCGACGTTTGGCATTTGCGAGATATGCCCCGTCAAGAACCATTGCGACGGCAACAACCAGTCCAGATCATCGCGAAAGACTTGGTCTGACAGATACAGCTCTGCGGGCATGGAGTGGCCATAGACCCAAGTTGATGCGCTGTCCTTCATCGCAAGCTCCTTTTCAACATGCTGATGACTTGATACATACCGTGCGGTAGGTATGTCAAGAAATACATACCGCACGGTATGTAAGCGCACGATGCGTGAAAGGGCAAAATGGCCAAGACAAAATTCGATCGCGCAGACATGCTGCGTGTCGCGCGTGACATCATTCGCACCAAAGGTGCTGCCAAATTGACCTTGCAAGAGGTCGCAACACGCATTGGTGCCACGAAAGGCGCAATCCTGCATTGGTATCCCAACAAAATGGCGCTGATCGACGCAGTGGTCGCCTCGCAGATTGAGGATTGGGACGCCCGGTTCAACGACAACGCACCGGACACCATGACCACCAGTGCTGCACTTCTGACCTACCTTAAGACTTGGGAAGAACAGGATGTCGATCAAGCCTCTTATTTTGACG
>CALHAP010000153.1 GCA_937931795.1 uncultured Paracoccaceae bacterium
AAGGGCCAGTTGGCCGGTGTTGAAGGCGACGAAGTGTTGATCACGCTGGACGATCAGGGGGATGACGTGACCATTGGCCTCAAGTTTGACTGGCTGACGGATGCGAAATTGGTTCTGACCGACGAGCTGATCCGCGACGTGTTGCGCAACCGCAAAGATCAGGGCCAGATCGACGAAGAACAGTTCGACGAAGTCCAGACCTTTATGGATGAAGAAGACCCAGACGGTGTGAAGGCACCGCCAAAAACGAGGAAACATTGATGGCTATTACATCCGCAAACCAGCTAGAGCTGCTTCAGACCGCCGAGGCTGTGGCCCGCGAAAAGATGATCGATCCCAATCTGGTGGTCGAAGCCATGGAAGAGAGCCTCGCGCGCGCGGCCAAATCCCGCTACGGCGCGGAAATGGACATCCGTGTCGCGATTGATCGCAAGACAGGCCGCGCCACGTTCACCCGCGTCCGCACCGTGGTCGAAGATGAAGAGCTGGAGAACTACCAGGCCGAGTTCACCGTAGAACAGGCCAAAGAATATCTCGAAACCCCGGTTGTTGGTGACACCTTTGTTGAGGAAGTCCCCCCGGTTGAGCTGGGCCGCATCGCCGCGCAATCGGCCAAACAGGTGATCCTCCAGAAGGTCCGCGAAGCCGAGCGTGACAAGCAATACGAAGAGTTCAAAGACCGTGCGGGCACGATCATCAACGTCACCGTCAAGCGCGAAGAGTATGGTAATGTCGTGGTCGATATGAACCCCGGCGAAGGTGTCTTGCGCCGCAATGAAAAGATCGGCCGCGAGGCGTATCGCCCCGGTGATCGCATCCGGTGTTTCATCAAAGACGTGCGCCGCGAAGTCCGTGGCCCGCAGATTTTCCTCACCCGCACAGCGCCCGAGTTCATGGCCGCCCTGTTCAAGATGGAAGTGCCCGAGATCTACGATGGCATCATCGAGATCAAAGCTGTCGCTCGTGATCCCGGTTCGCGCGCCAAGATCGCCGTAATTTCCTACGATAACTCGATTGATCCTGTGGGCGCTTGTGTTGGTATGCGCGGCAGTCGTGTGCAGGCCGTGGTCAACGAGCTGCAAGGCGAGAAAATCGACATCATTCCGTGGAACGAGGACATGCCGACGTTCCTCGTGAACGCGCTCCAGCCCGCTGAGGTCTCCAAGGTGGTGTTCGACGAGGACGCCGAGCGCATTGAGGTCGTGGTGCCTGAAGAGCAACTGAGCCTCGCCATCGGTCGTCGTGGTCAAAACGTGCGTCTGGCGTCGCAGCTGACGGCACTCGACATCGACATCATGACCGAAGAAGAAGAGAGCAAGCGTCGTCAGGCTGAGTTCGAAGTGCGCACCAAGCTGTTCATGGAAACGCTCGATCTGGACGAATTCTTTGCCCAGCTTCTGGTCTCCGAAGGCTTCACCAATCTCGAAGAGGTGGCCTACGTCGAAGTGGACGAGCTACTGGTTATTGATGGTGTGGACGCCGATACGGCCAGCGAATTGCAGGCCCGTGCGCGTGACTTCCTCGAAGCGCAGAACAAAAAAGCGATTGATGCCGCCCGTGCGTTGGGTGTCGAGGACAGCCTGATCAACTTTGAAGGCCTCACCCCGCAGATGCTCGAAGCCTTGGGCAAGGACGAGGTGAAAACGCTGGAAGACTTCGCGACCTGTGCCGACTGGGAGCTGGCCGGTGGCTGGACGACGGACGCCAAGGGCGAGCGGATCAAGGATGACGGCACGTTAGAGCCATTTGAGGTCAGCTTAGAGGAAGCGCAGAACATGGTGATGACCGCCCGCGTGATGTTGGGCTGGGTTGACCCCGAAGAGCTGGCCGCCGCTGAAGCAGATGCCGAAGCAGGCGAAGAAACCGAAGGAGCGGAGGCCTGATCTCAGGCCTTCGAGGGACCGGCAGATGAGCCGCGGCGGCAAGCGCAAAACCCCAGATGATCCTGAGCGCAAGTGCATTGTGACAGGTGAGGTCAGCCCAAAACAGGGGCTGATCCGCTTTGTTACGGGGCCAGAGGGGCAGGTCGTAGCCGACGTCTTGGGCAAATTGCCCGGACGTGGTATGTATGTAACCGCGACGCGCGCCGCATTGGAGGCCGCAAAGGCCGGGCAATTTAGCCGCTCGGCCAAAGCGAAGGTCACCGTGCCAGATGATCTGGTCGCGGTGGTCGAGGGCCAATTGTCGCGGCGTGTGACTGACCTGTTGGCGATGGCCCGAAAAGCAGGGCTTGCGGTCTGTGGGTTCGAGAAGGTAAAGTCATGGCTTGGGAACGATCAGGTTCGGGTGCTATTGCAAGCCAGCGATGGATCCGAGCGTGGAAAGACCAAGCTCTGGACGCCCGAAGGGGCGCGATATTTTGGCTGCCTCACGGCGGCTGAATTGGGTTTGGCATTTGGACGCCAAAGTGTGATACATGGCGCGCTCGCCTCTGGCGGAATTAGCGACCGTGTTGTAGAGGAAGCCGCAAAGCTACGCGGTTTGCGAGAGATTGACGGTGCGGATTCGCCCACCGAGAAGGATTTGAGACTAGATGAGTGATACTGACGGCAAAAAACCCCTTGGTCTGCGCAGCGGCACGCCCCGCTCTGGCAACGTCAAGCAATCGTTCAGCCATGGACGCACCAAGAACGTAGTCGTTGAAACCAAGCGCAAGCGCGTTGTGGTGCCCAAACCCGGTGCGGCCCCCGGTGCCACCGCCTCTGCGGCTGTGCCCAGCGATCCGTCCAAGCGTCCCGCCGGCATTACAGATGCCGAGATGGACCGCCGGATGAAGGCGCTGACGGCCGCGCGTGAACGCGAAGCCGAAGATGCCGCCAAGCGTGAAGCCGAAGAGAAAGCCCGCGCTGAAGAGCGTGCGCGCCGTCGTGCCGAGGCTGATGCCAAGGAAGCGGAAGAGAAAGAGCGCGAAGAGGCCCTCAAGGCGAAAGCCGAGGCCGATCAGCGTAAGGTTGATGAAGCCGCCGCCAGCAAAGCGCGTGCCGCCGAGCCTGCCGCAGCACCGGGCGAGCCTGTCGCAGGCCGTCCTGCCAGCCGCAAAACGGACCGTGAACCTGCACGTGCTCCCCGCAATGATGACAGCCAAAACCGTGGCAAGCCCAAAGGCGGCAATGATGGTCGTCGTGGTGGCAAACTGACGCTCAATGATGCGATGTCGGGCCGCGAAGGTGGCCGTCAGCGCTCGATGGCTGCGATGAAACGCAAACAAGACCGCGCCCGTCAAAAGGCGATGGGTGGCACGGTTGAGCGCGAAAAGGTCTACCGCGACGTGAACCTGCCCGAGGCGATCACCGTCTCTGAGCTGGCCGCCCGGATGACCGAGCGTGTGGCTGACGTTGTAAAAGCCCTGATGACAAACGGTATAATGGCGACGCAGAACCAAACGATTGACGCCGATACTGCCGAGCTGATCATCGAAGAGTTCGGCCACAAGGTCGTGCGCGTCTCTGATGCGGACGTCGAAGACGTGATTGCCAAGGTCGAAGACGACGCCAAAGATCTGCAAGATCGCCCGCCCGTCATCACCATCATGGGCCACGTCGACCACGGTAAAACGTCGCTTCTGGATGCGATCCGCGATGCCAAAGTGGTTGCTGGCGAAGCCGGTGGTATAACGCAGCACATCGGTGCTTATCAGGTGACGACAGACAGCGGCGCCGTTTTGTCGTTCCTCGATACTCCGGGTCACGCCGCGTTTACGTCCATGCGTGCCCGTGGTGCGCAGGTCACAGATATCGTGGTTTTGGTGGTAGCCGCTGACGACGCTGTCATGCCGCAAACCATTGAGGCGATCAATCACGCGCAAGCGGCCAAGGTGCCGATGATCGTGGCGATCAACAAGATCGACAAACCTGCGGCCAATGCCGACAAGGTGCGGACCGATCTGTTGCAGCACGAAGTGATCGTCGAGAAAATGTCAGGTGATGTGCAGGACGTTGAAGTGTCGGCCATCACTGGGCAGGGTCTTGATCAGCTGCTAGAAGCGATTGCGTTGCAGGCCGAGATTTTGGAGCTGAAAGCCAACCCAGACCGCGCCGCCGAAGGTGCCGTGATCGAAGCGCAGCTGGACGTGGGCCGTGGTCCTGTCGCGACTGTTCTGGTCCAAAAAGGCACGCTGAAGAAAGGCGATATCTTTGTTGTGGGCGAGCAGTGGGGCAAAGTCCGCGCGCTGGTCGATGACAAAGGCGCGCGCGTTGATGTGGCTGGTCCATCGGTGCCTGTCGAGGTGCTGGGTCTAAACGGCACGCCTGAGGCCGGTGACGTACTCAACGTGACTGAAACCGAAGCGCAGGCCCGCGAAATCGCGGAATACCGTGCCAATGCCGCGAAAGAGAAACGCGCTGCTGCTGGTGCTGCGACAACGCTGGAACAGTTGATGGCCAATGCCAAAGCTGATGAAAACGTCAGCGAGTTGCCCATTCTTGTGAAAACCGATGTGCAGGGGTCTGCCGAGGCCATCGTTCAGGCGATGGAGAAAATCGGCAACGACGAGGTGCGCGTGCGCGTGCTGCACTCGGGCGTGGGCGCGATCACAGAAAGCGACATTGGCTTGGCAGAGGCCAGCGGTGCGCCAGTGTTTGGCTTTAACGTGCGGGCGAATGCCTCTGCGCGGAACACAGCCAACCAAAAAGGCGTCGAAATTCGCTACTATTCGGTGATTTACGATCTTGTAGATGATGTGAAAGCGGCGGCCTCTGGTCTGCTCTCTGCTGAAATCCGCGAGAAGTTCATCGGCTACGCGAGCATCAAGGAAGTGTTTAAAGTCACAGGGATTGGCCGCGTTGCGGGCTGTTTGGTGACCGAAGGGGTGGCCCGCCGGTCTGCCGGTGTGCGCTTGCTACGCGATGATGTCGTGATCCACGAAGGGACGCTGAAGACCCTCAAGCTCTTCAAAGACGAAGTGCCAGAGGTCCAGTCTGGCCAAGAATGTGGTATGGCGTTTGAGGCCTATGACGACATTCGCGCAGGCGACGTTATCGAAATCTTTGAGCGGGAAAGCGTCGAGAGAAACCTCTAATCTCTCGACCGCCACCTAGGGTCCTGACACTAAGCTGCAACCATAAAAAAGGGGAGGAAAGTCAAAAGACTTTCCTCCCCTTTTCCGCACACGCAACGGGTGGATTACGCGTGCTGGGGTTGTACAGTGTTTCTCGGTGACATCACGGGCGTACCTTCGTAAAGGCGCTCGCCCACACGGACAATCATCCGGCCATTTTCCAACTGCCGGACCAACAGGCCCTGCACCGAAACGCAGCTTCCCACTATGATTGTCTTCAGCATTTCGACCTCCCCAAGTACATGCTTTTGTTACAATACTCGAAACAATTGGAAAGAAAACATTAATCTGCCTCACAAAAAGGTTATTTTGTTATCCGTAGGCGGATTTTTGCTAAAGCCAGTCGCGCAGAATCGGGATCAACGGGATGTCGGCGGGGGGCATTGGGTAGTCGCGCAGCTCATTTGGGCGCACCCAGGCCAATGTTTGTCCCTCACGCGGCTGCGGCACACCGGCCCATTTACGACATACGAACAGCGGCATCAGCAGATGGAATGTGTCATATTGATGTGAGGCGAATGTCAGCGGTGACAGGCACGCATTCCACGTCTCTATGCCCAGCTCTTCGTGCAGCTCGCGCACGAGGGCGGTCTCGGGGCTTTCGCCCGCTTCGACCTTGCCCCCCGGAAATTCCCATAATCCTGCCATAGACTTACCCGGTGGCCGTTGCGCGAGCAGAATCCGCCCATCAGGGTCGATGAGTGCCACGGCAGAGACGAGAATCACTTTGGTCATCAGGATCGGTAATCCGCATTAATCTCGATATAGGTCTTGGTCAGATCACAGGTCCAAACGGTGGCTGTCCCATCTCCGATCCCTAGATCAACGTTGATAGCGATGTCTTGGGGTTTCATTTGGGCGGCACCCGCCGCTTCGGTATAGTTGTCCGCGACCCAGCCGTTTTCTGCCACCAGCACATCCCCGAAACGAATGCTCAACAGATCGCGGTCGGCCTTTGCGCCTGATTTGCCCACCGCCATGACGATACGCCCCCAGTTCGGGTCTTCGCCTGCGATGGCGGTTTTGACCAAGGGCGAATTGGCGATAGACAGCGCGACCGTTTTGGCGTCCGCATCCGTGGCGGCCCCGGTCACGGTGACCTCGACAAACTTGGTCGCCCCTTCGCCGTCGCGCACCACCTGATGCGCCAGATCGCGCATGATGTTATGCAAGGCCGCCTCGAAGCCCGCGTTGCCCGTGACATCGACGCCCGACGCGCCCGTCGCGGCCAGCAGCAGCGTGTCTGAGGTCGAGGTATCACTGTCGACGGTGATCGCATTGAACGTCGTGTCGGTGTGCTTGGAGAGCAGGCCCTGAAGGTCGGATTGAGTGATCACCGCATCGGTAAATATATAGACCAGCATCGTGGCCATATCGGGCGCGATCATGCCGCTGCCTTTGGCGATGCCTGCGAGCGTCACTGTTTGGCCGTCTATGTCGCAGCGCGTCGTCGCCCCCTTTGGAAAGGTATCCGTCGTCATGATCGCCAATGCGGCGTCCGAGATCCCCTCGGGGTGCAGGGCCGCCGTGAGATCCCCCAGTTTGCCGGTGATCTTGTCATGCGGCAGACGTTCGCCGATCACGCCGGTGCTGGACGTAAAGACCCGCGTGTTGGGTGTACCGAGATGGTCGGTCACGGCGTCACAAATCGCAGCCACACTGCCGTCGCCATGTTTGCCAGTGAACGCGTTGGAATTGCCCGAGTTCACGATGATTGCGGCTGGGCCAGAAGCGTCTTGCCCCAGTTTGGCCTGACAATCGAGCACATTGGCCGAGCGGGTGGCCGAGCGCGTGAACACACCCGCGATTGCCGTCCCAGCTGCCAGTTCCGCCAGCATCACATCAGTGCGGCCTTCGTAGCGCACGCCCGCCGCCACTGTCGCAAACCGCACCCCGTCGATGACCGGAAGGTCAGGGAAGGCGTCCGGTGCCAGCGGCGAACGTGCAAGCGTCATTATTCCTCCTCAGCGCTGAGGATTTCGAGCTGCATCAGGATCGCAGGATCAAAGGCGCCGTCTTCGGGCCGCTCAACAGTCGCGGCCTCGGTCAGTTCGGACAGGCTGGCTTGGATCGCTTCTTCGCGTAGCCGTGTTTCCAGCTCACCGCGCACGTCCTCAAACGCAGGGGCGGCTTGCTCGCGTGTTTCCAACAGGCGGATGATGTGGAACCCGAACTGGGTTTCTACGGGGGCGGATGTCTCGTCTGCTTCCAGCGACATCACGGCCTCTTCAAACGGGGCGACCATCATGCCCGGGCCAAACCAGCCCAAATCGCCGCCGCGCGACCCTGAACCGGGGTCTGTCGACAGCTCGGTCGCGAGGTCTGCGAATTCTTCGCCTTCGTCTAACCGCGTCAGAACAGCCTGCGCATCTTCTAGGGTCGGGACCAGAATGTGGGCTGCGTTAAATTCCATGGCCGGTTCGGTGCTGGAAAAGCTTTCGTCGTAGAGCGCGCGGGCGGCCTCTTCTGTGACAGCGCTGTCCACGATACCTTGTACGACTTCACCCGCCATCAGCGTGCGGCGTTCAACATCGAGCGAGATTTCAACCCGGCGCGGTGTCTCTTCCAATGTCGCGGCCAGAACCTGCTGTTGGATCAGCTGGTCCAACACGCCGCCGAACAGCACATCGTCTGGCAGCTGCTGGTATTGCTGCGGCAGTTGCGCGCGCGCGATGATCATTTCGCCCAGCGTGATGGGCGCGCCATCTACAGTGGCCACGACCGTATCGGCGGTTACCTCTTCTTGCGCCCAGACGAGCGCGGGGGCCGCGAGGGCGGTTGTTAGGCTAAGAGCCGTGATAAATTTACGCATGATCATATCCTTGATAGGCCACCCAAAAGGGCCGCCACGTTGACAGTGAGACGGTGGCCCCTTACATCGCAAAATAGCTCCGAGGGGGCTGTTCTTGGCCCATACTTATGCCGCAGGCTGCGGGGCAGCAAGCAACCTCCTCATCACGTCGCCGCAAAGCCGCAAGGAAGCCGCCAATGCTCGGAATGGGAACGATCGCCAAGAAAATCTTTGGCACGCCAAATGACCGCAAGGTAAAGGCGACGCGGCCCCTCGTCGCCAAGATCAATGCGCTCGAGCCCGAGTTCGCAGCGCTTTCTGACGACGAGATCATTGCGCGCACACAAGCATTTAAGAAACGTGCGCTGGGTGGCGAGGCGCTGGATGATCTGCTGCCCGAAGCTTTTGCCAATTGCCGCGAAGCCGCGCGTCGTGCCTTGGGTCTGCGCGCATTTGATACGCAGTTGATGGGCGGAATTTTCCTGCACCAAGGTAACATCTCCGAGATGAAGACCGGTGAGGGCAAGACCCTCGTCGCGACCTTTCCCGCC
>CALHAP010000154.1 GCA_937931795.1 uncultured Paracoccaceae bacterium
AACCGGGGCAAACGCTTTCCCGCCTGCCCCTGTTAGCGCTAAAGCACGCTTAAAGCATCGCCATACCGCCGTTTACGTGCAGCGTGGTGCCTGTGACATAAGCTGCCTCGGGACTGGCGAGATAGAGCACAGCCGCCCCGATCTCGGACGCCTCGCCCATGCGACCGGCAGGAATTTGCCCCATGATCCCAGCCTTTTGGTCGTCGGTCAGCGCCTCGGTCATCGGCGTGGTGATGAAACCGGGGGCCACCGCATTGACCGTGATCCCACGCGACGCGACCTCATAGGCGATGGATTTCGACATCGCCACCATGCCCGCTTTGGCAGCGGCATAATTGGCCTGACCGGGGTTGCCCGTGGCCCCCACGATTGAGGAAATATTCACGATCCGACCCCAACGGGCCTTCATCATGCCGCGGATCACGCCTTTACACAGGCGCATCGTGCTGGTCAGGTTCACCTCCAAAACGCTCGCCCATTCCTCATCCGACATGCGCATAAAGATATTGTCGCGGGTGATGCCTGCGTTGTTGACCAACACATCGACCGAGCCCATCGCCTCGGCGGCCTGTTTTGGCAGTGCGTTCACCGCCTCAGCGTCGCTCAGGTTACATGGAAGCACATGCGCGCGGTCGCCCAGCTCGGCGGCCAATGCCTCCAATGGCTCGACCCGCGTGCCGCTCAGGCCCACAGTCGCCCCTGCGCCATGCAGTGCGCGGGCGATCTCGCCGCCGATACCGCCCGATGCGCCTGTGATCAGCGCGTTCTTTCCTGTCAAATCAAACATAATCTTTTGCCTTCCCCTCAACGACATCCATATAGACGTCGACTTCATTTTTCTCGTTGTTCGTGGTGATCAACCGGTACACTTCACGCCCGTATTCACCCGCCGTCAGACCGCGTGCCGCCACCTCAGCGCTCAAGCGTTTGAACGCAGACGGCAAATCCTCCATCGGCCCGCAATGCACCGTTTTCAGCGCGCGGGCCTCTGGCGCATGATACACCCCCAACCCCGGCACTTCTTGGTCAATCGGCGCGCCCACGGTCACCTCCATCACACCCCGGCTCGGGAACCGGTAGAGCGCTGTTTCAGGCGCGGCATATCGAATGCCCGCCGCCTGAAGCACCGCGATATAGGCGTCAAACACGCCTTCGACGCCCGAATGCTCTGCATCAAACGCCACCTCGCGCCGCAGCGCGCGGATCGTGACGGCGGGCACAGTGACGAGGGTGACCTCAGACACCCGCAGCGGCCCTGACCTGCTCGGGCGTGCCAATGGCCTGCACCGCAATTTCCTTATTCACGCGGCGGATCATCCCCGACAGGGCCTTGCCCGAGCCGATTTCCCAGGCCTCGCTAACGCCCTGCGCATCCATCCACGCGATACTCTCACGCCAACGCACCGATCCCGTGACTTGGGCCACCAGCAAATCGCGGATCACATCAGGATCGCTGACAGCTTCGGCGCGCACATTGGCAACCAGCGGCACGGCGGGGGCGTTAATCTCGACCTCGGCCAGCGCCTTGGCCATCACATCTGCCGCCGGGGCCATCAGTTCGGAATGAAACGGCGCGGATACAGGCAGCAACATCGCGCGTTTCGCGCCCTTCGCCTTGGCGATCTCAACGGCGCGCTCAACAGCCGCCTTGTGGCCCGAGACCACCACTTGACCCGGATCATTGTCATTGGCCGCCTGACAAACCTCGCCTTGGGCCGCCTCGTCCGCCACAGCCTTTGCTGCCTCAAAATCGAGGCCCAGCAGAGCCGCCATAGCGCCCACGCCCACAGGAACAGCGGACTGCATCGCATCACCACGGGTGCGCAGCAGGCGCGCGGTATCGGCCAATGAAATCGCCCCCGCTGCACAAAGCGCCGAGTATTCACCCAGCGAATGCCCCGCCACAAAACCCGCATCGGTGATCGCCACGCCTTCGGCCTCTAGCGCGCGCATTGCCGCCATCGACGTGGCCATAAGGGCGGGTTGCGCGTTGCGGGTCAGGGTCAGCGTTTCAATCTCGCCGCCCCAGATCAGCCCGGACAGGTCTTCGCCCAAGGCCGCGTCGACCTCGTCAAACACCGCCTTTGCGGCAGGATAGGCTTCGGCCAGTGCGTGGCCCATGCCGATCACTTGCGCGCCTTGCCCCGGAAATACGAATGCCTTCATTGCCCATCACTCCCCATATCTTGTGTTGCCCCCTGCCTAACGCCTCTGCGGGGCGGTCACAAGAATGCGCGGGTTGCACACAGCCACGGGGCGGTCATTATGGCACCAAACAGGAGGCGACCCCCATGCCCGCAACAAACACCACCGCCACATATGGCACCATCACCCGCACCTTTCACTGGCTCATCGCCTTACTGATACTGTCGATGATCCCACTGGGCATCCGCGCCAACATACTGGCCCATCAAATCGCCAGCCCTGAGTTTACGGGCGACCAAAGCCTCATTGACCAAGCGGTCCTGTTGTTTTCGATCCACAAAACGCTGGGAGTTTTCATCTTCTTTGCAGCCATGCTGCGCATTCTCTGGGCGATCAGCCAGCCCAAACCCGGCACATTGCATCCAGACCGCCACGCCGAGACGTTTTTGGCCAGCCTCGTGCATTGGTTGCTCTACGCCTCGCTGGTGCTGGTGCCGCTGACGGGCTGGATCCACCACGCCAGCACGCAAGGCTTCGCGCCGATTTGGTGGCCCTTTGGCCAAGACCTGCCGTTCGTGCCAAAAGACGCGTGGCTGGCTGAAACAACCGCCAGCTTGCACATCATATTCGAGCGGGTCTTGGTCGTGGCGATTTTGCTGCATGTGGCGGGCGCGCTGAAACACCACTTTATCGACGGAGATGCGACATTGCTACGGATGCTGCGCGGCACACCCGCCGAAGGGGATACAAGCGCGCATAGTGCTGCAGCCCCCATCGCGGCGGTGGGCGTTTATGCTATTGCACTCGGGGTCGGTGCCGCCTTAGGGCTGTTCAGCCACGACGCGCAGGCGCAAGCCACGTTAGAGGCGGCCCCTTCAGAATGGGCGGTGACAGACGGCAGCATCACCTTCACGACAACACAGCTCGGCTCCGAGGTAGACGGCGCGTTTGGGGATTGGACCAGTGCCATCAGTTTTCAGCCGGACGCCCCTATCTCAGACACGCCAGTGGGACAGGTCGAAACGGTGATCGCGATCACATCAATCCAGATCGGGTCCAGCACGGACCAAGCCAAGGGTGGGGCGTTTTTTGACGCAGAAACACACCCAACAGCGGTCTACGCAGGCGATATTTTCAACACGGAAACAGGCTATGAGGCCCGCGGCACGCTGACGATTAAAGACACGCAAATCCCGGTGACCTTCCCCTTTGCGCTGACATTGGACGGAAACACAGCCACGATGAAGGCGGATGTCACGCTCGACCGCATGGCGTGGAACATCGGCACGTCTGAGCCGACAGAGAGCAATCTGGCGTTTGAAGTTGCGGTGCAACTGTCATTGGTGGCGACACGAAACGGCGAATAGACGCCGCAAAACGTAAAAAAGGGCCGCGTCAGATGATCTGACGCGGCCCTTTTTCGTTAAAGTAAAGCAAGCTTATTCGGCTTTTTGCGCCTCGATGGAGATGGTCACTTCGACCTCATCACTGACGAAGGGGGCGAATGCACCGACCTCGAAATCAGAGCGCAGCAATTGCGTCGTGGCGTTAAAGCCCAACCACGGTGTTTCGGCCATAGGGTGCTCGCCCGCTTGGTTCAACACGGCGTCCAGAACGACCTCTTTGGTGACGTCATTCATTGTCAGATCGCCTGTGATCAGGGCGGTGTTGTCGCCCGTGACTTCGATGCTGGTCGAGGTAAATGTCACGAGATCATCGGCTGACGCGTCAAAGAAATCGCCCGACATAAAGTGATTTTCGCGAGCTTCCCAACCAGTGAACATGCTGGTGACGGGCATAGAGACAGACACGCTGGATGCAGCAGGGTCTTCGGCGTCGTAGCTGATCTGGCCTTCAAAACCAGAGAACATGCCATAGGTCGTGGAATAGCCGAGGTGGTTGTAGCTGAACAGAACTTGGCTGTGGCTGCTGTCGAGAACATAGGCCTCGGGGGCGGCCATCACGGGGGCTGCCATAATAGCGGCGGCGGTCAGTGTTGCGGCGGTTGTGCGGAGAAATGTCATATCGAAGACCTCATAGGGGCTGTTTCATCTGCCCTATGAGGTACTGTGTCGCAGGTCGAAATCAAATCCCGCAGAAATGAACATATTGTGTTCGGCGCGTGACCTCAGGCGGCACTGGCGATGGTTTTGGACATCAATTCACCCATTTGCATCTCGGTCACCGGTGATTGGTCCGCCACCTGTGGAAAGGATTGCAATGGGCGGGCGACAGGCTGCCTGCCACCCAGCATCACGTCACGGCCCAACATATCGCGCAGCGGAACGAGTTGCTCCAAAGTGCCGGCAGCGATCACAATCGTCTGCGCCGAGGTGCGGTAGCGCATCACGAGGGTGCCTTGGGTATGATCTTTGCGGCTACGGACACCGCTAAAATCCACAAAGACAGACCCAATATCTGTAAAGGCATAGCGGGCCAACTGGCGCGGGCGGCCTGCCCGGTTGCGCACGATCTCGCGGACCTCGCGCGCACGGGTGTCGATCTGAACCTCGACCTGCGTGCCACGACTGGCGTACCACATTGAATAATAGGCAACGGCAAACAGCATCGCAGAGGCGCCGACTTTCAGGCCAAAGGCCGGACCCGAAAACACAGCCGCAGGCATGATCCACAGACCCAGAATGGCGACGATAAAGGCCATTCCCAGCAACCAGCACAGGCCCTGCATCAACGTGATCGCCAAATCTGGGGCCGACAGATTGCGCACGGTGTAGCCCCAGTTGCTCTGCTCAACACGGTAGGTCTCTGTCGCCATCGGGCGCGGTATCTCTCGCTTGAGAGACGTGTAGACGTTAAAATCACCGATAGCTGTCATGGGGTGTCCTCGCAAAAACGCTGTGTTGCCAGTTTGCGAACAATCGGGGCGGAAAAATGACGTAGGCAGGCTGGCGAGGTGACATCTTGGCGGCGCGAAATCCTGCGATGACGGGGGGTTGCCCGATATGAAAGGCGACCCTATAAGCCACCTACCTTTCGTGACACGTTTAACTGCGCAGTCTCTCGTGAATGGGGTGCGAAAGGTCATTGCCCCGTTCTATGAAATGCGCCGAGATATGATTGGAACTGCTGGCATGCCTCTTTATGAGCATACCTTCATTGCGCGTCAGGATCTGTCCAACACGCAAGCCGAAGGCCTTATCGAACACTTCTCCACGGTCCTCGCCGACAATGGCGGCAAAGTACTCGAGCACGAGTATTGGGGCGTGAAAACAATGGCCTACAAGATCAACAAAAACCGCAAAGGCCACTACGCCTATCTGCGCACAGACGCCCCTGCGGCCGCCGTGCAAGAGATGGAGCGCCTGATGCGCCTGCACGAAGACGTCATGCGCGTGCTGACCATCAAGGTCGATGCACACGAAGACGGCCCGTCCGTGCAAATGCAAAAACGTGACGAGCGCGATTCGCGCCGTGAGCGTCGTTGATCTTTAGGAAAGGATAGTATCATGGGTTCAAAACCATTTTTCCGCCGTCGCAAGTCCGATCCGTTCGAGGGCGATAACGCCCCGAAAATCGACTACAAAGACACCCGCACACTGCAGCGCTACATATCTGAGCGTGGCAAGATCGTGCCCTCCCGTATCACCGCAGTCGGTGCCAAGAACCAGCGTGCGCTCGCCCGTGCGATCAAACGCGCCCGGTTCCTCGCCCTGCTGCCGTACGCCGTTAAGTAAGGAGCAAACACAATGGATGTCATCCTACTAGAACGCGTCGCAAAGCTCGGCCAGATGGGCGAAGTTGTTTCCGTAAAGCCCGGCTACGCCCGCAACTTCCTGTTGCCCCAAGCCAAGGCCCTGCGCGTCAACGACGCCAACATGGCCCAGTTCGAAGCCCAAAAGGCGCAGCTGGAAGCCCGCAACCTCGAGACCAAGAAAGAAGCAGAAACGCTGGCCGCCAAGCTCGATGGTCAGCAGTTTGTGATCATCCGCTCGGCGTCTGACGCAGGCTCGCTTTACGGCTCGGTCACACCGCGTGACGCGGCTGATGCGGCTGCAACCGATGGGTTCACCGTCGACAAAAAGCAGATCATTCTAACCGGCCCAATCAAAGAGCTGGGTCTGCACGACATGACCGTGCGTCTGCACCCAGAGGTTGACGCCACGATTACCGTCAACGTAGCGCGCTCGGTTGAAGAAGCCGAACTGCAGGCCTCGGGCAAGTCGATCCAAGAGCTGGCCGCGGAAGAAGAAGCCGCAGCAGAGTTCGAAATCCAAGAGCTGTTCGACGACATCGGATCCGCCGCTCTGGACGATCTGGAAGACGCAGCACCATCAACAGGTGATGCAGCAGACGCTGAGACAAGCGAAGAGTAATCTCTCCGAGATACATTAAAAAAGGGCCGCAACCTGATGAGGTTGCGGCCCTTTTTTTGCATTCTAGATTTCGAAATTACCCGTTAAATGCGGTCGCCAAGTAGACCTCAACCGGTGTCATATCCGCGCCCGCTTGCGATTTTTGTGTTTGTGCTGCGGCCATCACATCGGGTGTGAGAAACTGCGCTCCAACATCGGGCCACTGGAACATCGCGTAGAGCATAAAGACCGCACCAACGGCCCCGCCCAGCACCATGCCCATGCCCGACATCACGCTGCGCAACTCGAAAAAGAAAATACCAATCGCCACCATGAACGCTAGGACGGCCCAAGCAAGCCAGGATGGCGCGACACCGCCGCCATGCAGAACGATCAAAGGGTTGCTCAGCTCGGGGTACATATACATCAACCCAATCACCGTGCCGATCACCGCCAGCGCGCCGTAGAGCACGGCAACCACGGGGCTGATATAGGACCACGGTGTTTTCGGGGTCGCGGGCGCAGGGGCTGCTTTTTCTTTTGCCATTTCTTCGCGAAAGGCGGCGATGCTATCGCGCTCTTGCCGCTCAGCCAGAGCCCGCCGCGCGGCTTTTTCGGCATCTGCTGCGCGCGCCCGGCGTTGCGGAGACGGCGCAGCGGTTGACACTGGCCCTCCCCCGGCAAGGGCCATGGAGCGCGGTGCCACTGGCGTCGCGGAGAGCTGCTTGAGTTGTTGATTAAACATGGACATTTGTTGCGCCATCCAATCTTTTTTAAAACTATGGGCAATTTGTCCCAATACGTTTTGGCAAGACTATGACGCAGAGCCGTTAGAAATTGGCCAATGCCGGGGCGCAAAGCAAATGACCAAATGAGCCAGCGCAAATCCGCCGATCTCATTTGGTCAAATTTCTATCAGTTGTAGATTTTAGGCACGCCCAATTGATCATGGATCGAATTTATCTGGACAGGCTGCAGCGACATCGCGCTTGCCAGTTCGTGCAGATATTTGGCCTCGGCCTGACTGTCGAGATCAATGCCCAACACCGACATCGCATAGACCTGCTGTTCCAAACCGTTTGGCACTTGGCCCGCCAAACCACGTGGATCGACCGGGGCTGCCATCTCTGCTTGGACAAAGGCCCGCTCTTCCGCCGAGATATCGCCCAGCTTGCCCAACAGCTTTTCGCGCTCTGCGTCGTCGATTTTTCCGTCTGATTTCGCCGCTTGAATCATCGCGCGCAGCATCAATGCCGCAGCGGCCTCTTGGTCTTGGCTCGGAGTGACGTCTTCACCACGAAACGACCGATTGAGCGTTTCGCCAAAGCTGTCGCCGCCTCCGCCGCTGCCAACATGGTCGTTGGGCGCCGCAGTCGTGCGCGCCGCCGCACCACCGGCCAATCCGCTGAGCAACCCGCCAAGACCGCCCGATTGGGTGGCGTTGCGCAGCATATCGTTCAATCCGCCACCCGAAGCGCCGCCGCCTGTTAGCCCCTCAAGCAGACCGCCTAAACCGCCAGTGCTGCTAGCCTGCTGTTGACCAGACCCACCGCCAAAGATGCCACCCATCATGTCTTCCAGACCGCCACCGCTGCCCGATTGCGGCGAATGCGCGCCGCCGAACAAACCGCCGCCGCCAGCCGTGGTGCTGCCACCACCGCGGCCTTTTTTCATCATCGAACCGACACCTTTCGCGACAGCCACGCCGATCGCCATCTTTGCGAGTGTTTTTACAAGGCTCATATCAAACTCCTTAAAATACGCTTAAATCCCACCAAATGTGGCAGGTCACAGAGGTAAATACAAATTCGCGGCGTTGAGCTGGGCAAGCCTTTCATCATAAACGCAAAAAGGCCGCCCCAAGGGCGACCTTTCGTGTTCATATAGCGAGAGGATTACTCGTCTTCGAGCGCGTCCACGGCCTTTTGCAGGTCGTCTTTGTTCGCCTTTTTATCCTTCATGGTCACCTGTTCCAGCACGTGATCGACGACTTTGTCCTCGAAGATTGGCGCTTGGATCTGCTGACGGGCCTGTGCGTTTTGCTGCACGAACTCAAAGAACTGGCGCTCTTGACCGCGGTACTGGCGAGCTTGGTTCATGATGGCTTGGGTCAGCTCGGCGTCGGTGACCTGAACTTCGGCCTTTTGACCGATATCAGCCAACAACAGACCCAGCTTCACGCGGCGATCAGCCAATGCGTTGTGCTCATCAGTTGGCTCGATCTTTTCGTGATCGTGACCTTCGACCTCGGGGTTTTCTTCATGCCACAGCTGATGCGCGATTTGGCTGGCTTCGGCCTCGACCAAGGATGGCGGCAGGTCGAATGATACGGCTTTGTCGAGCGCATCCAGCAGACCGCGCTTGGTCACCTGACGGGCGGCACCGGCGTATTCGGCTTCCAGACGCTCAGCGATTTGCTCTTTCAGACCTTTGAGATCTTCGGCACCAAACTGCTTGGCCATCTCGTCGTCGATCTCGGCGTCTTTTGGCGCTTTGACGTTCTTGATGGTGCACGAAAACACAGCCGCTTTGCCCTTGAGGTGCTCGGCTTGGTAATCATCGGGGAAGCTGACCTCGACGTCTTTCTCGTCGCCCGCTTTCACGCCCACGAGGCCTTCTTCGAAACCAGGGATGAACGAGTTTGAACCCAGAACCAGCGGGTAATCTTCCGCAGTGCCGCCTTCGAACGCTTCGCCATCAACTTTGCCGACAAAGTCGATCACGACCTGATCGCCGTCTTTGGCTTTGGAGCCCTTCTTGCGGTCTTCAAAGTTCTGCGCCTGCTTGGCGAGATTATCGAGCGCTTCTTTGACGTCGTCGTCCTCGGCCTTTACGACCAGTTTTTCGAGCTTGATCTTTTTGTAGTCGACCTCGGGCACGGGCGGCAGGGCTTCGTACTCGACGGAGACGACAACATCGTCGCCCTCTTTCCACTCATCGTTGGTCATCTTGACCGCAGGCTGCATAGCGGGGCGATCACCCGAAGCTTCGAGGTGCTCGTTCAATGCGCCGTCAATGCTCTCTTGCATCGCTTCGCCCATCACGCGCTGGCCGAACTGCTTTTTGAGCATCGCCATAGGAACCTTGCCCTTGCGAAAGCCCTTCATCTCGACTTCGGGCTGCGCTTCTTTCAGCTTTTCGTTCACCTTACTGTCGAGTTCCGCTGCGGTCAGCGTGATCGTGTAGGCCCGTTTTAGGCCTTCGTTCGTTGTTTCGGTGACTTGCATGATCATCCCATAGCTCAAAGGGCCGGGGCAGACCCAGCCGGTGTAAAATCCCGCGTCTTCTATGCGGTGCCGGGGGTTCGTGCAAGGAGGGTTTTCACCTGCGCATGGATTAGCCTGCGCTCCGTATGATTGTGCCAAGATTTGGCATAGTAACGAGCGCTCGTTTAATCGCCTGCGCCATCGCCCCTGCGCTGCGCAAAGTCGCGGTATCCGGCGGGCGTGTGGCCTGTGACCTTTTGGAATGCCTCGTAAAACGCCGATTGTGACCGAAACCCGCAATCAAACAGGATGTTGAGCACCTTTTGATCCGTTTGGCTCAGCAGCATCCGCGCGTGATTGATCCGCAAGGTGTTCAGATGCTCTTTGACGGTCGTGCCCAGCAGGCTCTTGAACAGATTGATCGCGTGATTAGGCGACACCCCAGCGGAGTGAGAGATATCGTTTAGGCTGATCGGTTCTGCGTAGTTGCTGGAAATATAGCGCAGCATTTTGTCCAGATGCGTGATCCCGGCCCCGCCGATCCGGTTGGCCTGCACCATGTCACGCCCCTGCCGCAGCACGTCCCACCCTTCGAGCGCGAGACGCGTCAGCCGGGCTTGGAGTTCGAGCATATGCAGGCGCGTCCAGTCGTCGTCTTGCGAGTCCATACGCGCCACCCATCCTTCGGCCATCGCATGATCTGATGCGCGGGGCGTTTGGGCCGCGAGGATAGACCCGGACATCAGCGCATCCATGAACGCCTTTGGCAGACGCCAAGACCAGACCTCGCGCAGTGGGAGATAAGCGTTGGTGATTGTGCCAGTGCCTGCCACCGCGATCGCTTTGTGCGGTTTGGCCCCCCAGAACACACACAAGCGCCCGGACGGGATCACAACATCCGCGCCACCGAACGAATAGGTCAGATCACAGCCATCGAGCAGATTGACCTCGATCGAGGGGTGCAAGTGATAACTGTCGACCATCACTTCGGGCGTGTGGTGTTCGAAATACAACCCATCCGTCGCGCCAATGATATCCACCGATTGCGCGGGTTTTTCGCCGGTTTTATCGCTTTGTGCAGGTGATACGCGCATCAAGGGCCTTTCGATCCGTACACTCTCATAGCCCCATACGGTCCTGCGTGCTAGCCGAGTGTGATAAACCGGAAGGATTTTCAGGAAAGTCGCTAGACAGATAATTTCGCATGCGACACGTTGTCATTACGAAAATGTCTTGGGAGGACACGCGTGACCAATCTGAAAAATCAAAAATTGATGCTAGGCCTGACGACGGCACTGGCCTTGGTGGCCCCGGCAGCCTTTGCCGATGAGATGCCGCCTGAAACCAGCCTATCGGGCCTCGACGTCGAGCTGATCGGCCGGGAAGATATCTATTCATACGGCAGCCTCGACAGCTATTCTGAGGCGCCGATGCTGACCGCTCTCGTGGACGCAGGCACCTTGCCGCCTGTGGGCGAGCGCCTACCGGCTGAGCCGATTGTTTTCGCATCCGGCGCGATGGTTGACGGTGTCGGTGAATACGGCGGTGTATTCCGCCATGTGATCGGTGGCCGCCCTGAGGGGTGGAACTGGATGGCTGGTCAGCACCAAGGCTGGGGTGGCATCAACATGGCGATGCAGGAATGTCTCGTGCGCCAAGGCCCGCGCTGGCAGGTCCGCGCCGAAGAGCAGTCCGGTCCCTTGCCGAACCTCGCGCGCAGCTGGTCGTTCAACGACGACAATACCGAGCTGACGATCAACCTGATGGAAGGTGTGCGTTGGTCAGACGGTGACCCGTTTGATGTCGAAGACGTGCGGTTCTGGTATGAGGACAACGTCCAAGACGAGAGCGTCGCTTCGCGCATGCCCGCAGGCTCATTCGGTGACAACGCCACGCTGGAAGTGATCGACGACTACACGTTCAAGTTCGTGTTCACATCTCCGCAATCTGAGACCATCGTTGAAAACCTCGCCTATATCCAAGGCTGCCCCGGCCCGAGCCATGTGCTCAAGGACCAGCACCCGACCTATAACGGCGATGCGACATACGACAGCTATACGCAATCGCTGCCAAATGACGTGACGCCGCCTGTTGTGCTCGGCGCGTGGGTGCCTGTGGTCCACCGCCCCGACGAGATCGTCATCATGCGCCGCAATCCCTACTACTTTAAGGTAGACGAAAGCGGTCAGCAGTTGCCCTATTATAACGAGATGCATTTCCGCCTCTCGACATGGGGTGACCGGACAGCGCAAGCCGTGGCCGGATCGGGTGACTTTTCTAACATGGAAGACCCCGGCAACTACGTCGAGGCCCTGCGTCAGTCGCAATCAGATGACAGCCCCGTGGCCGCCAACTTTGGCCCGCGCGTGCTGGCATGGCGTATGGTCCTGAATATGGATGCCGCCGGTGCAGAGGGCGAAGACGAAGCCGCGATGCGCACATTGTTCCGCGAAACAGACTTCCGTCTGGCGCTGAGCCATGCGCTGGACCGTGATGCGATTGGTCAGGCTCTGGCCCGTGGTCCGTTTGCCTATCCGTATATCTCGGGTTTTGCGACTGGATCGCCATACTATGATGCGGCGTCGTCTGATTATCAGCCCTTTGATCAGGCCGGTGCTATGGCGCTGCTCGATGGGTTGGATGTGATCGACACGGACGGCAACGGGTTGCGCAATATGCCCGGCGGCGGTGCTGATCTGATCATCCCTGTGACTGTGGACAACGGTGCCAATGCATCGACCAAGCAGTTGGAAGCGATGGCCAGCCAGTTGGAAGAAATCGGCGTCCGTTTGCAAATGCGCGGCGTGGACCAAACCACTGCGGACACTGTGTTTACGGGCGGTCAGTTCACCGCGTTCTTCTCGCGCGACAACATCATCCTGCCCACACGTGAGAGCTGCCGTTCGTGGCCATCAGGCCCAAGCTGCCCGCACTTTAACGCAGGTGGTGAGCGTCTCGATTTCGAGGTCGAAGTGGCGGACATGCTGACAGCATTCCAATCCACGGGTGACGCGGCAGAGCAGGCTAAATTGGCCCGCGACATGCAGCGTCTTGTGACCGAGAACGCCTATACCATCGGCACCGTGCAGATCCCTGCCGCCCTGCTGGTGAACAAGCGGATCAAGAACGCGCATCCCGGTGTGCCGGTGTTCATGTACGAATGGGCCGAGGATTCGGTTATTCGCGAGCGCCTGTGGACCGCTGCCGAGGATCAGATCGACGAGGTTCTCCCCGGTCAGATCGCTGAATACTAAGGCGTTTCAGCGCTGATCACAGATACTGCGGCCCCTGACCATCGGGGCCGCAGTTTCACACGACACGACCACGCTATGGGGGAGAACTGGCGATGGGCTTTCTACGCTTTTTGGGTATGCGTATATTGGTGACGATCCCGCTGTTGATCGGGATTTCCATCGCGACCTTTCTCATTTTGACCGCCGTGCCGGGCGATTTCGTTGATGGCTGGCTGGGGCGCACGATGGCGCAAACCGGCCAATCCCGCGAAGCCCTGCTGCCGCAAGCCGAACAAATGCGCGAGCGTCTGGGCCTCGATCAACCCCTGCCCGTTCAATACTGGATCTGGATCAAGAACATCGTCTTTGCCGGTGATTTTGGCGAAAGCTTTGTGCAAAATCGCCCCGTCACCGATGTCATTGACCTGCGCCTGTGGCGCACCATCGGGCTGGCACTTGTTACCCTCGTGGTCGGTCAAACCATCGGTGTTTTACTAGGCATCTATGCGGCCACCAACCAATACAAATGGGGCGACACGCTGGCCACGCTGATCGCATTTCTGGGCATCGTGATCCCGAAATTCGTTGTGGCGCTTATCTTGCTCTACTTGCTCGCCTTTGTTTGGCATTCCCCCTACATCGGCGCGCTCTATTCCGCTGAATTTCAGGTCCAGGACGGGATGAGCTGGGCCAAACTGTGGAATCTGTTCAAACACGTCTGGCCGATTTTGCTGGTCTCGATCTGGGCGGGTCAGGCCTACACAACACGGATGATGCGCGGCAATCTGCTGGATGTGATGAACGCCCAATACATTGAGACCGCCCGCGCCAAAGGGCTGGGCCGCCGGTCGGTCTTGTTCAAACACGCAGTCCCCAATGCCCTACACCCGGTGGTGATGAACATGGGATCGCGGTTTGATTATATGATCAAAGGCGAGATTGAGATCGCCCTTGTCCTTGGCATCCCGACGCTGGGGCCGCTGATCATCAGTTCAGTCACCGAGCGCGATATGTATGTGGTCGCGGCGATCTTTTTGCTGGTGGCCGTGCTGCTGGTGATCGGCAATCTGCTGGCCGATATCGTGCTGGCGCTGATTGACCCGCGCGTCCGCCGCGCCACGATGGCAGGGGGTTAAGCGCATGAGCAGCACAGACACCCCCGGCCCCGTGACACCACCCGGCACACCGATAGATTTTGGCATGAACGCCGAAGCCTCCAACGGCACGTCGCTGTCTTATTGGCAGTTGGTCCGCCGCCGGTTTTTCCGCAATCGCTATGGGATGGCGGGGCTGATCGTCACGTTGATCATCGTCCTCACCGCCGTCTTCGCGCCCTTCATCGCGCCCTATTCCGTCGAAGCCAAGGACCGGACCGCAATCTATTCGCCACCACAGATGATCCGCATCTTCGACGAAAACGGCAGCCTGACCCGGCCCTATGTCGCGAACTTCACCGAAGTTATGGACCCCACCACATTCGCCATCGAATTTCAGCCTGACCTAAGCAGCGGCACGCCTGTGCGCCTGTTCACCTCGGGCAGCGAGTACACGCTGTTTGGCATGACGTTCGACACGCGGCTGTTTGGCGTCGAAGACGCGCGACATATTCACCTGCTGGGCACCGATGGTCTGGGCCGCGATGTGTTCAGCCGGATGATCTACGGGTCGCGCATCACATTGCTGATGGGGGTCATGGTCATGGGGGTCGCCTGTCTGATCGGCACGGTCGTTGGCGTGGCGTCCGGGTATTTTGGCGGCTGGATTGATACGGTGATCCAGCGGACGATTGAGTTCGTCAAATCATTCCCCGACCTGCCGCTCTATCTGGCGCTGGTGGCCGTGTTGCCGCGCAATGCCG
>CALHAP010000155.1 GCA_937931795.1 uncultured Paracoccaceae bacterium
CGATGCACGATGTATGCACCGGGCGTACACAAGGCGTACACACGTCCTATGCGCGTTAGTCGGGTGTTTTGCCGCGCAGCAATTGGCGCAAAACGCCGTGCAACATCCGCACGTCTGCTGTCGTCAGGGGCAGCCGCGACCATAGGTTGCGCAGATTGACCTTCATCGAGGCCTCTTTATGAGGCGGATACCAGAACCCTGCGTCGGTTAGTCGGTCTTCGAAATGTTGTGCCAGCGATTCTACGTCTTTGCCATCTGCCCAATCCGTGCCTGCCATCGTCATGCCCGTGGCGTCAAAGTCCGCCGTGGCCCGTTGCCATTCATAGCCCGTCAGCAGCACGCATTGCGCGAGGTTCAGCGAGGGGAATTGCGGGTTGACCGGCACGTTGATCAGCGCGTTGGCCCGCGCGATGTCGTCGTTTTCCAAACCTGCCCGTTCGGGGCCGAACATTACCGCGATTTTTTGGCCCTGTGCGCTGCGCCGTGCCGCATCTTGCATCGCGGCCTCGGGTGTCATCACGGGGTTTGTCAGGTCGCGTTGTCGCGCGGTGGTCGCATAGACAAACGTGCGGTCTCCGAGCGCGTCAGCGGTGCTGTCAAAAAGTTGCGCTTCGTCGAGCAGTCGGCCCGCGCCCGACGCCATCGCCACCGCTTTTTGGTTGGGCCATCCGTCGCGCGGGCTGGTTATACGCATATGATCAAGGCCAAAATTCCACATCGCACGCGCAGCCGCCCCGATGTTTTCGCCCATCTGCGGCTGAATCAGGACAAAGGCGGGTTGGGTTGGTTTATCTGACATATCCGCGATTTACGCCCGCCCGTGCCCCGGCGCAAGCGGGTGGTGGCAAAAGCCC
Source organism: uncultured Paracoccaceae bacterium (assembly GCA_937931795.1). Lineage (GTDB taxonomy): Bacteria > Pseudomonadota > Alphaproteobacteria > Rhodobacterales > Rhodobacteraceae > JALZWD01. The sequence continues at coordinate 855 of CALHAP010000155.1, forward strand.
GGAACACGCGTTATCAGACCAGAAACCCGACAAAGGCCAATGACATGAGCGATACCCCCGAACATCCGCAGCTGTATTTGATCACCCCGCCCGTGTTCGAGGCAGATGTGTTCCCAGATGTGCTGGCCCGCTGTCTTGATGCGGTCGACGTGGCCTGTTTGCGCCTGACTTTGGCCACCACGGATGAGCGCGACATCATGCGCGCCGCTGATGCCTTGCGCGAGATCACCCATGCCCGCGATATCCCGTTAGTGATCGAAAACCATGCGAAACTGGTCGAGCCTTTGGGGTTGGACGGTGTGCATCTGAGCGATGGGTCGCGGTCGGTGTTGAAGGTGCGCAAATTGCTCGGCGAGGACGCTGTTGTCGGTGCTCATTGCGCGGCCTCTAGTCATGATGGCATGACCGCGGGCGAGTTGGGCGCGGATTACGTGAGCTTTGGTCCCGTGGGTGCGACTGATTTGGGCACCGCCGAGACCGCTGAGGCGGATTTGTTCAAATGGTGGAGCCAGATGATCGAGCTGCCTGTCGTCGCCGAAGGCGCGCTGAGCGTTGAGCATATGCGCAATTTGGCCCCCCACACTGATTTCTTTGCTTTGGGCGGTGAGATTTGGGGCGCTGATGATCCTACCGCAGAACTGGTGCGCCTACGCGATGCGATGAAGGGGTAACCCGCGCGTCACTTGATCCTGTAGATGCTGTGTAAGCGCTTTGCGATCGGCATGATCGCGCGCCTGTGTGGACGGGTGATACGTCACCTGAACGCCACCCTGTCTTGCGCTGAGCACCGTCAGCAGATGCGGGCCGAGGTCCATGTCACCCCACCAGCCATAGAACCGCGCGTCTTGGCCACCGGGCGCATGATAGGCGACGGTAACCGCCTGTAGCGTGATATCCGTGTCCATCATGCCCGCGAACAACGTCGATTTGAACGGCAATACGCGGGTGCCGTCGCTGGATGTGCCTTCGGGGAAGAATAACAACTGCGCGCCGCTGCCGATCCGCGCGTTGACCTGCTGCACATGCGCCTGTGCCTGGCGGCGGTCGCGCGCGATGAACAATGTGCCGGTGGCTTTGGCTAGGGCACCGATGCCGGGCCAACCTGCGACTTCGGCCTTGGACACGAACGACACCCGCTGGCCTGCGTTAAGAACCAAAATATCGAGCCACGAGGAATGATTGGCCACCACGACACCGCCGTTTTGCATCGCGTCCCCGGATGTCTTGCGCCGCAATCCGATAATCGCGAGGCAGATCTGGCAGGTGATTTGTGTGACCCGGTTGGACGCAAACCGTCTTTGGCCGCTAAAGCCGCGTTCAACCGCACGCACGGTCAATAAGACGAGCAGGCCGAGGATAAGCGTGATGACGCACCCTGCCCCGCGTAACGTGGCCCGCAGCAAGCCGAACGCTGTGGGGCGCACCTTTGGCGGCGGTGTTTCGGACTGCCATGTGGGGGATGTCACCGCGCGCGCCCCGGCGCGAGCAGTTTGGCCACAGCCGAGGCCGGCATCGTGTGGATGTCGAGCACCAGACAGATGTCGGTGGTGTTAAAATCATGATCGATGAACACCCCCTGCCCGATCTTGCCCCCCAACCGCAAATATCCCTTGATCAAGGATGGCACCGCACGCATTGCGCGGGCGCGATCAATGTCTGCCTCTGGAAGCAATGAGAGGGTTTGGGCCTGTGTGCTGCGCAGCCGCATCTCAGGCGGAGCGAGGTGGGTGTGGTGCAAATAGGACAGCGCTTCGACATGCGCTGCAGCCTCCGCGCCCCGAAAAGAGGCGACGCCAAACAGAACGTCGATCTCGTGAGTGCGGCAATATTGATGCAATGCGCCCCACATCATCAGCAGCCCCGGCCCGTGTCGATAGTCGGGGTGCAGACAACTGCGGCTCAGCTCTAACACCCGCCGCGACGTCCTGTGCAGGGGCGTCAAGTCGTATTCACTTTGGGAATAAAAACCCCCGGCGTCCGCAGCACCTGTCGCATCCAAAACGCGGTAAACGCCGACGATCTGGCACCCAGGGCCCCGTGTTTCATCCCGTAAAACAAGGTGTTTTGCGTGATCATCAAACCTGTCGCATTCACGGCCTGCGCTGTGATCCGCATCCGGCGCTTTGGCGCCCAATTCGGTGACGAAGACCTCGTAGCGCAATCGCTGTGCCGCGCGGATATCATCGCGGGATGTGGCGAAATGCGCGCGCAAGAGAGGCTTGGTGACGGTCATAGGGGCGTTGTGCATCGCTGTTAACGTATTGGCAAGATTTATGGCCTAGCTGTGAAAAAAGAAGGTCTTGCTTACCTTTGATTGACACAAATTATTCAATTGCTACCTTAGGTTGCAATGCAAAATCGACCTAGGGCCTTACGGAGAGACCAGCATGAGCATAACGCGCGTTCCGTCGACCACGACTTTCCCTGCTTCAGAAAAGTTAACCGTTACTTTCCCATTGATGTTCGATTGCACTTGCCCGACGCCCCAATCGGGACACTCTGGGTGTCGCACCAACATGCCGGGTGCCAAAATGGACGTGATACCTGTCATCTCTAAGCCCCCCGGAGCGCGCG
>CALHAP010000156.1 GCA_937931795.1 uncultured Paracoccaceae bacterium
GATACTCGTAGTTTTCTGCCGCATAGATCGCCTGCGCCTCGGGCGACACGAGGTATTCCATCAGCTGCAATGCTTCATCCCGGTTGGGGGCTGCTTGGGTCATGGCGATGCCAGAGACGTTCACATGCGCGCCGCCGTTCTCGAATGTCGGGAAGACGATGCGCACGGAATTGGCCCATTCGGTCTGCTCGGCATCCTCTAGCATTTTGCCCATGTAGTAGGTGTTGCCGATGGAAATATCGCACTGGCCTGACCAGATCGCGCGGACCTGCGCGCGGTCGTTGCCCTCTGGCTTGCGCGCGAGGTTCTCGCGGACACCTGCGGCCCATTCGCGTGCGGCGTCTTCGCCGTGGTGGGCGATGACGGCGGATAGCAGCGCGAGATTGTAATTGTGCGTGCCAGAGCGGGTGCAAATGCGGCCTGCCCATGTGTCGGATGCGAGGTCTTCATAGGTGGTGACTTCGCCATCGGCCACGCGGTCGCGGCTGGCGTAGATCACGCGGGCGCGCTCGGTCAGGGCGAACCATTCGTTGCCCGCGCCCCGCAGGTTTTCAGGGACAGCAGCGCTCAAAACATCGCTTTCAACTGGCTGGATCACGCCCGCGTCAACGATGCGTTGCAGGTTGGCGATATCGACCGTCATAACCAGATCAGCAGGCGAGCGTGCCCCCTCGGCCTCTAATCGCTCGACCAAGCCGCCGTCGATGTAGGACAGGTTCACCGTGATCCCGCTTTGCGCGGTGAAGGCGTCCATAACGGGCTGGATCAGCTCGGGCTGGCGGGTTGTGTAGATGTTGACGTCAGCCACGGCGGGCAGGGTCACGAGGGCGGTCGTCGCGGTTAGAATTGCGGTGCGCAGGGTCATTGTAGCCTCCAGTTTCTGTTGGAAACCATAAACCTGACTAAAACGCTCGGGTCAATCCTGAATTTTTTAGTCAGGTTTTATCTTGCGGCGCTTATCCGCTGCTCGGACCTCGTTCCAGATCGCATCCATTTCCTCCAAGCTGCTGTCAGAAGGCGTGATCCCTTTGGCGGCAAGAGTGTCTTCTATTGCGTTGAACCGTCGCGTGAATTTAGCATTTGTTCGCCGGATCGCGGCCTCAGTGTCTACGTCCAGATGACGGGCGAGGTTGGCGATGTTAAACAACAGATCGCCAATTTCTTCCTCCAACTCCTCAGGCCCTAGATTGTCGCGCGCATCGACGACCTCGGCGGCTTCCTCGGTGATTTTGTCCAAGACATGACTGACATCTGGCCAATCAAACCCGACGCGGGCGGCACGTTTTTGCAGTTTCAGCGCGCGCAGCAGACCGGGCAGGTTGCCCGCCACACCGTCCAACACGCGCGGTTGTGCTTGGCCTGCGCGCTCTGCCGCTTTGATCGCTTCCCAATCGGCGGTTTGCTGTTCGGCAGATTTTTCGCGCGATTCGTCGCCAAACACATGCGGATGGCGGCTGACCATCTTGTCGCTGATCCGCCGCGCAATTGTGCCGATGTCGAAATGCCCCGCCTCGGAGCCCAGTTGCGCGTGATAGATGGATTGCAGCAGCAAATCGCCCAGCTCGCCTTCTAAATCCGACCAATCGGCACGCTCAATGGCATCGGCGACCTCGTAGGCTTCTTCGATCGTATAGGGCGCAATTGACGCAAAATCCTGTTCGATATCCCACGGGCAGCCCGTTTCAGGGTCGCGCAGGCGGGCCATGATCGCGATCAGCCGCTCAATTTGCCGCAGGGCATCCGCGCTTTTGTCGTGGATCAACGTGTCGTCAGGCATTGCGGGATTTCCTTCAATCGGCATAGTCGCGACAGTAGCAGCCCGCCGCAGGAGTACCACCCATGCCCGTGATCAACCGCATCGCTGATTTTGCGCCCGAGATGACCCAGTGGCGCAGGCATTTGCATGCGCATCCTGAGCTGTTGTTTGACTGTCACGAGACGGCGGCGTTTGTGGTCGAGCGGCTGCGCGAGTTTGGCGTTGATGAGATCCACGAGGGTCTCGCAACCTCCGGTGTGATCGCCTTGATCAAGGGGCAGGGCGACGGGCCTGTCGTGGGCCTGCGCGCGGATATGGATGCGCTGCCGATCCTTGAGGCGACGGGCGCGGAATATACCAGCACCGTCGAGGGCAAGATGCACGCTTGCGGCCATGACGGGCACACCACGATGCTGCTGGGGGCCGCGAAATACCTCACCGAGACCCGCAATTTTCGCGGGACCGTCGCATTGATTTTCCAGCCCGCTGAAGAGGGCGGCGGTGGCGCGGGTGTCATGGTCGAAGAGGGTGTCTTGGAGACATTTGGCATCGACGAGGTCTACGCCCTGCACACAATGCCTGGCGCGCCGGTGGGCGATTTTCACACGTGTCCCGGCCCGATTATGGCGGCGGCAGATACGTTTAACATCACGATCACGGGCGTTGGTGGGCACGGCGCGATGCCACACGAAGCGGTCGATCCGATTGTCGCCGCCTGCGCGATGGTCGATGCGATCCAGACCATCGTCAGCCGTAACTCCGATGCCTACAAACAACTAGTTATCTCCGTCACGCAGATACATTCAGGCAGCGCGGACAACATCGTGCCCGAAAGCGCATGGTTACAGGGCACCGTGCGGACGTTCGACAAGGGAGTGCAGCAAATGGTCATGCGCCGTTTGGCCGAGGTCGTGGCGGGGATTGGCGCGACCTATGGGTTGAAAACCGAGTTGGGCTATGAAGAAGGCTATCCCGCGACCTACAACGAGGCGCACCGCACAGCCTTTGCCGCTGAAGTGGCCGCAGAGATCGGGGGCACGGTCGTCGATGACGCTGAGCCGACGATGGGAGCCGAGGATTTTTCGTATTTCCTAGAAAAACGCCCCGGAGCCTATCTGTTTTTGGGCAATGGCGACACCGCCAACTTGCATCACCCCGAGTTCAACTTTGACGACACCGCAGCCCCCTACGGCGCGTCGTTTTTCGCCCGCCTCGTCGAGCGTTTGTCCCCTATTTCGTGAGGCCTCTTATGACCCTGACCAACCTGTCCTCCATTGCCGCAATGGACCGCGCCCATGCGCTGCACCCTTGGACCCATTTTGAGAGCTTTGAGCGTGATGGGGCCCTCGTTATCTCACGTGGAAAGGGGCTGACGCTTTGGGATGAAGCGGGGCGTGAATACCTCGATGCGGTTGGCGGTCTGTGGTGTACCAACATCGGCTTGGGGCGTCAGGAAATGGCCGATGCGATTGGGGCGCAGGCGCTAAAGCTCGGGTTCTCCTCGACTTTTGTGGACATGACCAATGATCCGGCGGCCCTGTTGGCGGGTAAACTGGCTGAGCTGGCCCCCGGTGATCTCAACCATGTGCAGTTCACCACGGGCGGCTCAACAGCGGTTGATGCGGCCTACCGGATGGTGCAATTTGTGCAGGCAACACGCGGGTTTATGGGGCGCACCCATGTCATTGCCCGCGAACATTCCTACCACGGCAGCACCTACGCCAGCATGTCCATCGGGATGCGCAACGGCGACCGCGCGCCCGAGTTCGGCTACGAGACCGCCACGATCCACCACGTCGACGCGCCGTATCTCTACCGGATGCCCGAGGGGATGAGCGTCGCGGCCTTCACCGATCATCTGATCGCACAGTTGGAGGCCAAGATCGCCGAGGTGGGCGCCGAAAAGATTGCAGCGTTCTTCGCCGAACCGATCCAAGCCTCTGGTGGCGTTATCGTCCCCCCAGAGGATTATCTGCGCCGCATGTGGGAGGTTTGCCAGCGGCATGGCATCCTGTTTGTCGCCGACGAGGTCGTGACTGCTTTTGGGCGTCTGGGTCATTGGTTCGCCAGTTGGGATGTCTACGGGTTTCAGCCTGATATCATTTGCAGCGCCAAGGGCCTCAGCTCGGGGTATCAGCCCATCGGCGCTATGATCTTCTCGGACGCGATTTGGGACAGCCTGCGTGGGGATCGGTGGTACACCTCAGGGTTCACCTATTCCGGGCATCCCGTCGCCTGCGCTGCGGCGCTTAAAAACATCGAAATCCTCGCGCGCGAAGACCTGCTGGGGGCCGCGACACGGATGGGTGATGTGTTCCAAAAAGCGTTGGCAACTTTGTCAGACCTGCCCATTGTGGGTGACGTGCGCGGCAAGAAGCTGATCGGTTGCATCGAGAACGTCGCGGATAAGTCGACCAAAGAGCCGTTCGCGGACGAGGTCGATATCGGCAAACGTATCTCGGATGCGGCGGAAAAGCGGGGGCTGTTGGTCCGCCCCATCGGGCCGTTGAACGTCATGTCGCCAGCGCTGACGATTTCTGAAAGCCAGATCGCCTTTATTGCCGAGACCCTGCGTGCGGCGATTGTTGAGGTCACGGATGGCTTAGTGCGTGACGGCGTATCCCTCGGATAACGTAATTCTGCATTGCACTTGTTTACCTAATGGTTAACCCTCAATTCCGGTAAATTTGCGCGGCATTGTTGCGCTTTGGGGGAAGATTATATGTTTGTACGCGTTTTGTTGATCATTTTGCTGATCGCCGTGTTATTTAGCACCTATGTGCGAGTCTCTGGTGTCGATCCACGCAATTGGCATGTTGATCCTGAGACGGAAAATTTCGCGGCGGGGCAAGGGTTTCAATTGCACACCGCCGAGAGCCCCCGTTGGTCTGAGAGCGCGCAAGAGGTGATGCAAGCCCTGTCCGATGTCGCCACCGAAACGCCCCGCACATCCGTGTTGTCCGGACGCCCTGCTGACGCGCATATCACCTTTGAAACGCGCTCGCTGGTCTGGGGCTTTCCCGACTACACCACGGTCAAAGCGGTCGAGGTCGAGGGCACCACGGTTCTGGCGATTTTGGCGCGGCTGAAATACGGGTCAAATGATCTGGGCGTGAACGAGGCGCGCGTGCAGGGGTGGCTTGATGAGCTGACCGAGCGGTTGCCGCCGCAGCCATGATCCAATTCGCTTGACCGCGCGCTGCGGGCGGGCGATGCACAAGACATGATCCCTTCTGATACTCTTGACCAGATTACCGCCCGTTTCCAGTTTCTGGAGGCGAAGATGGCCGGTGGCATGGACAGCGCCGAAATCCCTGCGATCACCCGCGAATATGCCGAGCTGAAACCCGTGGTCGAAACGGTGCAGCGCTACCGTGATCTGTTGTCCGAGATTGAGGGGGCTGAGCAGATGTTGGCCGACCCCGAGATGAAAGCTTTGGCCGAAGATGAATTGCCGGGTTTGAAAGCGCAGGTCGCAGAGGTCGAAGCCGCCGTGCAATTGGCTCTGCTGCCAAAGGACGCAGCAGATGGCAAACCCGCCTTGATGGAAATCCGCCCTGGCACCGGTGGCGATGAAGCGGCCTTGTTCGCGGGTGATCTCTTGCGCATGTACCAGCGCCATTCCGAGAGCAAAGGCTGGCGGTTTGAGATCATCGAAGAACAATCGACCGAGCTTGGTGGTGTGAAAGAAGTCGTGGCCCGCATCGAAGGCGACGGTGTATTCGCCCGGTTGAAATACGAGAGCGGCGTTCACCGCGTGCAACGTGTGCCTGAAACCGAAAGCGGCGGGCGCATTCATACCTCTGCCGCCACGGTTGCAGTGCTGCCAGAAGCAGAAAACGTCGATATTGACATCCCCGCCACCGACATTCGCATCGACACCATGCGCGCCAGCGGGGCAGGCGGTCAGCACGTGAACACCACCGATTCTGCCGTGCGCATCACCCATATTCCCACCGGCCTGATTGTGACGTCGAGCCAGAAAAGCCAACACCGCAACCGCGAGCTGGCGATGGAGGTGCTGAAATCGCGCCTCTATGATCTCGAACGGCAACGGATCGACGGCGAACGCTCGGACACGCGCAAGGCGCAGGTCGGATCGGGCGACAGATCAGAGCGCATCCGCACCTATAATTTCCCGCAAGGACGCATGACCGACCACCGAATCAACCTGACGCTCTATAAGCTGGATGCGATTATGCAGGGTGATCTGGATGATGTGCTCGACGCGTTGATTTCGGAAACACAGGCCAAGCAATTGGCCGACATGAACGGATGAGCGGCGCTTTGACCGGCAGTGTCGTGTTGGCGCGCGCTGTGACCACGCTCAAACAGGCCGATATCCCCGATCCTGCGCGTGATGCGCGGCGTCTGCTGTGCCATGTGATCGGCATCACGGCGGGCCGTTTGACGCTGGTATTGCCTGACCCCGTAGACCCCGCTGCCTCCGCCCGGTTTGATGCGCTGATCGCACGGCGGGCCGCGCGTGAACCCGTGTCCCATCTGACCGGCACGCGGGCGTTTTACGGTCGCGATTTTATCGTGACGCCAGATGTGCTGGACCCGCGTCCCGAGACTGAAACCTTGATCGAAGCCGCCCTGTCGCAGCCGTTTGACCGGGTGCTTGATCTGGGCACCGGGTCTGGCTGTATCGCCTTAACGCTGCTTGCCGAAACCCAAGGAACACAAGGGATTGCGGCGGAAATTTCGGACGAGGCCATGGCCGTGGCGCAGCGGAATACGGCCGCATTGGCATTGCAGGACCGCCTGACGTTAATCCGCTCGCATTGGTTTGATGCGGTCACGGGCACGTTTGATCTGATCGTCTCGAACCCGCCCTATATCGCCGATTGGGAAATGGCTGATTTGGCGCCAGAGGTGCGCGATTATGAGCCTCGTATCGCCCTGACCGATGAGGGAGATGGCTTGGAATGCTACCGCGCGATATTTGGGGCAGCCAGCCCCTATCTGCGCGAGGCCGGACGGCTGATTGTCGAGATCGGACATGATCAGGCGGCAGATGTGAGCGCCATCGCCAAAGATGCAGGGTTCATGACAATCGCGACGCTAAAAGACATGAGCGGCAAAGACCGCTGTATCGTCACGCGTACTGCGCAAATATAGGTCAAAATCCACATTTTGGTGATTTGGGCTTGCTCGTGGGGCATGGGCATGGTTATTGAAGGTAACCCGACGCTAAAAGACCGTTTGTCAGCGTTATGGGTGTCGCCACAACATTTCGCACCTTCCGCGGCCTTTGATGGACCGATGCAGGAAGGTGGCAAGAAAACTTTCCAGGCTGGACATACCTTTCCATGAGATCAACTAAGTCACGTTCGCGGAACAAAAATCGCAATAACAATCGCCCGTCAGGTGGAAACATCGTCAACCGCGTGTTTGACAGTTCCGGCCCAGACGGAAAGGTGCGCGGCACCCCGCAACAGGTGATCGAAAAATACAACCAGCTTCACCGTGATGCCCAATTGTCGGGCGACCGCGTGAATGCCGAAAACTTCGCTCAACACGCCGAACACTACACCCGCATGTTGGCCGAGGCGCAGCGCGAAATTGATGCCAAGCGCGAAGAACAAGAAGCCCAGAACCGCGAACGCCAAGCCGAACGCGATCGCCAGCAACAGGCCGACCGCGAACGTCAAGCCGAACGCGACCGTGAGCGCGACGAACGTTTCAAGGCTCAAGAAGAGCAATCCAAGGGTCAGGTCGATCCGGGAAGCAGCGACCAGCCTGATGTGGTTGAAGAACCCGCATTGGTTGAAACGCCTGAGAATACGGAAAAGCCCAAAAAACCGCGTGCTCCTCGGACCCGCAGAAAACCGGCCCCCAAGGCAGATGCACAGCCAGACGCCCCTGCCGATGACGCAGGGCCTGCTGAGGCAGCTGAGTAATTATTGGTTAAGCTTTGGCCGCATCCACGGCGCGGGCCAAGGCACAAAATCCTTCAAGCGGGACTTGCTCTGCACGTTCTGTCGGTTTGATCCCGGCGGACAGCAGAACATCCTCTATTTCAGGCGATAGCGATTTAAGGGCTGACCGCAACATTTTGCGCCGTTGATTGAACGCGGCTGCGACAACCGTGCTGAGCGTTTGCGCGTCCGCCTCGAACCTTGGCTTGGGCAGGGCCGTCAGATGAACGACGGCTGACGACACCTTTGGCGGCGGTGTGAAGGCTTCGGGGGGTAGGTCGAGCACGATATGCGGATCGCTGCGCCATTGCGCCAAAATAGCCAGCCGTCCGTAGGCTTTGCTACCCGGTTCGGCCACGATCCGCTGGGCCACTTCGCGCTGAAACATCAGCGTCAAGCTTTCCCAAAACGGCGGCCACGCGGGCGGTGTCAGCCAGCGCACCAGCAATTCGGTTCCGATGTTGTAGGGCAGGTTGGCCGCGACCCGAATGGGCGGCGTCAGATGGGCGAGGGGATCGACCTCTAGTGCATCACCGTTGATCACGTGCAGGCGGCCCGGATAGGCCGCTGAAATCTCATCCAGCGCCGCAATACACCGGCTGTCTTTCTCAATAGCCATCACCCTGCGGGCCCCTTCGGCGAGCAAACCACGGGTCAAACCACCGGGGCCGGGGCCGATTTCCAAGATATCGCAGTCGGGCAAAGACCCAGCGCTGCGTGCAATGCGGGCGGTCAGGTTCAGATCGAGAAGAAAGTTCTGCCCAAGGCTTTTCTTTGCGGCGATGCCGTGGGTGGCGATCACTTCGCGCAGCGGCGGCAGGCCATCAATCTGGCTCATATCAGGCCCCGCGCTTGCGCCATGTCATGCGCCATTTTAATCGCTGCAATCATCGACGTGGGGTCGGCTTTGCCCGTGCCCGCGATATCAAACGCTGTGCCGTGATCTGGCGAGGTGCGGATAAACGGCAGCCCAAGCGTTACATTCACGCCACCCGAAAAATCGAGCGTTTTGATGGGGATGAGGGCTTGGTCGTGGTACATGCACACGGCCACATCATAGGCTGCGCGCGCGCCCGCGTGGAACATCGTGTCCGCTGACATGGGCCCCAGCACCGTGATCCCTTCGCCGCGCAAGGCGTCCAGCACGGGCGTGATCATCTCCAGCTCTTCGCGTCCCATTTTGCCGTCTTCGCCCGCGTGTGGGTTTAGGCCTGCAACCGCGATGCGGGGTGTTGCGATACCGAAATCTTGGATCAGGGCACTATGCGTCGTCCGGATCGTGTCGCGCAATAGGTCGGGCGTCAACGCGCGCGGCACCTCGGACAGCGCGATGTGGATCGTTGTCGGGACGACACGCAGCATGTCGCAGGCGAGCATCATGACAGCCCGGTCTGACCCGGCCAAATGCGCCAGAAATTCGGTGTGACCGGGATAAGCAAAATCTGCGCCGTCGATCAACGCGGCCTTGTGGATCGGCGCCGTGCAGATTGCATGCGTGGCCCCATCGCTGACCATCTGAACACCCAGTTCAATCGCGCGGATTATCCCCGGCGCGTGGGCGGGATCAGGCCTGCCGTGGGTGCGCGGTGTTTTCAAATCAAGCGCGCGCACCATCAATCGGTTGGGATCGTGGCGCGCCGTGGCAGTGTAGTCCTGAACAGGCGTACCGGCGGGCAGATGTGCTGGATCACCGATCCAGATCAGTGGGATGTCGTGCCGCAGCGCCTGCCACGCGGCGACGGCGATTTCAGGTCCGATGCCCGCAGGCTCACCACAGCTCAGCGCAATCGCCATACCCTAGTAGTCTACAATGGTGGCAGAAGCGCGCAAATCCGCGAGCAGCGCGTCGGCGAACCCGGTCAGGCGGCGCGAAATCAACTGGCCTTCAACGGTATCTCGGTCGACATCTTCGACGCTGTCACGTTCGCGTTGGCACAGCATCAAAAACACCAGCGTTTGCCCGTCATTGCGGGTCAGAGCTGTCGAGATTTCACCGGGATCAAGCTTGGCCAATTCGAGCGCTATATCCGAGGCGATCTCGGACGGAGCGATGGACTGACGGTCGAGCCGGTCTTCGGGCAGGCCATGCGCTACCCCATAGAGATCATCACAGACATCAACGCGTGCTGCCACGCTCGCGGCTTCTGCGCGGGCTTCGGCTGACTGTCCACCGGGGATGTAGAACGCGGCGTAGTCAATTGCGGCGGGCGGCGCGGTTTTGGTGGCGACTTCGCGAATGTCGCGCAATTGAAACAACGCCACGCCATTGGGGATTTGGATCGGGGCAGTGACCTCGCCGGGGGACAGTGACAGGATTAGGGTGCGCAATTGCGGTGGGTAGTTGCTGATTGGCAGCCATCCCAGCCGCCCGCCGTTTTCACGCGACGCCAGCGCGGAGACGCGACGTGCTTCTGCGGAAAAGGCAGAGGTGGACGTCAGCTCAGCGATCCGTCGCGCCGTGGCAAGGGCTGAGGCCGCTTGTGGTGGTGGGGCTGGGATGATGATCTCTGACAATAGGACTTCGATGCTGCTTTCGGTGGTGCGGCTTTGGCCCAATGCGGCGTCAACTTCTGCTTCCGAGACAAGCGCTTGGCCTGCGAACCGGCCCCGCACGTAGTCGCGCCACGATACGCCGACGCGCACAAAATCACGCAAGGATTCTTCGGCCACACCGTTTTGCGATAGGATTTGCAAAAATTCCGGCAGTGACAGGTTCGCGCGCCCGGCAAAATCGTTCAGCGCCGTTTGCAATGCATCCGCGTCAAGGGCCACACCAGCGCGGGCCATTTCAGCCATGCGTAGCCGGTCATCAATCAATTGCTCGCGCGCCAGATCGGACAGATCACCGGGGCTGCGGAAAACTTCGAGCAATTTTTCACGTTGGTCCAGTTCATAGCCCGTGATCACATCATCATTCACGCCAATCGCAGGCGAAAACAAACCCTGAGCAATCAGCGGTGCGGGGGCTGTTAGCGCACAAGTCGCCCCCAAGATCAGAGCTTTGAGTGAAAAACGCATGTTTGCCCCCTTTGGCAGTGCGGTCTGCGCCGCTTAGTTCTGACAGGCCCTCGGGTTCGGACCGGTTGATCGCCCGGCTGAAAACCCTGTCAGATTGACCGACAATCCTATCGAATTGATCGGTTCTGCTGTCGTGTTTGAGGTGTAGCGGCGCGCGGCGGAAAGGTCCACTGTCACACATTCATGGCGGTACAATAGCCCCAATCCTGCGCTGGCGGGTGTGCCTGCTTCGATATCATACCGCCCGTTTGCGCTGACCTGCCACCGATCATTCACCTGAAAACTGGTATCAAAGGACACCTCAGATGATGGTGTGTCGCGATTGCGCGTGGGGTCTTCGGGCAACCAATGGTAGGCTGCGGCCAGATCAAACGTGTCCGTGGACCATGCCAGCCGCGTTTCGGTTTTGTCGAACTGCCATTCCGTATCGAACAAGGCGCGCGCGTTGAACACCAGCCCGTCGCCTGTGTCGATGGACCCGGTCAGCAACCAGTCAGAGGTTTCCCCCGACAGACCGGAGGTGGGCGAAAACCCGTTTTGCCGCTCGTTTTGATAGATGCGCCCAAAGGTCAGCGTCGAGGCGGCACCGCTGCCTGCAAGCCGGGTCCAAGTGATGCCGATAGAGGTGCGCCCACCATCTTCATAGGCGTCTTCGCCGGGGAACCGCGACAGGCCGAACAGATTGCCCTCGTCAAGCTCGGCCAGCGTGCTGTCCTCGTTCGGGGTCGCGATGCCAGACGTCCCGGTCCAGCCCAATGCGACGATGGGCTCTATGATATGCAGCGCGCGCTCGGTTTGCCGCGACAAGGGCCAGCGCAATGTTGCGACCGCGGACGAGGCACTGCGAAACCCATTCTCAAATGCAGGATCTTGGCCGATGAAATAATAGTCGAGGGCGAGGGCGGTTTGCGCGCCAACAACCAGACCGCCGGGCGCGATCCAGTTGTTCTGCCAGCCCATACGCCCGCCGATCCGGGCCACGTCCCGGCCATTTTCGCCGGGCTGATTTTCGGACCGCTCGAACGCATCTAGCGACGACGATAGGCTAAGGGTGCCCCCGATCAGGTCCGGCTCTTTGCGGTCTTCATAGCTGAGGTTTGCGACTGTCAGCGGCAGCGTCGCGTTTGTCTCATTGTCCCGCAGCGTTTGATAAAACGTCAGATCAAGGACGATCAACGTGTCTTGGCGGACCCGCTCGAGGGTCAGTGCTGAATCCAGCCGGTCCTTTTCCGAGATTTCATAATCGAGCAGATAGGCAGAATCGGACACAGATTCGACATCCACCCGCAGCTTGAAATCCCCGTCGAGCTGAAATGCCCCCTCGCCGAACACGTAGCCACGTAGCACGTCAGGCTGGATCGTGTCGCGGCTGATGGCCCCGCGCAGTTCGATATCACCCGTCAGGAACGCTTGCCGGTAGCGGGCTTCAAGGGTTGTAGTTTCAAACGATAGGAAGGGCGTCAGGGTCAGATCACGACTGTCGCCGATCCGAATGAAATAGGGCAGGCGCACGCCAAGACCCAGACGGTTGGTGCTGCGGAAACTGGGGATTAACAGCCCTGTAGCCCGCTCTAGCGTGGGGTCGGGCAGGCGCATCCGGGGCACCCAAAAGATCGGCACACCGCGCACCCGGAACGTCGCGTCTTCAAAGTAAAGCTGCCGTTCTTGTTCGTCATGAATGATCCGGCTCGCGCGAATATCCCACAGAGGGTTGCGCGTGCCGCAAACGGGACAAGACGTCACGGCCGTGCGCGTCAGCTGCGAATACCGCCCATCGACACGGGTGATCTGGTTGGCGGCCAATTGCAGCTGTTGGTCCAGAACCAGCCGCGCGCTGCGCAGGATGCCATTGCGCAACTGCGGGTCCAGCGTGGCCTCGTCCGCCGTCAACACGACGCCGTCACCTGCGCGAATGAAAATCGGCCCTCTGATCGTCAGCCTATCGCCGTTCGCACTGTAGCTGATGGCTTGTGCTGATAGCACCGTGTCACCGTAGAACACCTGCACATTGCCTTGTGCTGTCAACGTGCCGCTTGGTGCGACCTCGACCACATCTGCCACCAATGTGGCCGTGGCCTGTGCCAAGGCGCTGAGCGGCAAGCAGATCAGCAGGAACAGCAGACGCAGCATCATCCGTCCTCCAGATGTAATAACAGACCCATCGCGAGGCCAATGGCGATCAGGGGCGGCGCCCAAGCGGCAAGGTGCGTTGGGATTTGCCCGGTCTCGCCTAGGATTTGCGCAAAGTTCCGCAAGAAATAGACGGAAAAGCTCACCAAGATTGCGCCCAAAACCATCATGCCCGTGCGCCCGCCGCGTTGGTGGCGCAGGGTGAACGCGGCCCCGATCAGAACCATCGAGACCAGGAACAACGGCAGTGCCAATTGCGATTGCAAGAACATCTGGTGGCGGCGCGCGGTAAAGCCCGCGTCGCTCAAGCGCTCAATGAACTGCGGCAAATCCCAGATGCTGATCGAGGCGGGCGTGCCGAAACTGTCGCGGATCTGATCTGCGGTCAGGGTTGATTGCAGTGTCAGGACCGTCCTGCGGACGGCGGAGGCTTCGGGGTTCGACAACCCGGCTAGGGGCCAAACTTTTGCGTCCGTGATCGTCCATTCGCCGGGGATCAATTGGGCCTTTGCCGCTTCAATCCGGCGCAACGGCGTGCCTTGGGCGGCGAAAGTCAGGAAAGTCACGTCGCTCAATTCTGTGCCGTCAAGGCTCGCGCTGTTGGCATGGATGACGGTCTGCCCGCGCGCGTTGCCTTGGCGCAGCCACAGGCCTTCATCCGACAACGTCAGCACGCTCCGTTCACCCATCAGGTCCGCGACGCGGGACTCGTGGGCGCGGGTGGTGGCGGCGACGATCGGGTTCATCACGGCGATTGCCGTCAGGCCGAACAGCAGCGCGACCACGATCGGTGCCCCCAATGCGCGAATGGCTGATCTGCCTGCAGCACGTGTCACCACCAGTTCGGACGAGCGTGATAGGCCAAGGAACAGGGACAGTGTCGCGATGATCACGATCAACGGTAAGATATTGTAAAGCGAGGCGGGCACGGTCAGCAGTGTCAGCCCGACCAATCCGCCAAAGCCATCGGTTTGCCCACCAAAGCGCCGCGCCTGCTCGATGAGGTCAACAAGCAAGAGCATCGCAAAGAACACCGCAAAGACGGCCAATAAAATGACCGCGAACCGTTTGGCAAAATATCGGTGCAGGATCATGCCGCGCCTCGTCGTGCCAAGGGGAACCCGCGCAGCCAAACCGGGCGGGCGGGCCATGCCAGTAGTGCCGCCGCCAGCCCCGCGCCCGCAACAATTGGCGCATAGATCAGCGGCCAAAGGGCGGGGGTGTTGTTGAGCATGCCCGTTATGGCGCTCTCGAAAATTTTGACCAAGATCACCAAGAATATCGCCAGAATGATCTGCCGCCAAACGCCAAATCGGCTGAATCCGCCGAGCATCAGGGTGGCAAAGCCGATCAACGCGGTGACCAGCCCTTGCAGCGATTGGGCGGTACGATCATGTGCCAACAAGCGCAGGTCAGCCGCCGTTTTGCCCGTTTCACGCAGGTTTTGCGCAGAAGGTGCCAACAGATCCCACGTCATTAAATGGCTAGCGGACCGCTTGGTCGGGTCCGGCATCGAGATCAACGGTCCGAGGTTATAGGCGAGATCATCAAATGACGTGGTCGACAGCCGCTGCGTCTCGGGGCGGTAAATCTGCGCCATGCCGTCCACCATGACCAGTTGCGGCCCCAATTCGGTGCGCACGACATAGGCGCTGGCGGCGGTGTAGGTCGTTGATTGATTTTCGCTACGACGGTCCGACAGAAACAAATCGCGCAGCTCGCCTTCAGGGGTGATCTCGCGAATGTAGAGGGTCACACCGTCCCCCGCTTGCATAAACTGTCCTTCTTGCAGCAGGCGGGCGGTGGCGGTTTGGGCGATCTGGCCTTGACGCATCGACAATTCACGCGCGCTGAGGGGCACGAGGATATGCGTCAGGATCAGCATCAACCCCGCAACGATCAGGCCGAAATACAAAATCGGACGGGCGATGCGAAAGGTCGAAAACCCGGTGGCTTGGACAACGACCAGTTCGCTTTCGGACATCATGCGGTTGGTTACGTAAACACTGGCCGCAAAGGCGGCAATCGGTAGCACGATGCGGACCAACGCGGGCAAGGCGAGCGCGGTAAAGGTCAGGAACACACTAAAGGATTGGCCATCCGCGATCAGTTGATCAAACAGGCTGACAGCACGATTGACCCAATACACGAGGATCAACACCAGCGCGAAAAAGCCGAAAACCGCCAAAAGCTGTGACAGCATATATCTGTCCAGTCGCCCCACGCCTGTGCCCCTATTTTTTGTCCGGGTTCTATTTGGCCTAAGCCTACCAAATCTTATCCACAGGAGGAATACCTAAGTGTGGCACCGCCGTAGTTGATGCGCTACCTACACAGCCAGACCGTGGGGGACGCAATGGGCGCTGCTTATTTTTATCATCTGACTGATAGCCCGCTGGACGTGGCCTTGCCCCGATTGATCGAGCGTGCGCGCGCGGCCGGGTGGCGTGTGGCGGTGCAAGGGCGCGATGCAGCACAGATGGATCAACTCGATAAGCAGTTGTGGCGGGGCGATGAGGCAGGGTTTTTGCCGCATGGGCGCGCGGGTGGCGCGCATGACGCAGTGCAACCAGTGCTGCTCTGCGCGCAAGGCGAAGCCGTGGGCAATGACGCCGCCTGTATCATGACCATCGGCGGTATCGACGTCAGTGCCGAAAGCGTGGCGCAGGTCGAGCGCGTGTGCATCCTGTTTGACGGGCATGACCCTGAGGCGGTGCAGGTGGCGCGAACACAGTGGAAAGCGCTGACAGGCGCCGGGATCGCCGCCCAATACTGGGCACAGGATGATGGGAAATGGTCGAAAAAGGCCGAAAGTGCAGCGGCTTAGGGCGTCAGAATCATTTCACCGCCGATGATTTCAATCCTGCTCATCGAATTGAGATACTCCATGCCGAGCAGCGATGTATCCATCACGCCTTCGTTAACCACGGCGCGGATCTTACGGTCGCGCACGGGCCCCAGTGTCAGGGTGTCCAAGGTCACGGGCGCTGTGCGCACGATGCCATTGGCCGTGAAGGCTTGGCCGGAATAGACCAATGCAGAGGGGTCCAAGCCGACCCGCTGCGCGTCGCGCTGGCTGAGCACGATTTGGCTGGCCCCGGTATCGACGACAAATGGCACGGTGGTGCCGTTGATTTCGACGGTCAGGTTATAGTGCCCGTCTGGTGCGCGTGGGATCACGATGGTGCCACCCGCGCCAACGGATTGCCGGGCCAAGACATCGTTTTGCACATCATTCCACAACCCGTAGCCCGCGATGACCCCGACAAAAATAATCCCCCAAATCAGGGCTTGCTGGGCGGTTTTACTCAGGTTCTTTCGGCCAGACGCGAAGAAATAGCTGCCAACGACGCAACCTAGCAGGATAAGATAGATCAGGCGGGGCAGGTCGTCTTGGCTCATGGCGGAGATATAGCGCCTAACCCGCGATACCGGAAGTGCGCAAACCGTCGAGGATAAATTGCACCGATAAAGCGGCCAGTAGCATGCCCAACACCCGTGTCACCACGTTGATCCCCGTCTTGCCAAGCGCGCGTTCAATCGCGCCAGCAGACAGGAATGCCAGAAATACGATCAACAGGATCGACAAGAAAACCCCCGCGATGGCCGCGACATCGGTGGTGCTTTGCGCTTGGCCAGTGAGCAGGATGATGGTGGCAATAGCGCCCGGTCCCACAATCAACGGCAGGGCGAGGGGGAAGACAGACGGATCATCGCTGTCGTCGTCCGCGATGCTGGCATTGGCATTATCATCGCGCCGGGCTTGGCGGCGATCAAACAACATATCCAGCGCCGTGAGGAACAACAACACTCCCCCCGCGATCTGAAATGCGGGCATTGAGATGCCGACGAAAGCGAGGACGGCTTCGCCAAGCAACAAGAAAACAAACATCAAAACGGTGGCCACGAGGCAGGCCCGGATCGCAATTGCACGGCGTTGTGCGGCCGACATGCCCCGCGTGAGCGCTATGAAAACGGGCACCAAACCCGGCGGGTCGACGATCACAAACAGCGTGGTAAACGCTGCGACGAGAGCAGGTAGGTCGGTCATTTCATCGCCTTGTCATGGGCGGTTTGAGCGGCGACCCACAGCTCTTCGGCGCGGGCCAAGGCTTGCATCACTTCAGCGTATTTAGCGTTCCACGTCGCTAGCTCGCCCTTGCGGGCATCCTCATACAGCGCTGGATCAGCGAGCTTTTTCGACAGCTTGTCCTGCATCTGCGTGATCTTTGTGACGCGGTCTTCGGCTTTACGCACCTCGGCCTTCAGCGCCAGTTTCTCGTCGCGCGTCAGGACCGCTTTCTTGGGTGCGGGTTTGTCGCCTTTGGTACGTCCTTTGCCGTCACCCTTTTCAGGCGTCAGCAGCATCTTGCGGTAGGCTTGCAGGTCGTCGTCATAGGGATTGACCTGTCCGTCTTTCACCAGCCAAAGGCGGTCCGCGACCATCGACAGCAGGTGCATGTCGTGGCTGACAAGAATGACGGCGCCGGTGTAGGCGGTCAGGGCCTCGACGAGGGCTTCGCGGCTCTCGATGTCGAGGTGGTTTGTCGGCTCGTCGAGGATCAGCAAATGCGGCGCGGGCAGGGTGGCGAGAAGCAGCGACAGACGCGCCTTTTGCCCACCAGACAGACGCCCAACTTCGGTATCCGCTTGATCTGCACCTAGGCCGAAGCCCGCAAGGCGGGCACGCAGCCGCGCCTGTCCTTCGTTCGGGCGTTCGCGGAACAGGTGGTCGAGCGGTGTCTCGTCAATGCGCAGCTCGTCGACTTGGTGCTGCGCGAAAAAGCCGATCCGCAACTTGTTCGACATCTGCATATTGCCGCGCGCTGCATCAAGTCTGCCCGATAACAGTTTGGAAAGCGTGGATTTTCCCTCGCCATTGCGCCCAAGCAGTGCGATGCGGTCGTCTTGGTCAATGCGCAGGTTCAGGTCGTGCAGCACGATCAGGTTTCCATAGCCCACGGCGACGCCTTCGGTGGCGATAATCGGCGGCGACAGCTCGTCGGGTTGAGGGAAGGTAAAGACCGTGCGCGCGGCATCTTCAGGGGCGCGGATCGTCTCCATCTTTTCCAGCATTTTTACGCGGGACTGCGCCTGTTTCGCCTTGGACGCCTTGGCTTTGAAGCGGTCGACAAAGCTCTGCAAATGCGCGCGTTGGAGGTCTTGTTTCTTGGCCGCCGCGGCCTGTACTTCGCGTTTGGCAGCACGTTGTTTGACGAATTGGTCGTAGGGGCCGGTGTAGTAGATCAGGCCCTTGTCCTCGAGGTGCAGAATGCCGCCGACCGAGCGATTCAGCAGCTCGCGGTCGTGGCTGACGATCAGCACGGTGTGCGGGTATTTGATCAGGTAGGCCTCGAGCCACAGCGCACCTTCGAGGTCGAGATAGTTTGTCGGCTCGTCGAGCAGCAGCAGATCAGGTTCGGAAAACAGCACGGCGGCAAGTGCAACGCGCATCCGCCAGCCGCCTGAGAAGGCAGAGCAAGGCTGCTTTTGCTCGTCATCGGTGAAGCCCAAACCCTTGAGGATCGAGGACGCGCGCGCCTCGGCAGACCATGCGTCGATGTCGGCGAGGCGGGTCTGGATGTCTGCGATGCGGTTGGCGTCCGTGGCTGTTTCCGCCTCGGCCAGCAGGGCTTCGCGTTCGGTGTCCGCGCGCAACACGGTGTTGATCAGCGAGACCTCGTTGCCCGGCACCTCTTGGCTGACGCCGCCAATTTTCCAGCCGCGCGGGATGTTCACGCCGCCCAGTTCGGTGGGCATCTCGCCACGGATCACGCGAAACAGCGTCGTTTTCCCTGACCCATTGCGCCCCACGAGGCCGACCTTGTGGCCCGCAGGGATGGTGACAGAGGCGTGTTCGACCAGCGTGCGGCCTTCGACGGAATAGGTGAGGTCTGATATTTTGAGCATGACCGTGCCATGCCCGATCCCGCATGCCCCGTCAATCGGGGTTGAGGGGGGATGGTGGAATGCGGCTTTTCATAGCGCCGACTGCGTGTTAGCAGGCCGCAGAAATCACACCACGAGGGCCACGCGCGCCCTTAAATTTATGAGGACCATCATGGCCGTACAACGCACATTCTCGATCATCAAACCCGACGCCACCAAGCGGAACCTGACAGGCAAAATCGCCGCGAAATTCGAAGACGCAGGCCTGCGCATCGTCGCCTCCAAGCGTATTCAGCTGACATTGGCCCAAGCCCAGCAGTTCTACGGCGTGCATTCCGAGCGTCCGTTTTTTGGCGAGCTGTGTGAGTTTATGATCTCCGAGCCCATCGTCGTGCAGGTTCTCGAAGGCGAAGACGCCATCGCGAAAAACCGCGAAGTCATGGGTGCGACTAACCCCGCAGACGCAGCAGACGGCACGATCCGCAAAGAGTTCGCTCTGTCGATTGGTGAAAATTCGGTCCACGGGTCAGACGCCCCAGAGACAGCGGCTGAAGAGATCGCGTTCTTCTTCTCGGGTCTTGAACTGGTTGGCTAAGCCGCTGACGTAGAATAGAAAAAGCCCCGCGTTCCGGATGGAGCGCGGGGCTTTTTTGCGCCTAGCTTGCGGCCAGTGCATCGACGATGGGGCGGAAATCTTTGGCCGTGAGGCTGGCACCGCCGACCAATGCGCCGTCGACGTCGGGCACCGCGAAAATCTCGGTCGCATTGGCGGCCTTGACCGACCCGCCGTAGAGCAGGCGTATGTCGGCCGCGTCCGCGCCGAACCGTTCGGTCAGATGCGCCCGCAGGTGGCTGTGGACCTCGCCGATTTGATCTGTGTTTGCCGTCAGGCCCGTACCGATGGCCCAGACGGGTTCATAGGCTATGACGGTGTTGGCGGCGGTGGCGTTATCAGGTGTCGAGGCGCTTAATTGGGCATCGAGGATGCTGAGTGTCTCGCCCGCTTCGCGCTGTGCCAAGGTCTCGCCGATGCAGATGATCGCGATGAGGCCTTGGGCGGTGATCGCCTCTGCCTTGGCGCGGACCTGATCGTCGGTCTCTGCGTGGTCTGCGCGGCGCTCGGAATGGCCCACGATGACATGGGTTGCACCCGCTTCCGCCAACATCGCGGTACTGATATCGCCCGTGTGCGCGCCCGATGCGGCAGCGTGGCAATCCTGCGCGCCGATCATCAGACCCGTTTCTGCGGCATTGGCGGCAACCGCAATCAAGGTCGCGGGCGGGCAGATCAACACGTCAATGTCAGCATGTCCCAAGCCAGACAGCTCTGACAATTGCGCGACAGAGCCGTTCATTTTCCAATTACCGGCGGCGAGTTTTCTTGGCATTTTTGATATCCTCATTGCTTACTCAGAGGATAACAGCCTGCTCGGGAATGGGAAAGGACGTGCAGTACGCAGATTATTTTGCGAAGAGCGCCTCGTCGAATTTGATCGACTCACCGCAGCCACAGGCCTCGGTCACGTTCGGATTGCGGAACTTAAAACCCGCTTCCAGCAGTGAAACTTCGTAGTCCACTTCGGTCCCAAATAGAAACATCTGCGCCATGGGGGCGATCATCACGCGGGCGCCGTCTACTTCAACAACCTCATCTAGCGGATTGATTTCAGTGACATAATCCATGGTGTATTCCATGCCTGCACAGCCACCTTTTTTCACGCCGATGCGCAGCCCTTCGTGGCCATCGCGTGCCATCAGCTTGGTGATCTGGCTAACTGCGCGGGGAGTGATGCTTATGGCTTGCTTGCCGGGAATGCCGAACATGATGGGGCTCCTTTACGGGGAATATAGGGGCCATGCGGTGCGCGCTCAAGGTATGGAACGCGGTGTTATGAGGATCTGGGGGCAACGTGGCATCAGGCGCGTCGGTGCAGCACCTGATGCCAATCGTCTGAAGATTTAGTAACCTACGTTAATAATGGTGCGGAAATGCTGTGGCGTCTCGACTTCATCAAGAACTGCGATGGCGAAATCCTCCGCGCTGATATGGCTCATACCACCATCTGCGCCGGTTAGGATTTGACGCTGTGCGACACGGAATTTTCCAGTGCGTGCGCCAGGGGCGATCATGCCGCCGGGGGCCACAACGGTGAAATCTATATCCGCAGCCACAAGCGTGCCGTAGGCGCGTCGCATGGCCTGTGCTTCGGGCAGAATTTCATCCGGGATATAGGTCACTACGGGCGTCCCATCGGGGAGATGCAAGGACGCGGCCCCACCCACCGTGACCACCCGTTTGCCGGTCGCTTTGTGCAACTCGATCAACGTGTTTGTCGACGCGGCGGCATCATTGAGCGCGTCACCAGTGTTGCGCGGGCTGACAGCGGAAATGATGACATCGGCACCCTGCGCTATTGTGATTGCGGCCTGCGGATCGGTGATATCAAGGGCCACGGCGGTGACCCGGCCGTGGGGCTGGATGCTTTGCGGTGACCGGGCAGCGGCGATGACGTGATGATTGCGCTCCAGCGCTTCGGACAGAAGACGACTGCCAACCATGCCGGTGGCGCCAATGAGAAGAATGTTCATGATATTGCCTTTAAGTTTTGGTGGGTTAAGAGATGAGGGACGAGATGTCGCCGGGACGACCATAGTAGGCACTGTGATCAATCTGGGTGAGGCGCGTGCCGTCTGATTTGACGATCGTTGGAACCCCTTGGGATCCGACTGCAGCCATCAAATCCTGCGCCTGCTGGGCGTTTTGCTCGGCCAGTTCGGCCAGTGCAGGTGTTCCGATTTTGGCGGCATCCGCTGCGCTGACCCCATGGTTGCGCAAAGCCGCGATAACGGCGTCGCGGTCGCTGGCTGATAATCCGTCGATAAAGCGGGCAACCTCAAGCGTATGACGTAGGGCGAACTCTTTGCGGGGGCCTTGATCGTGGACGAGGGCGGCGGCTTGCGCTGTGTAGTGCGAGGCCAAAACCTCGCTGTCAGAGAGGACAACATTTGTCTTATACGCCGTTGTGAATTCCTGCCCTGTTAGCGCATGAATGCGTGCATCGGCTTTCATCACCAATGCCCCTTTTCCCTCGCTCATCCGGTAGGCCAGTGGGCCTTGGAACAGGTGGCGGTGCAACACGTCAACCTGCGCTCCGCTATCGACCAGCGCGTCAAAGATCGGGGCGGCACCATAGCACCAGCCGCAATATGTGTCGTAAATGATTGTAAATTTCGGATCGTCCATCTGGGGTGCTCCTTGCTGATGCACCAGAGCTAAGCGGCATGTTGGGTCAATGAAACGAAAGACAGATTGAATGACTGTCAGTCTTTGGTTAACAATAGCACATGGATATTCGCTATAACCTGAACCGACTTGCGTATTTTGTGGCCACTGTGGACGCGGGCACGATCACTGCCGCTGCACATCAGTTGGGGATCAGCAAAGCGGTCGTCAGTAAACAATTGCAGATCCTAGAGCAGGAAATTGGCACGCCTCTCTTGCTGCGCAACACTCGACACCTGCGGCCCACCGATGCGGGTCTCGCGTTTTTCGAGGATGCCAAATCAGCATTAACGCAGGCGAATAATGCCTATGAGCGCGTCTTTGACCGCGACCAGCGCCCCAAGGGTCGGTTGCGCGTTACGGCGCCAGTGGACTACGGCGTGTCGCATGTTGCCCCTTTTGTTGCGCGGTTTCAGCAGGCCTACCCGGACGTGCGCGTTGATCTGTTTTTGAACGATATGCGCGTCGATTTGATCGAAGAACGCTATGACGTCGGGTTTCGGATCGGCTGGCTGAAAGATTCGACTAACTTGGCTAAGAAGCTGCGTGATTTTGAAGAGATCGCCGTCTGTACGCCTAAGACGTTTGATCAGATCGGGGCCACGTCCCCACAGGATCTGACCGAGGTGCCCTTCGTGCTCAGCCATGCGCTAGAGGGGCGCGCCGATTGGACGTTTACCAAAGGCGCGCAGAGCGAAACCATAACGGTGAACGGGATGACGCAGCTGAACATCACGCTGGCGATCCGGTCATTCCTGATGGAGGGAACTGCGTTTTCGATCCTCCCCGACTTTATGGTCGAGGACGATCTGGCGGCGGGTCGGCTGGTACGCTTGTTACCCGAATGGCAAATGCGCAAAGGCGGGGTTTTCACCGTCACGCCACCGGGGCAAGTGCGGTCAAACGCGCTGAAACGGTTTTTGGAGATGGGGCATAGTATGATCGGGCAGTTGCGATGATCGTCAGTCTTTGACTGACAGTCTATCAGGTGATCATGCGTTTTGTGGGTATTCGTTTGCGACTAGGGTAAGGCCAAATCACACTTACCCGAGCAAGGATACCGCCATGAAACTTTACGGACACCCCCTGTCGGGCAATGCGCACCGCGCGTTGACGTTGTTGAATATTCTCGATGTCGCGCATGAAGATATCACCGTGAACCTCATGGGTGGCGAGCATAAAAGCCCCGATTTTCTGGCGATGAACCCGCTTGGGCAAGTCCCTGTGCTGGTGGATGGTGATCTGACGCTGCGCGATTCCACCGCGATCTTGACCTATCTGGCGCGCAAATATGATGTCGCAAACCACTGGCTGCCGACAGATGCTGTGGGCAGTGCGCAAGTGCAGGAATGGCTATCCACAGCCGTTAATGAGATCATGCAGGGGCCGTTTCTGGTGCGAGCGATCAAACTATTTGGCGCGCCCGCTGATTTAGAGACTGCCAAAGCCAAAACGGATACCCTGCTGACCGATTTGTTCGAGCCGCATCTGACAGGTCGGGATTGGCTGGTGGGTGAGCATGCCACGTTGGCTGATCTGGCCTGCTATAGCTATATCGCGCGGGTCACCGACGGCGATTATAGTCTTGATGCCTATCCCGCGATCACGGCCTGGATTGCGCGTGTCGAGGCAATCGACGGCTTTGCCCCCATGGTTGTGGGCGCGGATTTTTTCGCCTCGCTTCAAACCGCATAGGAGATCACACCATGGAATTGGCTGGTTGGGACCGCGAGACATCGCCCTATCACGCAGGCGAGCAAGAACTGCATGACAGGTTGGGTCGCAAGGACCACCAGTCGTCCGTGGCGCGCCGCATTCACCGGCCCTATATGCCGCAACAGCACCGGGATTTTTTCTCTCAACTGCCGCTGATCTTTGCGGGCAGTGTCGATGCAGCTGGCTGGCCGTGGGCCTCTGTGCTCTTTGGTTCGCCGGGGTTTTTGAACACACCGACGGATCGGCAGTTCCAGATGGCGCCGGGGCGGATCAATGGTGATCCGTTTTGGGACAACGCAACGGATGGCGCGCAGGTGGGCTTTGTCGGGATTGAACTGCCTACCCGCAGGCGCAACCGGATGAACGGGATTGTGCGCGCGACAGAGGGGCCATTGTCCGTCGATGTCGTGCAATCCTATGGCAATTGCCCGCAGTATATTCACACCCGTGGTGTTAGCTTCCACCGTGATCCGCAGATCAACACCACACCGGAACGCGTTGAATTTGCATATCTTCCTGCGGACGCCGCCGCGCTGATCACCCGGTCTGATACGCTGTTTGTCGCCAGCCAGAACCCCCAAGATGACCCGCGCGACACGGGCGGTGTGGATGTCAGTCACCGCGGCGGGAACGCAGGATTTGTCAAAGTGGACGGCAATGTGCTGACGATCCCTGAATACATCGGCAACTTTGCGTTCAACACGCTGGGCAATTTTATGGTGAACCCCAAGGCGGGTTTGCTGTTCGTTGATTTTACTACGGGCGACCTTCTACAGTTGACCGGCACGGTCGAGCTGATGTGGGAACCCGACGCCGAGATCGCGTCGTTTAAAGGCGCCGAACGCGCGTGGCGGTTCCATCTTGATCACGGTCACATCCTGCGCGCGGCGGCCCCGATGACGTGGGAAGACGGCGAAGCCTCGCCCAATGCATTGTTGACGGGCGATTGGGAGCAGGCCGCACAGACCCAACAGTTGAATGCTGACCGTGTTGCTTGGCGGCCCTTCAAGGTGACCAAGATTGTCGATGAGAGCAGCGTGATCCGCTCGTTCTACCTGGAGCCTGCCGATGGCAAGGTGATGATGCCCTACAAGCCCGGCCAGTTCCTGACTTTGAAGGTGGCACTAGACGGTCACGAGGTCACACGGACCTATACGCTATCGTCCGCGCCCTCTGATGCAACATACCGAATTTCGGTCAAACGCGAGGGTGCTGTGTCGCAGTATCTGCATGACACGTTGAAGATTGGAGACACCCTAGAGACCCGTGCCCCCAAGGGCGAGTTTTGGATGGATATGGACGAAAAGCGACCTGCGGTTTTGCTGGCAGGCGGGGTTGGTATCACGCCGATGATCTCTATGGCGCGGGCCGCGCTGAGCAATTCTGTCTCGCGCAGGCACCATCGCCAGATGACGGTACTTCACGCGGCCCAGACAACTCAGCAGCGCGCCTTTGCCGCCGAGTTCACCGCGTTCCAAACCGCGTCTCAGGGCGCGCTGCGTTATGTCTCTGTGATTGGCCAGCCTGCTGAGGGTGAAGTCGCAGGGCAGGATTTTCACGTCGCGGGACGGATCACGCCCGAGGTGTTGCAATCACTGCTGCCCATCGCGGATTACGACTTTTACCTCTGCGGGCCTGCGCCCTTCATGCAGGCGGTATATGACATGCTGATCGCTCTGGGTGTGCCCGACGCACGGGTCTTTGCCGAGAGCTTTGGGCCTGCGTCCCTAGTCAGAGCCGCCGTGCCGCAGACCAAACCGGACGTGCCACCCGCCACTGAAGCTGTCGTGACCTTTGCGGCCTCTGGCGTTGAACAGGGCTGGAAAGAGGGCGACGGGACATTACTGGAATTTGCTGAAGCGCATGGGATGACACCGACCTTTGGCTGTCGCAGCGGGTCATGCGGCAGTTGCGCTTGCAAGATCACAAGCGGCGAGGTCAGCTATGCGCAAACGCCGGGGTTCACCCCCGAGGACGGCGAAGTCTTGTTGTGTTGCTCGGTCCCTGCCAAATCTGACGCACCGCTTATTTTGGATATCTGAGTTTGCCTTCGCGCGTTACGCAAACAGGCCCGTTGGCGCGCGGGCAAGGTTGGGGAAGATAGCGGAGACATCTGCTACCCCCATGTGACTGGTTAGAATGTCGGCCAAGACATCGCGGTAGTCGGTCGTGACGGCAAGGTCTGCGCCCTCTTCCAGCGCTTCGTTTTGCAGGCCCGGCCAGTGCCCTAGCAATCTGCCGCCGCGCGCCTGTGGGCCGAGCACCATCATAGCGCCTGCGCGCCCGTGATCTGTGCCACCCGATGCGTTGGACCGCAGGCGTCTGCCAAATTCGGACTGGATCACGACCGACACGTCTTGCTGGCGGGGGCCCAGATCGCGCCAAAACGCCATCAGCGTGCGCGACAAATCGCCCAGCAGCCCTGCAAAGTCGCCCGCCTGATTGGCATGTGTGTCCCAGCCGCCGTAGTCCACCGTCGCGACCCGCAAACCTAGGTCCGATTTCAACGTCCGCGCCACGGTCATCAGGGGCTGCGCTAGGCGGGTGCGCGGGTAGTCAACGTCCGGTGAATAGGCACGCATATCGCCACTGTCGTCGAAATGTCTGTCGCGCAGGGTCTGGCTCAGCGCCAGCAAATCCTGCGTGGTCACCCCCAGTTGGTCATGATCGCCAAACCCCGATTGCAACCGCGCGCGCAGCGCAGGCGCCAGCCAATGTTGACCCGCCAAGACCAGATCATCGAGGGATTCCGCGAGCGCGGCTCGTGATCCGCGCAAGGATTCGGGCAGACGTGTTCCAACGGCCAGAGCGGGCAGGGCGTCTCCGTCTGGCAGATGCCGCAAGGTCCGCCCAAGCCAGCCGCCGTCAGAGTCCGTGTTAGAGCCGCGTTCAATCCGAGCCTCGGCGTCGAAATGGCTGCGGGTCGCTGTCGTCAGGCCCGTTGCGTGGATTACCGACAAATCGCCTGCGCCAAACAGCTCTGCCAGCTCAGATGCCTGCGGATGCAACCTGAAATCCACGTCTGCAATCGTGTCGCCGTGCAGAGGGTGACCTGCATCATTGCCCTGCCGCAGGACACGCAACGCCTCGGGTCGGGCCGCGATATAATCGGCGTCGGACGACGGGCTGACGATGTTCAAGGCATCGGCACCGCCGCGCAAAAAGATCACAACGAGGGCAGGTTCAGCCATTTTTGTCTCCTTCAGCGCATGTCATCTTGTGAAAAACGCAGGCGTTAGGGCCGCGAAAGCTAATGCAGTGGCCGAGGCCTCGTGCAGTTCCGTGGGGTCTGTGGGTAAAACATCCGCCTCCGACACACCAAGTGCGTCAAAAAATTCGGGGAGTGAGTTGGGTTCGCTCGTCAGACGCGTTGTCCAATGCGCCGCGAGATCGCCCCACGTTTGGGTGTTTTCAGGCAGCGCGTCCAACTGCGTTGACGTCCCCCCAAACCAGTCATCATGAGCAAACAACGCCACCTCGGTCAGTCGCAACAACAGCGTGCCTGACTGCCAGTCTTCGGATGTATCGGGGTGGCCTGTGGGTGCCGGAAAGCTGTGTTGACGCCATCCGATCCGCTCTAATTGCCAGTGATAATCGTTGGATGGATTGCTGATCTTGGCCCCAGATGCGCGGTAGAGCGCGGTCAGAAATTCAAACGGACGCCGCAGCTTGGACGGTGGGGCGGCCCAATCGGGGTGCGCGACCAAAGCCCGGATGAGATGTGCCATTTGATCGGGGCTGTCGATATGCGCTTGATAGGTATCGGTAAGCGCCGTGATCAGCGCCTCGGACGGGGCGTCGGTCAGCAAACGGCGCGCGAGCTTTGTGCAGATATGACGCGCGGTTGCAGGATGTCGCGCCAACATATCCAGCACATCGTTGCCGTCCGCCATGGGTGCGCGATTGGGCGGCATTTCCCGCGCGAGGATGCGTTTTTGGTAGGGGTCATGCCAGCTGTCTTCATAGTGAAACTGGCCTGTTTTGGGCGCATATTTGCCCTCGGCCAGCCAGCGCCCGTCGCCTATAGTCCAGCCGGTAAAGGCGCGCGCAACCTCGTAGACGTCTTCATCAATGTAGCCTGCAGCGGTGCCGTCCGGCAACAATGGCACAGAGGACCAGCGCGGGTGATCGGCATTGAGATAGGCCGCTTCGCCCAGCGTGTGCAGTTCCAGCAATTCGCGCGCGAAGTTCTCGTTGGCGGGGCTCGCGCGGCTGTCATCGTTGTTGAGGTAGACCAGCATCGCAGGCGACGTCGCTACACCACCAAGCAGCGCGCGGATATTGCCCAAGGCATTCTCGCGCAGCATGCGATCATAGCTAGGGTAAAAGGTGGCGGTGTATTCGCTTTTGTGGGCCGACACGTTGAAATGATCGTGCCAAAACTGCGTCATCACCTCGCGCAACTGACCGGGGGCATGGACGGCGCGGTGCAGCGCAGCGGCGATGACCTCTTCGCCCGGACGCGCCCGTTCTGGCCATGCCAGTGCGATGTCCCACTCGATGCCATGCAGATAGCTCGCGGGGTCGGCGTGGAGCAATCCGAGGGGGCGATGTTCGTCCAGCGCAGGATAGGTGCCGACCTGGGGCTGTTCGCCCGCCTCATAGGCGATGTGAAGCGTTTTGCCGGCCAATCGCCGCTCGAACGCCGCGTTGAACGCAGGCTGCGCCAACTGATCCTCCAGCCACGCGGTCTGGCCCATCCTTGCAATAGCATCCCGACTGGCAGGAGTGGCCCCGAATGTGAGGCGGCCCAGCGTGGCGTCATCAGGATTTTGCGTTCCCGGTGTTGCCCCCAAACGCGCGGCAAAGCTGGCGGCAATCGTGCTGGCAAGAAGGGTGCGGCGGGTGATCATAGCGGCCTGCCTTTAGGTCGTTTTTTAAGTCGTATCATCCTCGTGTCCGATGTGATGCGTCTTTTGCATATGGCCCACAAACCAGCAAGGACATGCCGCTTTAAACAGGCGTTAGACGACAAACTGCGCAATCACATCGTCGTTGGTGATGTCCGTAAACGACATGCCCGCAGCTGTGATGTGTTCGGCCAGTTTGGGAAAGTTTGCGGGATCAGTGGTTTCAATCCCGATAAGAACCGAGCCGAAATTGCGCGCACTTTTCTTGAGGTACTCGAAGCGGGTGATGTTGTCCTGCGGGCCGAGCAGATTGAGGAAATCCTTGAGCGCACCGGGCCGTTGCGGCAGGCGCAGGATGAAATATTTTTGCGTGCCTGCTGCGCGTGCCGCCCGTTCGCGCACCTCGGGCAAGCGTTCGAAATCGAAATTACCGCCGGTGGTGATGCAACAGATGGTTTTGCCTGCCACATCGAGGTCTTTGAGCGCGTCGACGCTGAGCGAGCCGGCGGGTTCCAGCACGATGCCTTCGATATTTAGCATCTCGAGGATCGTGCCGCAGAGGCGATCTTCGGAAATCGTGTGCAATTGATCCGCGGGATGGTGCTGGAGCGTCTCAAACGGATGCGCACCGATGCGGGCGACGGCGGCGCCATCGACAAAGCTGTCGACGCTGTCGAGTGTGACCAATTCGTTGGCCGCCAAAGAAGCCGTGAGACTGGCCCCACCTAGGGGTTCGACCAGATGAAAGCCGACGTTGGGGGCCGCGACCACCATATAGCTGATCAAGCCTGCGCTGAGGCCACCGCCGCCGACGGGCGAAACAATCAGGTCCGGCGCTGTTGGCATTTGGTCGAGCAGTTCGACGCCCACAGCCGCTTGTCCGCCGATGACGTCGGGATCATCAAAGGGCGAAAGAAAATGTGCGCCAGCCTGCGCGCAATAGGTTTGGGCGGCGGCGAGCGTTTGATCAAAGTAGTCACCCACCAGCCTAATCTCGATGGCGTCCCCGCCAAAGATACGGGTTTTCTCGACCTTTTGCTGCGGCGTGGTCACGGGCATGTAAATGACGCCGCGCACCCCGAAATGCCTGCAACAATAGGCGACCCCTTGGGCGTGATTGCCAGCACTGGCGCAGACAAACGCGGGGGTTTGACTGGCCAAAACCTTGCGCATGGCGTTGAAGGCACCCCGGATCTTGTAGGACCGCACGGGGCTGAGGTCTTCGCGCTTGAGCCAAATTTCAGCGCCGTATTTTGCAGACAGATGGTCGTTGCGCTGGCAGGGCGTGGCGGGAAACAGCGCGCGCATGGCGGCGGTCGTTTCGCGGGCTTGGGTGAGGGCGTTGGTCATGAGGGTGACTATGGCGGGGTTTTGACGCGTCGCAAAGAGGGGGATTTTGATGGACCCATAGCGCGGCCGCAGTAAAGTGGCATTATGACAAAGCGGATTGATTTTATTTACATTTGCACCGGAGCCATGGTGGCCGTGGCGGTTCTGCTCGGAGTTGCGGGCCTGATCACATCAGGGAAGCCGTCGGCAGATGTGGTGGCTTAT
Source organism: uncultured Paracoccaceae bacterium (assembly GCA_937931795.1). GTDB lineage: Bacteria > Pseudomonadota > Alphaproteobacteria > Rhodobacterales > Rhodobacteraceae > JALZWD01. Next base: position 30,121 of record CALHAP010000156.1, read on the forward strand.
GAGGCCTCGCTTTACCCTGTGATAAATGTGGATGATTTCGCGCCGGGTGAACCGCAGGTCGTCGTATTGAGAGGTAGTCCCGTTTTTGTGTGGCGCCGGACGTCTGCGGAAATGGAGCTGGCACGGGAACAGGATGATCCTGATCTTTGGATTGCCAAACAGTCG
>CALHAP010000157.1 GCA_937931795.1 uncultured Paracoccaceae bacterium
ATTGTCTGGTTTTCAGCAGAGACCACAAAGCGCAGGAAGGCGCGGGCCGCATCAGGGTTATTCGCCCCTGTTGGGATGTGGAATGTGTCTGTTGGCGCGTCTTCCGCCAGCTCAACATCGCTGTTGATCGCTGGGAACTGGTAGAAACCCAGCTGATCGTCTGTCAGACCAGAATCGCGCAGTGGCTGCACGGCAAAGTTACCGATCAGGTAGGCTGTCGCTTCGCCGTCAACGACGAAGGGCAGTGCTTCCTGCCAGCTGTAGGACTGGTGATCGGCGATAAAGCCGCCCATGTCGATCAGCTGACGCCAGTTTGCGAATGTGGCGCGCACTTCGTCAGAGGTCCAGCTTTCGTTGCCAGCCAAGAGCGAGGCGTGGAAATCGTAGCCGTTTGTGCGCATGTTGATGTAGTCAAACCAACCGCCAGCAGTCCACAGGAACTTGGACCCGATGGAATAGCAGGCGCGACCTGAATCGACGATGACCTGACAGTTTGCCAGCTCGTCTTCCCATGTGGTGGGCTCGGAGAGACCCAGCTCGGCGAAGATGTCCTCGCGGTAGTATACGCCCCACTGGTAGTATGTGTAGGGAACGCCGTACTGCGCGCCGTCGATGGTCATCGCACCACGTGTCGAATCCAATGCTGCGAACTCGTCTTCGGCCCAGAGGTCGGAGATGTCAGCAAACAGGCCCGCGTCTACATAGGGGCGCATACGGTTGGCGGCGTACCAGTTGGCAACGTCTGGTGCGTCTGCGGTCAGGAAGTTGCGGATCTGAGTTTTGTAGGCTTCACGATCAATGATCGTCAGCTCGATGTTCAGGTCGGGGTGCTCGGCACCGAAACGCTCGACCATGCCTTCCATCACAGCGCGGGGCGCCGGGTTGGACATGTCGGAAAAGATGACCAGGTCACCGGACAGCGCATGGCCGTCGGCCAAAGCAGCAGTGCCAGTGATGGCGGTTGTTGCAAGGGCAGCTGCCACAAGCGTTTTGAAGGATTTCATTAAGGTTTCTCCCAGGTTTCTCGTCTCATAGCCCACACAACGCGTGTAGACGGAACTATTGGTGTCAAAAGGCTACATCTTCTCTGCGCGAACGCAATATCTGATCCGTCCTCCCGAAATCCAACGCTGCCACAGTTCGAAATTTAATAAAAGGGGGCGTATGCTCCGGCGGCTTTATCCATCTCTCCAAATCGCTTCGATTTGTATATTCCGGATAAGAAAGCCAAAATCCCGGCATCTAAGTTCTGGCCATCCCGTAGAGTTATGGGTCAGAGTAGGACCAGATTAGGGGAGGGATGAAATATGACCGGCGTGACATTAAACTCCGTGATTAAAAAATACGGCGAGACCCAAGTGATCCACGGGATCGATCTCGAAATCCAAGATGGTGAATTTTGCGTGTTTGTCGGCCCGTCAGGCTGCGGCAAGTCGACGCTGCTGCGGATGATCGCGGGTCTGGAGGAGACCACGGGGGGCTCGATGAAGATCGGCGCACGCGACGTCACCCACCTTGATCCGTCCGAGCGTGGTGTGGCGATGGTTTTCCAAACCTATGCCCTCTACCCCCATATGACCGTGAAAGAGAACATGGGGTTCGGCCTCAAGATGAACGGTGTCCCCAAAAAGGAGATCGAAGCAAAAGTCGCCGAAGCCAGCCGCATCCTGAAGCTCGATGAATACCTCAAACGCAAACCCGCCGCCCTCTCAGGCGGCCAGCGCCAGCGGGTGTCGATTGGACGCGCGATTGTGCGTGGCCCAGAAGTATTCCTCTTTGACGAACCACTCTCGAACTTGGATGCGGAACTGCGCGTCGACATGCGCGTCGAGATCGCCCGCCTGCACCGCGAAATTGGTGCAACGATGGTCTATGTGACGCACGATCAGGTCGAAGCGATGACGCTGGCGGACAAGATCGTGGTGCTGCGCAAAGGCGTAATCGAACAAGTCGGCGCACCCATGGACCTCTACCGCGACCCAGACAACCGCTTTGTGGCGGGCTTCATCGGGTCCCCTGCGATGAACTTTGTCAGCGGCAGCGTCAAAGGCGGCAACGTCGTGGCCCCCGGTATCGGCAACACATTGAACCGGCAGGTGGCCTCGGCCTTTGAAGGCAAAAAGCTGCTGGTTGGATTGCGCCCCGAACATATCGAGATCGACCCTGCGGGCAATGATCTGACCGTTGACCTGACCGAGAGCTTGGGCGGCGTGTCCTATGCGTACCTGACCACAGCGCAAGGCGAGAAAATCGTCGTCGAGGAGCGCGGCGACGAGCGTGTGACCGAAGGCAGCAAGGTTGGCCTCAAATTCGAACAAGAGCGGGTGTTCTTGTTTGATGCGGAAACCGAACTGCGGATCAGATAGATATCGTACTTTGACACGCAATAGGGCGGCCCGTCACGGGACCGCCCTATTGCATTTTTGACTAGGACTTAATCGTCGGTTGGCACTTCGCCGCGGTCGACACGTTGCGAAAATTCGGTATCGAACCCTGCGTCCAGCAGTTTGGCCTGCTCGATCCAATTGTCACGGCTCGCGCGGCCGGTAAAGCCTTCGAGGTGACTGTCGATCCACGCCAATTCGGCCATCGACCAACCCGCGATCTGATCGTAATGATAGATGCCCAACCCGTTGCACATTTTCTCCAATGCAGGGCCGATCCCCTTGATCCGCTTGAGATCATCCGCACCATCGCGGCGGGGGCTGGCCAGCGAGGCAGGCTTGCTTTCAGCTGATCCGTCTGTAGATTTGGCCGAGGAAACCGCAGGTTTGCCGCCCGTGCCACGTGTCTCAGCCAATTCGGCTTCCAATTGACGAATGCGCCCATCACGGTCGCCGACATGCCCGCGCAACGCATCGATCTGGCGGTCGCGGTCATGCAGGGCCTTGCCATCGGCTGCACCTACGCCTGTGGCCGCAGTTGACCCTCGTGCCCAGATGATCCAGCCCGCGAGCAACCCCACCAAGCCTGCCAGCGCCAAAAGCACCCATATTTCTGTCAGCAGAAATCCCCAATTTTGGAACATCAGGCTGTCCTTTCAATAAAATGTCTAGCGGTTCCAGACCAAAACGGTCCGACGGTTTTGGGCTCTGCCCTCTTGGGTCGTATTGTCGGCAATAGGATTTTCTTCCCCAATACCGGTGGCAGTCACACGATCAGGCGAGACACCCAAGGTCAGCAAGGCTTGGCGCACCACTGACGCACGGGCATCGCTAAGACGCAGATTGGTATCCGCCGATCCAACATTGTCTGTATGTCCCTCGATCACGATTTCCAGATCTGAGTTTGCCTCAAAACAGGCCGACACTTCGAATGCCAGCTCTGCAATCACGGCGATTGACGCGCGGTCTAACTCGGCACCGCCTGAAAGGAAATTCACCGAATTACCTGCCAAGATTGCGCTTGTCCGTGCCTGACACTCTTCAACAGAGGGGATGACAACTTCCGGCTTAATCTCCGGCTCCAGTGCAAGAACAGGCTCGGGGGCGGGTTCTGGCTCAAGAACAGGCTCAGGTTCAGAAGCAGGTTCTGGCTCAGACGCGGGCTCGGGCTCTGCGGCAGGTTCTGGCTCAACGATTTGCAAAGGCTCCGGGGTCGGCTCAGGCTCAGCGACAGGCTCCGGCTCAGCAACAGGCACCGGGGTTGGCTCTGGCGCGGGTTCCGGCTCTGGGGTTGGAACAACCTCTGGCTCTGGCGCGGGCTGCGGTGCGACGACCCATGCGCCATTGGTAAAGGTTTCCACGATTCCGGACACAGGGTTCGCCCGTGTATCGCCCTCGGCAAATATCTGGGCCAAACGCACCAGCGAGACAGAGGAAAACAGCCCAGATTGAGCCAAATCAACGGTGATCCGGTCCAGATCAGCATTATAATCCACGGCCCCTTCGAGAGACACGGTATCGCCGCTCCAGACCATTGTGGCCTCGGCGACGGCGTCCAAATGGACACCAAGCGCGCGCAGCGGGTCTTCGACAGCGGCCGTCTCGGCGCTGGCCTCGGGGGTGAGATCACCATCAACGGTCGCCGCACCCAAGGCATCAGCGACACCAACGGCGCTCAATCCTGCGGGCGAAACACCCGAGACGATCAGCCCCGTCGAGCGCTCAAAACGTGCCGTCATATCTAGGGCCGTGACAACAACAGGCACGGCAATATCTGCGCTGACGTCAAATCCGGCGGCACCGGTTAACGCGTCCGTGACAGCAGCCGCCGCCGCGTCATCAGGGGCGGTCCCGGTCAGTTGCAGGGTCGTGCCCTCAACCACCAGACTGCCCGTTTCCAATTGCGCCAAAGCGGCCAAACCTGCGTCCACGGCAGGGGTCCAGCCGTCTGGCGCACCGGCAGCCACCTCAATGCCCGCCAAATCCAATGTCGTGACCTCGGCCTCAGACGGGGCATAACCGGTTGCCGCGATCTCGCCATCTGCGCCCTTGTTGGCCGAGAATGTGTAGGGGATCACGGTCGGCGGGAACACTTCGGTCACAGGGAAAATGATGCTGGTGCGGGTGCGCATGTCGCCGGTCAACGCATCCAGACTGGCTGCGATCTCGTCAAAGGTCGCTTCATCCGGGGCCGAGCCGCGCAGGGTCAACTGCTGCCCCCGCATCGACAACGCGCCACGATCCAAACGGGTCAACCCCGCAAGGCCCACGTTCACAGCCTCGACCCAGCCTTCGGGTGCGCCATTGGCAATCGGCAGGGCCGACAGATCAGCCCCTGACGCCTGCTCTAGCTGCGCGCGAATTTCGTCGTTGGGCACAAAGCCAGTTGCGGCCATAGCACCATCAAAACCACGCTCAACACGCAACGTAAAAGGGTCCACCGTCGGGGTGAAGTCCAGCTCGGTTTGCAGATTAAATCCATCCGGCAGCGCTGTCGCCGCAATCGCGTTTGCCGCAGTCTCATCCGCCGCCGCCCCGGTGACCACCACCGACAAATCGTTGATATCCAACGTGCCGCTATCCAATTGGGACACAGCACCAAGGCCCGCCATCACGGCGCCCAAGAACCCTTCGGGCGCACCACGGGCGGCGGTCAGACCGTTGACATCAGCCCCTAATCGCGCGCCAAGCATTTCGGCGTCGACCTCGGGCGGCAAAAAGCCAGCCATTTGCAACGTGCCGTCCCCACCCTTTTCAACCGACAGAGTGAACGGAGACGCGGTGGGCATGAAAGCAACCGAATTGCTCACATCCAGCGTTTCGGGCAATTGCGCCATAGCGGCTGTCAGGGCGTCACGCGCCTCGGCGGATTGGGCATCGCCTTGCAATGTCACAGTGCCGTCTTCGATGCGCAATGTGCCGGTTTCCATACTGGCCAAAGCTGTGAGGCCCTCGGTCAGGGCCAAATCGTACCCCTCAGGCGCGCCCGAGGCGAGGGTCAGCGCATCCGCACCCGCAGCCCCGGTTTTATCCATGACAAAGGCACGCAAGTCTTCTGACGGAATAGCGCCGTCGATGGCGTAAGAGCCGTCTGCACCACGGGTCAGCGTGGTGACAAAAGGGCTTACCGGGGGCAGTACTGTGAAGGCGCTGCGCACCTCGCGGTTGCCCGCCACTTGTACTGCGGCAGCCAGAATATCGGCGCCCACAGCCTCGCTCGGCACTTGGCCTGCGACCTCAATATCGCGGCCAGAAACTGACACATCGACGCCAGATTGCACGGCGGCTACCCGGTCTGCGGCCTGTGCTTGCACACGGGCCTCGATATCTTTTGCGTGGTCCACGGTCGCCCAAGCGCCCAAACCACCAATTCCAGCTAGAAAAACCAGCCCACCTGCCACTTTAGACATTGGTACCCCTTTTGACACGCGCGATGCTTATGTGATGCTAAACAATGCAAAGACTTGTCAACGATTGGACCGGAATAAGACACAGTTGTGGCATTCTTCCGCAACGGACCACGCGAATGTGCAACGGTCAGCCCCAAATAGCTGGTTACAGCGGGTAGCCATGCGCCTTTGAAATCGACCAAATGCGGTTATTCAACGCGGCCAATTGACCGAGTGCCGCATCAATATCATCTATGGCTGCTTGATCAATTTCGGTGGTTTGACCCATCTTCAGGGCGTCTTTTCGGTCGGCGATCCGCATCAAAATCGAACGGGGATTACCACCATCTTCGTCAAATGCGTAAATACAGTGATTATAGCGATTGCGCAGACCGCTCAGTTTGAGCATGTCGCGGGTGCAGGCCAAAACAGCGTCGCGCTCCGGGGCGGCAACACGCGGCAATTTGGCGAGACGTTCCACCAAATCCACCCGCGCGCGCCCCGTGTTGAGGGTCAAAAAGATGACCGTCGCCGTTTCCTTATCAACCTTACTGAGACCCGCGATCAGATGGATCAGCAGGCTCTCGGTATTGGTCCACGCATAGTTCAGCTTGCCCGCCAGCAACAAAAAGGCATCGAAATCCTGACGTGGCGGGGCGGCGTTCACTTGGGATCATCTGTGGCAGCGGTGGCGCCACCGTTTTGAATGAACCACAACGTGGCCTCGGTCCGGTTTCGCACACCCAGCTTTGCGATGAT
>CALHAP010000158.1 GCA_937931795.1 uncultured Paracoccaceae bacterium
CGCCAGCACAGCGCCCGTCCAGCGGAACGCCAGCACAATATCAAATTGCGCCAGCCACCGCCCGATAGCACCGCTTTGACCACACAGGATCAACAGCACATAGCCCACCACCACGGGCGGCAAGACGAGCGGCAAATGCACCACGATATTGAGCGCCTGCCGCCCCCAAAACCGCCCCCGCGCGAGGGCATAGGCCACAATGACACCCAAAGGCAGGCTAAGCAGCGTGCTCCAAAACGCGACGGTCAGCGACAGGCGCACCGCCTGCCACTCCTGCGGGCCCAGCCAATCGGTCATGGGGCAGGCAGCCAGACAAAGCCCGCCGCTTCAAATACCGCGCGCGCAGCATCACTTTGCAGACCCGCGACCACATCGCGCGCGGCATCGCGGTCATTTAACAATCCCATAGGATAGACAATCGCGGGATGGCTCTCAGGGGCAAAGCGGGCCACGACCGTGACATCGCCCAAGGCCTGCGCATCCGTGGCGTAAATCACGGCCATATCCACCTCGCCCAGCCGCAGCAGCCGCGCGGCGGCCTGCACGTTTTCGGTCTCGACCACGCGGGGGGCGATCTGATCCCAAAGCCCCAAGGCTTCAAAGCCCGCGCGCGCATATTGCCCCGCAGGCACGCTCTGGGTCTGCCCCAACGCCAGCCGCTGAAACGGCACAGCCGCCAGACCTTCTATTTCAATCGGCGCACTGCCCGCAGGGCCTGCCAGCACCAGCGCATTGCCAAGCCAATCGACGCGGTGTTCCGCGCCAATCCGCCCTGCGTCTTGCAGCACATCCATCCACTGGGGATGCGCCCCGATATAAATATCAGCAGGCGCGCCGCGCAGGATCTGCTGGGCCATAGCGCCACTGCCACCATAAGACACCAGAACACGGGGGGCATCGCTATTACGGTTCGCAAACACGCGGTCGAGGGGGGCTTTCAAACTGGCCGCCGCAAACACGACCACATCCTCGGCGCGAACGCCAACGGGCGACAGCACGGCGCAGAGCAGTAGTAGGCTGGACAGGAACACGCGGATCATGTCCGCAACGTCCGACGGGCGCGCCCAAATGGCAAGGGGGCTATGGCACAGGACATACCGCATATACACCTTGCAGGGTTTGGCAGGCCGCACCGCACATGTTAGGGACAGCTATGCCCGCCCTATGCCGCGATTGTTTGACCTCTTTTGACGGACCGGGACGCTGCCCCGCGTGCGGACGCCCGCGCGTCGTACGCCATGACGAGCTGATGTCCCTGACCATCGCGCATATGGATTGTGACGCGTTCTTTGCCAGTGTGGAAAAACGCGACAACCCGGATCTGGCCGACAAACCTGTGATCGTGGGCGGCGGCAGGCGGGGGGTGGTGTCGACCTGTTGTTATCTGGCACGAATCAAAGGCGTGCGCTCGGCCATGCCGATGTTCCAGGCGCTAAAGCTCTGCCCCGAGGCCGTCATCGTCAAACCCCGCTTTGAGGCCTATGTCGAAGCGTCCAAAGCCATTCGCGCCATGATGGACGAGCTGACGCCCGTAGTCGAACCGCTGTCACTGGATGAGGCGTTTATGGACCTCAGCGGCACGCAGCGGCTGCACGGCGCGCCGCCTGCGGTGATGTTGGCGCGACTGACAAAACGCATGAAAGACGAGGTCGGGCTGACAGGTTCCATCGGGCTCAGCCACAACAAATTTCTGGCCAAGGTCGCCTCGGATCTCGACAAACCACGTGGGTTTTCAGTGATCGGACAGGCCGAAACCGTTGACTTTCTGTCCGCGAAATCCGTGCGCTTGATCTGGGGCATCGGCCCCGCCGCGCAAGAGAGCCTGGGCAAAGCGGGCATCCACACGTTTTCCGACCTCACCCGCTGGGACAAACGCGATCTGCACGCGCGTTTTGGCGGCATGGGAGATAGGCTGTGGCATCTGGCACGCGGCGAAGACGCGCGGCGCATTTCGCCCCACACGCCGGTCAAGGGCCTCAGCAACGAGACGACCTTTGGCGAAGATACATCCGACATTGATATTCTAGACGGGCATATCTGGCGGATGGCGGAAAAGGTGTCCTCCCGCGCGAAAGCGCAGGACAAAGCGGGTCTTGTAGTCACGCTCAAGCTCAAACGCTCGGATCATTCGCTGATCACCCGCCGCCAGAGCCTGCGGCACCCGACGCAAGTGGCCGATACGATCTACCGCACGGCGCGCGCGCTGTTTGATCATCTGGGCGACGCAGGCCCTTACAGGTTGCTCGGGGTGGGCATCAGCCAATTGGCCAGCGACACGCAGGCCGATCTGGAAGATGATCTGCTCGACCCAGATGCTGGCAAAAGACGGCGGGCGGAAGAGGCGACTGACGCCATCCGCGCACGGTTCGGCAAGGATGCGATCCTCAAAGGCAGGGCGCTGCGCTAGGGACTATTCCGCAGCCAAGGTCGCCTCATCCGGGCGGCCGATAGCGGCCAAATCAGCGATTACACCTGCGAGCAACCGCTGGAACTCGGTGAAATTTGGACCCGGCTCGACGCGGGCTTCATCGAGATACAGGGCGCGGTCAATCTCGACCTGCACCGCATGTTGTTTGCGCGACGGGCGGCCATAATGTTGGGCGATATAGGCCCCGGCAAAGGGCATATTGCGGGCCACACGCAGGCCAGCATTGGAAAAGGCCGCCTCGATCTGATCCATGACCGACCCAGCCGCCGCCGCACCAAACCGGTCGCCCAAGACGATATCAGGACGGGCGCCACCGGGGGGGCCGACGTTTTCCAACGCCTCATGCGGCATCGAATGGCAATCTATCAAAATCGCTTCGCCAAACTGCGCATGGCTTTCGGACAACAGACGCTGCAAGCAGGCGTGATAGGGACGCCACGCGCCATTGATGCGCATATGGGCCTCGGCCAAGGTGATCTTGCCACGGGTGATCGCACGGCCATTGGCGACGACACGGGGGATCACGCCCAATCCGCTGGAAATACGTGGATTATGAGCGGCACGGCGCACACCTTCGATCAAGGCGGGGTCCAACTCATCGGGGGCGCGGTTCAGATCGACGTAGGCACGGGGGGCATTACTGGCCAAAAACGGGGCACCATGATCGCTGGCCGCACTAAACAATTGATCCACATAGGCATCTTCCGACGACCGTATCTGCTGCGAATCAAGCAAAACGCGGCGCAAAAAAGTATCCGTGTAGTTGCGCCCGCTGTGCGGAGAGGCGAAAACAACGCTGGTTTTGCGTGTCTTTGGACGGGTTAAACTGTAACTTGGGTGGGTCATCGAGGCTCCTGTGCGCTATCTATATCATAGTCTGAGAATTCCGGGCATCAAAAGCGCTTGATCCGAACATCGACTCCTCTTATAGACCGCACACCTGACGCAGGGATGTCTGCGTGCCCGATCGGTGCGCGTTTGGATTTTTGCAAAGGGTATGGGCGGTTAGCTCAGCGGTAGAGCACTTCGTTGACATCGAAGGGGTCACAAGTTCGATCCTTGTACCGCCCACCAGATTTCGCCGGGCCATCATGGTCTGCACCGTAACCTAAGGCGCACGATACTTTAGCGCCGCGACATGAGGAGACCTGATATGAAGGTTGCAAACTCGCTTCGCTCGCTCAAGAACCGCCACCGCGATTGCCGCGTTGTGCGCCGCAAGGGCCGCGTCTACGTGATCAACAAAACCCAGCGCCGGTTCAAAGCCCGTCAGGGCTGAGACCAAGCGTCAGGTAGAGTGTTGAATGAGCCGTCCCTTGGGGCGGCTTTTTCGTGTTTGGGGGGGCGACGGCAAGCATTATGGGTACGGCTTAAAATCTTGTTTTGCGTGGAAGGAACTAACGCTCATGTCAAAAGCAATCATTGCGGCATTGCTGTGCATCATCGTCGCAATATCATTTCTGTTCTACAAAGCTCAACAGAAAGCCAGCCGCGAGTTATGGGCTATCTGGTCCTATAACCAGTTTCTAAAGGATGCAGCCATTCAAGGTTGTCTGAACAGAGAAGCATTTGTTAGAGCCAGCGAGGACCGTGATTGGCACTTTGAAGAAAATTTACCAGCCATTTATCGAGGCTCTGTGCCTGATGAATACGACACCGCACTTACCGTAGCCTTGGACCCGCCGCTTCCGTTTCGACTGACCGCGTCAAAAAATGATGGGCATACCTTCTTTTTCGATGCGAACGGTTGTCTGCTATATTAGCAAAAAAAGGCCCCACCACCGGCAGGGCCCCCTCAACTCTAATGCACCACCGCATTCTGTGGCGGCTGCCTATTGCTCCCAGACACCCGGTCACCCACCAGCAGCCCGTCAGCGCCTGCGCGGATCGGGATCGTGTCGCCGTCAGCCACATCGCCGGCCAGCAGCATTTCGGCCAGTTGGTCCTGTAGCGCGCGTTGGATCACCCGCTTCAGGGGGCGCGCGCCAAACACAGGATCATAGCCTTCGTCGGCCAGCCATGTCTTCGCCGCCTCGTCCAGATCGAGCATGATGTTGCGCCCGACCAGACGCCGCGCCAGCCTTGCCAGTTGGATCTCGACGATCCCGCCCATATCCTCGCGGCCCAGACGGTCAAAGATGATCGTCTCATCCA
>CALHAP010000159.1 GCA_937931795.1 uncultured Paracoccaceae bacterium
GATTGATGCCCAAGGGCGCTACGCCTACGGCAATCAACCCGCCATGGCACAGTGGAATTTGGCGCGACTGGCCGAAGCTTTGCTGCCGTTGATCGACGACGATACCGACCGCGCCATTGCGACCGCCGTGCCTGTGATCGAGCGGTTTATGGAACGGCATGAGACCGAGCGGCTGGCAGTTTTTGCGGGCAAGCTGGGGTTGGTGTCGCCCGTGACGGGTGATCACGCGGTGGTAAACGGCGTGTTGCAAGCAATCGAACGCGATGATTTCACGCTGTTTTTCAGCGGCTTGCCCGACGCCTTGCAGAAAGACGTCCCACCAGACGATCCAGCCCTCGCCGCGTGGTGGCACCGTGCCAAGACCGGTGGCGACGACGCGGTGCGACAGATGTCACAGAGCAATCCTATCGTCATTCCGCGCAATCATTTGGTGGAACAGGCGCTGCTGGCCGCGGAGTCTGGCGATACCGAACCCTTTGAACAAATGCTCAGTGTTGTGACGACCCCATTTGATCCGCATCATGCGGACACGCCGTTTGCGCAGCCGCCTGACACTTTAGATGTCGCCTACCAGACGTTTTGCGGCACATAAGACATTGATATGTTTGAGTTTGATGGTGCGGGTGAAGGGACTCGAACCCCCACGCCATAGGCGCCAGAACCTAAATCTGGTGCGTCTACCAGTTCCGCCACACCCGCATTGCGGGCCTGATAGCAAAGCTGGTCGCCGCTGGATAGTGCAAAAAACACATCATCTTATCGGCACACCGCTTTCGTGTTCTGGCCGCATTTGAAGCGCACACCGCAGGCTGACAGAGATCAGCCACGGGGTGCGCGCGATGTTTCACTTAGACGACAAAATTGGATTTGCGCAGGGCCACGATGTCGATGCTGTTCGGGGCATCTGCAAGGGCACGCAAATCCTCACCTGTGATGGCGCGATCCCTGTGCAATACCTAGAGCCCGGAGACCGTATTATCACGCGCGACGCAGGTGTCGTTGATCTGCGGTCCGTGACGATTTCGCGCCGGGCCATCGCCCCTGTGCGGGTTCGGGCGGGGTCGCTCGGACATGACCGGCCTGAGGCGGACACGCTGCTGACCCCGAACACGCGGGTGAACATTCGTGATTGGCGGGCGCAGGCGCTGTTTGGGATGTCATCGGCCTTGATCCCCGTTGCCCGCTTGATTGACGGCGAATATATCGCCCAGCTTGATCTGCGACGTGTCACGATATTTGCTTTGGCGTTTGACCGTGAACATGTGATTTATGCAGATGGGCTAGAGGTCGCGGCCTGATCCCATTCGCTTGATTTGCGAGAGCCTCTGCGCCAACTTTTCCAACTGCCCTAAAAGCGTACTTACTGCCCATTTTTTCATCAAATGCGCTGGAAACCTCAGTCTCAGCGTGCCATCCCCTTTGTCAGATAATTGTGGACGACCCGCTTTGATGGTCTTTCGCGATCAATACATTTGACAAAGGAGTCGGCGATGAAAAAGATCGAAGCGATCATTAAGCCCTTCAAGCTCGACGAAGTAAAAGAAGCCCTGCAAGACGTGGGTATCCAAGGCCTGTCTGTGGTCGAGGTCAAAGGCTTTGGCCGCCAAAAAGGTCATACCGAATTGTACCGTGGTGCTGAATACGTCGTCGATTTCCTGCCCAAAGTGAAAATCGAAGTCGTCCTCGCCGATGATCAGGTGGATGCTGCCGTGTCTGCGATCATTGCCGCCGCCAAGACAGACAAAATCGGGGACGGCAAAATCTTTGTCTCTCCTGTTGAGCAAGCTATCCGCATTCGTACCGGTGAGACCGGCGAAGACGCGATCTAAACCGCCACCATCACTTTTTCTAAATATCCGAAGGGAATACACCTGATGAGCAAAGATAAGGTTCTCAAACTGATCCGCGACGAAGATGTGGACTACGTTGACATCCGCTTCACCGACCCACGCGGCAAGCTGCAGCACGTGACCATCGTGTCCGATCTGGTCGACGAAGACTTCCTCGACGAAGGGTTCATGTTCGACGGGTCCAGCATCGCCGGTTGGAAATCCATCGACGAAAGCGACATGAAGCTGATCCCCGACACAGACAGTGTCTATGTCGATCCGTTCTACGCCGAGAAAACCATCTGCTTGCATTGCACTGTGGTCGAGCCCGACACCCTTGAGCCCTATGACCGCGACCCGCGCGGCACAGCCGAGCGTGCAGAGGCCTACCTCAAAGCGTCCGGCATCGGCGACACAGCCTACATGGGTCCAGAGGCCGAGTTCTTTATCTTTGACGATGTGCGCTATTCCGTGTCGATGAACAAAGTGGGCTTTGAAGTCGACGCGCTCGACGCCTCTTGGAACACCGACACCGAGTACGAGATGGGCAACACTGGCCACCGTCCGGGCGTCAAAGGCGGCTACTTCCCCGTCAACCCCATCGACGACGCGCAGGACATGCGGTCCGAGATGCTGTCCACGATGAAGCGCATGGGCATGAAGGTCGACAAGCACCACCACGAGGTTGCGTCCTGCCAGCACGAGCTGGGCCTGATTTTTGGAACGCTGACGCATCAAGCCGATGAAATCCAAAAGTACAAATACGTGATCCACAACGTCGCCCAAGCCTACGGTAAGTCCGCGACATTCATGCCAAAGCCGATCTCGGGCGACAACGGCACGGGTATGCACGTGAACATGTCGATCTGGAAAGACGGCAAGCCGCTGTTTGCAGGCGACAAATACGCTGATCTGTCTCAGGAAGCGTTGTACTTCATCGGCGGCATCCTCAAGCACGCCAAAGCGCTAAACGCGATCACCAACCCCGCGACCAACAGCTACAAGCGTCTGATCCCCGGCTTTGAAGCCCCCGTGCTGCGCGCCTACTCGGCCCGTAACCGGTCCGGTTGCGTGCGGATCCCATGGGCCGAGAGCCCCAAGGCCAAGCGTGTTGAGGCCCGTTTCCCCGATCCGGCGGCAAACCCCTACCTGTGCTTCTCGGCATTGCTGATGGCAGGCCTCGACGGGATCAAGAACAAGATCGATCCGGGCGAAGCCTCTGACAAGGATCTCTACGATCTGCCGCCAGAAGAGTTGGCCGAAATCCCAACTGTTTGCGGCAGCCTGCGCGAAGCGCTCGAAGCCCTTGAGGCAGATCACGAGTTCCTGCTGGCAGGCGACGTGTTCACCAAAGGCCAACTCGAAGGCTATATGGATCTGAAGTGGGAAGAAGTCTACGAATACGAGCACTGCCCACACCCCGTTGAATACAAGCTGTACTACAGCTGCTAACAAGGTCGAACGAATGAGTGAGAAAGGGGCGCCCAATTAGTGCCCCTTTTTTTCAGGGGCACCTTCACAAATTGCTCACGACTGCTCACGGCAATGGACGCCAAAGCCACCTTTTCGTCATGTCACGACAGCGTTAATTTCCCTCAGTGACAGACAATTCTACTGCTACGCCATCCCCAAAGTTGGGGACGTAACAGGAGAGATGCTATGACTTTCAAAATCAAGACAGCGATTGCAATCGCGCTGACCACCACTGCCTTGGCTGGGAACGCGTCTGCGGCAACGATCGAAGTGACCGTAACCAACTTGCAAGGTGCGGGTGGGTTATCCGCTACGCCGCTTTACACTGCGTTTCACAACGGCAATTTTGACGCTTTCAGCGAAGGTGCTGCTGCCAGTGCTGGCGTCGAATTGATCGCAGAAACAGGAAATGCCAGCGTTGTCGCTCAAGAACGCCTCGCAGTTGATCCATCCTCATCCGGTTCTGTCATCGCCTCTTCCGACGGACCGCCGCCATTGCAACCGGGCGAAACCGAAACCCGCCAATTTGAACTCACGCCAGATGCCGCCGTCTATTTTACGTTCCTGTCGATGCTCTTGCCATCGAACGATACGTTTATCGGCAATGACGATCACCGCGCGTTTCAGGTTTTCAATGATGACGGTAGCTTTTCTGGGCCATTGAGTATCACTGTGACGGGAGAAGATTTTTATGACGCCGGCACCGAGGCCAACGACGCAGGCGTGAACGGCGGTGCTGCTTTTGTTGCAGGACGCGACATCACCCAAGGGGGGACTGACAGCGGTCTTATCACGCGTGCCACCAGCCTTGCGGATTTCGCAGGCCTTGAATTGGCGACAGGTGATTTTCTGGGGTCTGCTGATCTGATTGATTTCGGTACAAACCCCAGCGCGTTCAACTTTTTACAGATTGATATCCGCCAAGTTGCAGCCGTCCCATTGCCTGCCGGTTTGCCACTGCTGGCCGCTGGTTTGGGTGCCTTTGGTTTGCTGCGTCGGCGACCCGCAAAGACCTAAAAAACACCTACTTGCCTCATTGAATACGAAACAAAGCCGTCCATTTTGGGCGGCTTTGTGACAGGGGCGAGACAATGGCGGGTTCCGTAAAGAAAATCTTCACGACTTCACCACAATACGACCCCATCTCAACCACGGTTGCCGTGCTTATTTTAGGCATAGTTTATCTCTGAGGTGTGATCATGGTTAATGTTGTTCCGTTCAAAACGCAGCGCGCGACGCCGCCGCAAACAGCCAATGTAGAGCAGTCTGCAAATGATGGTTCAGCGTTTGATATGATGATGTTTCTCGATCATTTCATGTCATTGGACGCCCATACCGACGGCGACACACAAATCGACGCAGATGCCATCGCCGCAGCCCTAGGCCCCGCTCCAGCAGCCGTGCTGACCATGCAGGTCGGGTCCGTTCGATATGTCGCGCAATTGGGTTCGGCTTAACCCCCAGCCACCGTCCAGCGCGTGAGCAAGCCATAGTGATCGGCCCCAAACGTACCGCGCCGCTCCTGCCCGCCGGTCCAGCCCTGCGGCAGCAACACATGATCAATCGGGAGCCGTGGCACATTGTACCGCCCCAACCGCAATGTTTGTCTGATCTGACCAGTCCGCCGGGTGTTAGACGCCTGCGCGATCTGGCGCACAGAGTTGCCCCATGGCACCATGTTGAAATCCCCAGCCACGATGATCGGCCCATCTAGGGTTTCGATGAGCGCAAGAATGCCCGGCAATTGTGCCGCCTGATCAAAAGGCCACGGCCACTTCAGATGCAAACTGACCAGCCATAGCGGACCATCTGGCCCTATAACCTGCATCGCAGCAATCCCCGTCCCACAGACCCCTTCGACATCAGTTTTGGGCCAAACCGACAGGACCGCGACCCGTCCCGCGGCAGACGAGGCACAGACGTTTTGCGATGGGTAGGCCTGCGAAAGTGCGTCAAGGGCGCGCATATTTGCCGCCGACAGCTCTTGGAGTGTAACAACTTGTGCATCTGAGGCTGCAATATCAGCAATCGCGTCATCAAGCCGGTTGTTGTTCCACAGCAGGTTCTTTTGATAATGCGCATAGTCGCCCACAGCAGGCTGATCGCGCATGCCCCAGACAATCGGCAATGTTGCACTCAGCGCAAGCGCAAGCCCGACCTGCGCCAACCGCCCGAAATGAAACGCCATTCCGATGACGGATAGGACCAACAGAAGCACCGACAGTTCGCGCCGGAACACCGCCAGAGAATCCCCCAATGGATGCAAAGCGCCGAAATAGCCTGCGATGATAGCCGCGCTGGTCGAAATAAGCCCAAACCAGATCAGCCATTTTACAAAGCCCATTCGAAACATCCCTCACCATCCCGCGAGCCGCCTTGTTCACGCCCCACCGACCCGCCATTTTGGGGATAACAAACAGAAAGCAGACCCGATGCCAACCGACCGTTTCACATTTCCCGGCCATGCAGGACACGATCTTGCCGCCCGTCTTGATATGCCGTCCGGGCCACATCTGGCCACGGCGATTTTTGCCCATTGCTTCACCTGCGGCAAAGATATTCTGGCCGCCCGACGCATTGCTGCCCGCCTCGCCTCTATGGGGATCTCGGTGCTGCGGTTCGACTTTACTGGCTTGGGCCATTCCAAAGGCGAATTTTCCAACACCGATTTCACCTCGAACGCGGGTGATTTGGTTGCGGCCGCCGACGCCCTGACCGCGCGCGGCCATGCCCCCTCCCTGCTCATCGGGCATTCGCTGGGCGGCTCTGCCGTCCTGAAAGCGGCCCCACAGATCAGCAGCATCAAAGCGGTGGCCACAATTGGCGCGCCCTTTGATCCCGGTCATGTGGCGCACCAGTTTTCCGACGCGATCCCCACCATTATGGCAAAGGGCGCTGCACGCGTGACGCTGGCCGGACGCCCCTTTACCATCGGCAAACAGTTCGTCAAGGATGTGCAAGACAGTGCGCTGAACGACGCCATCAAGGCGTTTAAAGGCGCGCTGCTGGTGTTGCATGCCCCACGGGATGCCACTGTCAGCATCGACAACGCCGGTGAAATCTTCGCCGCCGCCCGCCATCCTAAAAGCTTTGTGACGCTGGATGATGCCGATCATCTGTTGTCCTGCCCGAAAGACGCAGAATATGCCGCTGATACCATCGCCACCTGGGCCGCGCGCTATATCAATCTGACCCCGCCCGCGCCGCCGATTGGCGTGCCCGAGGGTATCTTGCGGGTGTCCGAAGCTGACCCTGAGGGTTTCTTGCAAGACATCCAGTCAGGGCCAAAGCACCACGTTCTCGCCGATGAGCCGCAGGCTTACGGTGGCACGGACAAAGGCATGTCGCCTTACGGGTTTCTCAGTGCGGGCCTTGGTGCTTGTACGTCGATGACGATCCGGATGTATGCGCGGCGCAAGAAATGGCCACTCACGCATGTCGCCGTCGATGTAAGTCACGACAAGGTCCACGCCCAAGACGCAGAAACCTCGACCGCCACAAAGGTCGATCAATTTGAGCGGGTTATTTCGCTGATCGGTGATCTGGATGACGCGCAACGCCAGCGTCTGCTGGAAATCGCGGACAAATGCCCGGTGCACCGCACCTTGGAAAAGGGTGCCGCGGTCGTGACCCGATTGAAAGACAGCGATGTGCCGGTCGAGACGGAACAACTGTCACGACGACACGCGATGACCTGACACGAAAAAAGGGCGCGCACCCCATGGCACGCGCCCTTTTTTATACTTTCGAAGTGCTGGTTTACGCGCGGGCGTTGCCGATCATCTTCCAAACACCCGGCACGATAATAGCGGCCGCTATCAGCTTGAGACCGTCACCGATCAGGAACGGCCACAGACCCCATTGCAGGATCGGTTGATCCCAACCGTAGATCTGGCCCAACCACAACACACCGGGGATGTAGATCACAGCGTTTGCGATGAGCATGGCGAGCGCAATCTTGCCCCAAGACCGATCCCAACCCGCACGCGCAGCCCATCCCATAACGAGAATGGCAAGGACATAACCCACGAGGTAGCCGCCGGTGCCACCGATCATGTAAGCCCAGCCGTTCACATCAGCCGAAGAGTTTTGAAAAACGTCGTAGCCCGCAGCACCGACCAACATATAGGCCACGATCGTCGCGAGACCCAGACGCGGGCCATAGGCCGCACCGATGGTCAGCACCGCAAACGTGCCCATTGAAATGGCGACAGGCCACATCGGGATCTTGATCTTGGCCAAAACAGCCAATGCCAGAACACCGA
This sequence comes from uncultured Paracoccaceae bacterium, assembly GCA_937931795.1. GTDB lineage: Bacteria > Pseudomonadota > Alphaproteobacteria > Rhodobacterales > Rhodobacteraceae > JALZWD01. The sequence continues at coordinate 7,568 of CALHAP010000159.1, forward strand.
CGAGCACCAAAACGGCTTGTTTTGCCAGCTTTACGGCACCTTCGGTGGGACCAAAGGCTTCGGCCAAAACGTTTTTATGGGTGAGTGAATTTTGGGTCAGTACTTGGGCCATTTGGGCCTCCCCTCGCTTTTTGATTGCGAGCTTTGTGCCTGATGCGGCGATGCAGCGCAATATGTTAGCGCGTGTAGCGGCTTGTCATCGTGTAATCCTTGCGTGGGCCCGCCACATCCCAGCGCGCGGTCCAATCGGGCCAACCGGAAAAATCATAGCCCACACGATACATATCGTCGCCACATAGGTGATCTGCCTGCGGCTGGTCGGTCAGGGAAAACGAGTGAAACGCGCGCCCATCTCCGAAGGATACACGCATTTCGCCGTCGCCCAACTCCCAGATATATCGACGCGTCGCCCCGAAAGACGGCCCATCGCCCATCTGCAATGTCCCTTTTTCATTGTAGTCAAATCCAACCGATGTGGGGGTGAACTCCGCCGTTCCGACAAAGGATCCACGTTGCCCCGCCCGTCTATCGTTGATATCACGGGTTAGCTGCCACCCGCCGCCGAACGCCTCACCAGAGATCATTCGCGAAAACGTCCCTCGGACATGCTGCCATCGGGGGAGATAAACCGAATGGCATCGCCTTCGGCCTCGACATCATAGCAGGTCCATGTGTCGGACGGCGGCCACGTGCTGCAATATTGATCGCCCCGCGCGGCCCACCGGCCTGTGCTGGCGCGTTCTGTAATGTAGTCGGTTTGACCGTCCGCGCGGAAATGTTGCAACGTATGCGCATCATAGACCAAGGTTTGCCCAGACAAGGCCACCTCGATTTGCGCGCCTGTCAGCGCCTCCCAAGCAGTCGCTGGTCCTGCACAGACAATCATCACCACCCAAAGATATCGCATAAATCCCTCCACCTTGGGCGCATTGGGCCATATCGGCGCGGCGCTGACAACCGCTTCACGCGCCTTTGATGTTGCCCCTGCCCGCGCATCGGCCTAGACCGACGCCGCATTTGATCCATTGAAAGGCTGCCCCATGATCCCCCGTTATTCCCGCCCCGAAATGACCGCGATCTGGGAGCCTGCGACCAAGTTCCGCATCTGGTACGAGATCGAAGCCCACGCCTGCGACGCCCAAGCCAAGCTGGGCGTGATCCCCGCTGAAAGCGCTGCCGCCGTTTGGAAAGCCAAAGACGTGGAATTTGACGTGGCCCGCATCGACGAGATCGAGGCCGTGACCAAGCATGACGTGATCGCCTTCCTCACCCATCTGGCCGAGATCATCGGTAACGACGAGGCGCGGTTTGTGCATCAGGGCATGACGTCTTCGGACGTGCTCGACACCACGCTGAACGTGCAACTGGTGCGCGCCACTGACATCCTGCTGTCCGGTCTCGACCGCGTTCTCGAAGCGCTCAAAACCCGCGCTTATGAGCATAAAGACACCGTTCGTATTGGGCGCAGCCACGGCATCCACGCCGAACCCACCACGATGGGCCTGACATTCGCGCGGTTCTACGCGGAAATGGAGCGCAACAAAAACCGTCTGGAAAAGGCGAAATGGGAGATCGCCACAGGCGCCATCTCGGGCGCTGTCGGCACATTTGCCAATATCGACCCCGCCGTGGAAGAACACGTCTGCGAGCAGATGGGCCTGCGGGCGGAACCGATCAGCACCCAAGTTATCCCGCGTGATCGCCACGCGATGTTTTTTGCCACACTCGGCGTCATCGCCAGCAGCATCGAGAACATCGCCACCGAAGTGCGCCACATGCAGCGCACCGAAGTGCTGGAAGCCGAAGAGTTCTTCTCGAAAGGTCAAAAGGGGTCCAGCGCCATGCCGCACAAGCGCAACCCCGTGCTGACCGAAAACCTGACAGGCCTCGCGCGGTTGGTACGGATGTCCGTGGTCCCTGCAATGGAAAACGTCACGCTCTGGCACGAGCGCGATATCTCGCACAGCTCGGTCGAACGGGCGATTGGACCGGACACCACCGTGACGCTTGATTTCGCGTTGCACCGTCTGGCGGGCATGATCGAAAAACTGGTGATCTACCCCGACAACATGATTGCCAACATGAACAAATTCCGCGGTCTGATCATGTCACAACGCGTGTTACTGGCCCTGACCCAAGCGGGTGTGAGCCGCGAAGATGCCTACCGTTTGGTGCAGCGTAATGCGATGAAGGTTTGGGAAGAAGGCCGCGATTTCAAAACCGAATTGCTCGCCGATACGGATGTGACGGCAGCATTGTCGCCCGCTGAGATCGAAGAAAAGTTTGACCTTGGCTACCACACCAAACACGTCGACACGATCTTTGCGCGGGTGTTTGACGCAAACCAGCAGACTTGACCCAGCGGAATTGCGGCGTACCATTGAGGGCATCAGAGAAAAGGAGACTGACCATGAAGAGAACATTCGCACTGGCAGCCTTTGTTGTCTTGGCAGCCCCGGTGGCGGTGATCGCGCAATGCGCA
>CALHAP010000160.1 GCA_937931795.1 uncultured Paracoccaceae bacterium
TTGGCATTCAACATATCCTCAATCGCGCGCCGTTCACGCAGATTTAGCTCACTATGTGCCATCTTTCATTCTCCTTGCTTTCCAGCAAGATAGGGGATTTTTCGCAACCCAGTATAGAATGTGCCCTCGCAGGTGACCGAACCCCAATAAGGTTAGTTATGCTTTATCTTGATTGAAATTGGCACCATCCCAACCCCATCTACCCCCAACGTCATATACCCTCAGCGGCTAGCTGCCTGTTGTGCGGGCGACTTGTGTACTTTGCTCGTAAGCGGCCCGCAATTCTCGACGCCATACTGCAATAATTGCGGGATGCGGATCATCTTTGTGAAGCCATGCCACCAGCTCAGACCCAAGCGCTCCGCCCGCAAAAGACGCGGGTCTTTCCTGCATCCCCATCTGCATAACATTGTCAGATTGAAGTTGGATCGGATTGCGTAAACCCGCTGCAATCAACCGCTCAATATGGCGCGCGTCTTCATCTACAGCTGACCGCAACAACCGGCTGAGACGGAGCGCGAAATCACCATTAGGCCCTTTCCCCGACTGTGCAGAAACTTGGCTCTCGATATACTCGTAGAAAAATTGCGTAACCCGATCAGTTTGGGGCAGCCCTTCGCCACTGTCCATGTCGACCTGTGACAGGGCGCTGATAAACCCTTCGGTGCCGGGCGGAAGGCGGTCAAATGGCCCAAACCGCTGTGACACGTCAGCGATGATCTGGGTTGTCTGTTTGCCCAGCATCTCCAACCTGCGCGCACGATCATCAAGGGCCGAGATGTCTTCCAACGTGGTGGGACCATCGGATGCCAAGACCCCCGCGCTGACCAAGGCATTTACCTTTTGTGCCATACGCTGGATATCGTGACTGATTTCGCCATTTGTGTCGCCGAGCAACATCGCAATAGCACCGCTGTCGAGAAGTAGGCCTGCGACGGCGGCTGCAAAAATTGTGTCATCCAAAGTCGCGGCATAAACGGCCCAGCCATCGACGTCAGCGCTCTGCGCCCACTCGACGGCCAACCCTTTCCGACCACTACGTCGTTTAAGCATCCCAATGGAGATGGGCCGAAGCATATCGGAAGGCCTGCCCGATTTTGGTCCACCCCGCGCGGCCAGCAGCGTTCTTTGGTCCAAATCGTCTTTGGACAGCATGCTGATCGCAGTGTAGGCCTCGGCCGCCGCGCAGTAGGACGCACAGGTCCGCGGCATCAGGGTTCGGGCCCCACTGCCCAATGCCTCGCTTGCCCGTTTTACAGACGCCGCATAGACAAAAACCGTAATCTCAGATGCGCAATCGAGATCAGCCGCACCAACGCGATACCCACTTTCAGACATATCAGACGCAAATGTTGAGGCGGTAAATCCGGAAAAGCCGCTCTCCTCTTGCAAAATACGGTCCACAAGACTGCCGTTATCGGCATGCCACAGCCCCGTCGGACCAAGCGACAAAACAGCGACCCCACGTCGCCCAATCTTTTGAGGATTGCCATCGCTATCGCGGTGAATAAACGTCGCGGGTGGAGATGTTTCCACAACAACCCGGTCCAGAAGGTCAACCATTCTAGCGTCTGACGTGTTCGTCGAAAAGCCAGCCCACAAACTTGGGTCATCCCTGCTAGAGGCAAATAGCAATTCCCCTTTACCCTTGCTGTTAAGGGTCACGTCACCGCGGCAGAAATTGTCTTCGCGAGACAACCGCATCGCGTCACCATTTGTAAGTAGCGGGAGAACATGCAACGCAGCAGACAGCGAATAGACAATCGCTTGGGTGTTCATGCCCGGTTCTTCTTCTACAGTGGTGAGGCTCACCGTGAGCACATTCGTACTTGGGTCTTCCGGGGTTTGTTCTGAAGGCACAATGTCGGCTGCAACTTCGAGCACTCCGCCCTCACCGTCTTGATCGCCTGAAACTGCGGGATAGACATTCATGCCCTCACGCGGCGACAGATAAACCTTCGAGATCAAATGATCAGGGGCTGTGTCCTGCCCATCAACGACATGAATCTGCGGGTCTTGGCCTGCCACACACCATTTGGTCGTCTGGGGCAGCACGGCCGTGGCACTCACCTCCGTCAAAAGACTTAGGCTCTCGGACTCGCGAACAACCTCGCCATATTGCGACTGCGTGCCAACGACTTCCAGATGAATATGAGCAGAATTAGCACCGCTGACATCGACCGTCACGGCCACCGGTTGGCTAAACCCTGTTTCAGTTGCCTTGACCGCAAACAGTCCGCAACTTCTCGTTTCGTCGTTATCATCAATAAAGTCGACACTGATCAGTGCGTCTTCCAGTCCAAGACCGCTTAAATCACACTCCAGCAACAAAATATTCGCAAATTTATCCCAAAATACTTCAAAAACAGACATCACACCCCGCTTGGGCTGTAAGTCTCTTTGCATCAGCCACTAATTAACAATAGATTTACCTTTGAGCCGGCGCAATGGCTGTGTCAGCGCTCGATGTTGCAGCGCATTTTTGAGACTAGCAGATTTTAGAAGAGGCGACTTCGGTGACGAAGAATAAGAAACCAAAGGGACTCCAGATCACCCTCGTCGGGCAATCTGACTCGGGGAAGACCAATCTTCTGGCGACAGTGTTGAACAATCCAAATTGCCACAGCGATATGACGATCGGCCCGGACCGGATCGCTAATGTTGGACTGGGAACCCGTGCGGATGACGGTGCCAATGATGACAGCGTCGATAAGTTGATGTCGTATTCCGACAACATCCTGCGCGGACGCGTATGGACAAATCCAGGCACGGATGAGGTGCGCCTATATTCGTGCAGACTATCCTACCGCGAGGCACCACAAACTCAGTTTCGGCGAGGAATGTTCGGGCAAAAAACAGAGACAACCAGTCATGGTGAGCAGACCCATCTTGATTTCAAGATCGCAGATGGCCGCGGAGGTGACATTGCGCCGAATAGATTTCTGAACAAAGACAATCCCCAAGACGAAGAACCTATCCGGCGCCAGCAAGAATATCGGGACCGTTTGGACGAATCTGTGGGCTTGATCGTCGTGATGCCTATGGACAAGGACGGCTTTAAGATCGACTTAGCCAATCGACTTGTGCGCGAAATTCAACGGACAATAGAGTTTCGCAAAACAGCGCCGGATCTGCCAGACCTCGAACGTGTTGCTATTTGCTATACAAAATACGACGAGCTTTTCACGCACAGAGGTGCCAGCGCTGGCGAAAAAGCTGGCGATGCAAACGAAGCTGTCGATCATCTGTACAATACCGCGATCGTCGAGGTATTCCGCCCGCTTTTTGCGCAGGCCCAACAACCGGATGGGTTTGATATCTGTATCTTTGCGGTTTCCACATTTGGGTTTGTGAACGGGACCGGTGCTGCGAATTTCTATGATCTCGAAGAGAGCCCCGGACTTTTAACCCGCACAGTGTCCGCAGATCGCGATTGGGCCAATCCGAATACACCCGACATCCAAAACCACTTTCCGTTTGAGATGACCGAGAACGAGGCTCAAAGCAGCTGGCGTCCGTTTAACATCGCGCCGCCTATTCTCTTTGCTCTTACGGGGCGCGTGACTGGTCCTCTCTATCTAGACCCTGACGAGGTGTTCCAACCAGAGAAACGGGAGGCGAGCTACTAATATGGCGGGCACCTATAAGTATCATCTCGGAATTTATAGCAAACTGATCGCGGGCTATGATCCGGCAGGTCCAATTGAACGTGGATCTGAAGCCCGCGTCAACGGGATGACAGCCGGGTTTCCAGTTGAGTTGTTCGCCCATTGCCGCCCGACGTTGTTCTTTGCGGGCGCGCCCCTGATCACCGACATTGACACTAGCACTGTTCCTGGTGGGGCCTTTGTCTACAGTCCTATTCAGGTGAATGAAAAACACTATAGTGTCTTCGGGCGCGTGCAGGCCAGATCGGAGACCGGCGAAGGCAAACCGGGACGAAAGTACACCCATTGCGCAATGCTCTTCGTTGAAGACAAATGGGAACCCGGCCTGATCCAATGGGCTGCCGAAATGCTGTTTACCAAAAAACACGGCGATCGGTGTTGGGGTGATCCTGTGACCGAATACGACGAGCTACGCGAGACCCTGCCAGTGCCCCTGCTGGAGGACGAGATCATTATGGAAACGCCCACCACCAAAATCCACGCGGTCCAAAATAGCTCTGGTGAACTAGAGGTTGCCGTGCGCGGCAGTCTGGGGGCGGCACATGAAGGTCTGGACGATCTCACCCATTGTTATCCTGCACTGGGGACTGTCTTGGGTGAGATGTTCTTTGACCATGATCTTTCCGTGGCAGGCCGATGGATGTCCTTGGCCATCGGGATCGGACAGGGCGTCAAAGGTGTGGGCAAAAAAGACTTCTTTGTCCGTTTTGACATCCGAGACGACCATTCGATGAACCACATCCCCTTGCCACCCTTTGATGACTATAATCCACCCAAGATTTTCCAACCCGTCAGCACCGCCGGTCAGCCGGTAAATGTCGACTGGGCGGAGCTCGTTGGACCGCAACGCACTGGCCCGCGCTACATATCTTTGTTGTCGGACCTCATGCTGTCAAATTTTCAGCGCGAATATGTTGAAGCGGGCGAACCGAGCAAACCTGAGGTTCAGGATGCTGACCCACATCAGATCTCCCCGGCAAACCTATTCGAAGACGCGACGTCGGACGCACATGATAGCTTCGAATTTACAGAGCAGCGCCCCTATCATGCGCAAGACGTTGCGCAATGGCCCGAGCTAGACCTTGCCTCTCCGCCGTTTATTCTGGAACCCGAAGCCCAATGGCGCGACACATCCTATGAGGCCGTTTTCGACAAGAACCGACTGATCACAATCCGCCCTGCGTTGCGGCAGATCATTAATAGATGTCACGTGCTTGACCCCGATCACGGCTATGATCGGCTGTCACTCGACGCGGACAAGGATCAGATCACTTTGGCGATTATAGCGCTTCTCGACTTTACCTGCTGCTACATGGTGCTCGCCGATCCAGAAGGGCTCAAACCGGTGATGGAGGATTTGTTCGAACATGAAAATATCGGCCCGCTTGGCATCGGACATGCGAGCCGGGGTGGGCTTTTGCAGCACCTCTACAGTCGCGCGATCAACACGATGGGACGTAACCGGCTGGCCTCCTGGATGGGCGTGAAGTCCCGAGCAGAAGGGCAGCTTCTCATACAAAACCGCGCTAGCGGATATCTGGGGGCGACCCATACGATCTACAGATGCGACACATCGCGGGTGAATGCGTTTTTCGACTGGCTGTTAGATGTCGAGCAGGTCACACCGGATGGCCGATGCAACGTGGATGCGATTGATGACATCGCAGAACAGGCCGCGCATTTCTTCTGGGATCGCTGGGAGCTGGAGTGGGGCGACGAGGAAGACTGATCTAGGATCAGTTTTACTTATATAAATAAGGCAACCGCCAACCAAACGACCCTTGGATGGCAAGTTTTACGGGCTCAAACGGCTTGTGCCGTTTTGCTCACACTCCTCTGCGGTTCGGAATTTTTGGTGACAAAATCGAAACAATCGTCACTTATGTCAAAAATTGAACACATTTCGCGTGCTTTCGTGTTCACCATAATGTGAAACGCACGACGAAAACTTTTTGCTGCGTGCAACCCGACCAGAGGACCATACCATGACCGTACAGTTTCGAATTGATGATCAGGGCGTTGAGAGTGACGTTCAGCAGATTGAGGCCATTCACGTTGAGGTGTCTCGTGATGTTCCTCAGGACGTGTCGATGCATCTTGATGCTGAGGATGTTGCGGGCTACGCGCGGCGCGGTGATGACCTTTTGATCACGCTTGCGGATGGTGAAGTTGTTTGCGTTGTGAACTTTTTTGCGGATCTGCCGGGCGATGCGACGCACCGTTTGTTCCTCAGCAACGACGGTCAGATCGTCAATGTGGCGATTGCGGGCACGCAGGCTTCTGCGGATGTGGCGACGGGTCTGATCTTTGATCTTGGCGCGGGCGTTGTGCCAGCGGCGGCTGGCGGATTGGGCGGTGGTCTTGGTCTGGCGGGTCTGGCCGGTGCGGCGCTGATCCTGGCCGGGGGCAGTGATGCGGGTCCGGTTGTGCCAAATCCGACGATTGATCAGACCGATGGAAATGATTTGAGCGGGTCCGGTGTTGCAGGCTCGACCATCAACCTTGATCTGGACGGTGACGGTGTGGCCGATGCGACCACGGTTGTGGGGGACGACGGCACATGGACGTTCACGCCCGACAGCCCGATTGCCGATGGCGTTGTTGTGACCGCCACGCAGACCGATGGCGATGGCAACACCAGTGGTCCCGAAGACACCACGGTGGACAACACCCCGCCTGCGACCCCAACCATTGATGCTTTGGGCGACAGCAACGACACAACCCCAGTGATCACGGGCACAGCGATGCTCGCAGACGGCGAGACGCTGAGCGTTGAGGTGAACGGCGTGACCTACACCGTGGGTGACGGTCATCTGACCATTGATCCCGACACCGGTGTCTGGTCCTTGCAGATCCCCGACGAGAACGCGCTGTCCGAAGGTCCGGTCTCTGTCACTGCGACCGTCACCGATGCCGCCGGCAACACCGCGGACGCCACAGACACCAGCGGTGGGGCGATCGACACCACAGCCCCCGGTGCGGCCACTGTGGACGCGGCCCTGACCAACGACAGCACGCCCACAGTGACGGGCACCGCTGATCTGGCAGATGGCGAGACTTTGGAAGTGACCCTCGACGGCGTCACCTATTCGCAAGCGAACGGCAATTTGACCGTTAACCCCGATGGCACCTGGAGCCTGACCCCAGAGACACCGCTGGATGATGGCACCTATCAAATTGTGGCCACCGTCACAGACGCGGCAGGCAACGCCACCACAGATACATCAACCGATGAGATTGTGATTGATTCCTCGGCCTCTGACGCCGCGACCGTCGATGCCCAAAACACCAATGACACCACCCCCACAGTGACCGGAACAACGCCTGTGGGCGACGGCGAGACTTTGGAAGTGACCCTCGACGGTGTCACCTATTCGGAAGCGAACGGCAATTTGGTCGTCAACCCCGACGGCACCTGGAGCCTGACACCGACCACAGTTCTGGCCGAAGGGTCTTATGACATCGTGACCACTGTCACGGATGCGGCGGGCAACACCACCACCGATACCGCCGAGGATGCGATTGTCATCGACACAACCGCGCCTGCAGCAGCGGTCGTGGATGATGGCGCCACCAACGACACAACTCCATTGGTCACAGGCTCGGCCACATTGGGGGATGGCGAGACACTGGAAGTGACCCTCGACGGCGTCACCTATTCGGAAGCCAACGGCAACCTGACCGTCAACCCCGATGGCACATGGCTCCTGACACCAGAAACGGCCCTGACCGACGGCACCTACGAAGTCGTGGCCACCGTCACCGATGCGGCGGGCAATGCCACGACAGACGCCTCCAGCAATGAGATCGTCGTCGACACGGTGGCCCCAGCGGCCCCGACCGTCACAAGCGCGCTCACCAATGACACAACCCCCACAGTCTCCGGCACCTCCACCTTGGCGGCGGGCGAGACACTTGAGGTCGTGCTCGACGGCGTGACCTATTCGGAAGACAACGGCAATTTGGTTGTGGATGCGGCAGGCAACTGGAGCCTGACACCCGCGACACCATTGGCTGAAGGCACCTATGATGTGATGGCCACCGTGACCGATGCGGCGGGCAATGCCACAACAGACGCCTCAGCAGGCGAGATCGTCATCGACACAACCGCCACCCCTCAGCCCACCGTCGATGCGGCCGCGTCAAATGACACGACGCCCGAGGTCACAGGCACAGCAAGCCTTGCGGCGGGCGACACGCTCGAAGTCACATTAGACGGTGTCACCTATTCGGAAGCGAACGGCAATTTGGTCGTCAACGCGGACGGCACTTGGAGCCTGACACCGGCCACACCACTGGCCGAGGGCACCTATGAAGTCGTGGCCACCGTCACCGATGCGGCAGGCAACAGCGTCACGGACACCTCCGCCGATGAGATTACCATCGACACCACAGATCCTGCGGCAGCCTCAGTCAACGCGCAAACCACCAGCGATACCACGCCAGAGATCACCGGGTCTGCCACGCTTGCCCCCGGCGAGACGCTGACTGTGACAGTCGCAGGCGTGACCTATTCGGAAGCCGACGGCAATTTGGTCGTCAACCCTGATGGCACTTGGAGCCTGACACCCGCCACACCGCTGCCCGAAGGCGTCACGGATGTTGTGGCCACGGTGACAGATGCGGCTGGCAACAGCACAGATGATGCCTCTTCAGGCGAGATCGTGATAGACACGACAGATCCCGCTGCGGCCTCGGTCAACGCGCAAACCACCAGCGACACCACGCCCGAGATTACCGGATCTGCGACACTTGCCCCCGGCGAGACACTGACGGTGACTGTCGGTGGCGTGACCTATTCGGAAGAGGACGGAAACCTAACCGTCAACGCCGATGGCACTTGGAGCCTGACACCAACGGATCCACTTCCCGAGGGGGCCAACGACGTCACAGCCACCGTGACAGACGCGGCGGGCAACAGCACCGATGATGCCTCCTCAGGCGAGGTCGTGATCGACACGACAGATCCTGCGGCCCCATCGGTTGATGCCGCCGATACTGCGGATACCACACCCACAGTGACGGGCTCTGCAACCTTGGCGCCCGGCGAGACACTGACCGTGACGCTTGATGGCGTGACCTATTCGGAAGCCGACGGCAATCTGACGGTCAACGCGGACGGCACATGGAGCCTGACACCGGCGGCCCCACTGGCAGACGGCACCTATGAGGTCGAAGCGACAGTGACCGACGCGGCTGGCAACAGCACGACAGATACATCAAGCGATGAGATCACCGTCGACACAACAGCGCCCGCCGCCCCATCGGTTGATGCAGCCGACACCAACGACAGCACGCCCACAGTGACGGGCTCTGCGACCTTGGCCCCCGGTGAGACACTGACCGTGACGCTTGATGGCGTGACCTATTCGGAAGACGCAGGCAATTTGACCGTCAACCCCGACGGCACCTGGAGCCTGACGCCCGCCACACCGTTGGCAGACGGCACCTATGAGGTCGAAGCGACAGTGACCGACGCGGCTGGCAACAGCACGACGGACACCTCCGCGAGCGAGCTCACCATCGACACCGCAGCCCCTGCGGCGGCCTCAGTGGATGCGCAAACCACCAGCGACACCACGCCAGAGATCACCGGATCGGCGACACTTGCCCCCGGCGAGACGCTGACTGTGACAGTCGCAGGCGTGACCTATTCGGAAGCCGACGGCAATTTGGTCGTCAACC
>CALHAP010000161.1 GCA_937931795.1 uncultured Paracoccaceae bacterium
CGAGGACGGCTTGGCGGGCAAGCTAGGCTGACTTTGCGCTGGTGATGTCGGCCAATCGGCGGCATCTTTCAGTCATGACCTTTGATATGATACTGCGTGGCGGTGAAGTGGTGACGGCCCATCGTCGGTTTGCTGCTGATATTGCCGTGCATGATGGGCAGATTGCACAAATCGGTGACATCAGCGGTAGTGCCACCCGTGAGATTGACGCGCATGGCAAATTGATCCTGCCCGGCGGCGTCGATGTCCATGCACACATCGAGCAGATGTCCGGCATGGGTCTGATGAACGCCGACACGTGGGAGACGGCGACACGCTCGGCGGCCTATGGCGGGACAACGACAGTCGTCAGCTTTGCCGCCCAAGCCAAGGGCCAGCGGTTGCGCGATGCGGTGGGCGATTATGCGGCCCTAGCCGCCCGCGGCGCGATGATCGACCACGCGTTTCACATCATCGTGGCCGACCCGAGCGTGCCGCATTTGGAGGATGATCTGGCCGAGCTGGCCGCCGCAGGTCATCGCTCGATAAAGCTGTTCACGACCTACAACATCGGAGTGGATGACGCGACGATCCTGCGGGTGATGGGGGCGGCGAAGGCGTCGGGCGCGTTGGTTTGTGTCCACGCGGAAAACGACGCGATCCTGAGCCACGCCAAGGCCAATCTGCTGGCACGCGGCATGATCGCCCCCAAACACCACGCGCTGTCGCACCCTCGACTGGCCGAGGTCGAGGCAGTCGAGCGGATGTGTCGCTTTGCCGAATACATGGCGCAGCCTGTGATGCTGTTTCATATCTCCTGCGCCGAGAGCCTTGATGCCGTGCGCCGGGCCAAAGCGCGTGGTGCGCCCGTTTGGGCCGAGACCTGTCCGCATTATCTGCTGTCCACTATGGATGTCCTCGACCGCGATGGTGTCGAGGGGGCCAAATGGATGTGCTCGCCGCCGCAACGTAATGCGGCGGATGTCGAGGCGCTGTGGGGTGGGCTATCGGACGGGACGCTCGATCTGGTGTCATCGGATCATGCGCCCTACCGCTTTGACGAGACGGGCAAACTGTCGGTAGGGCCAAATCCGACCTTCCCGCAGATCGCCAACGGGATGCCGGGGCTGGAGACGCGGATGCCGTTGATGTTTGACGCCTACCAGCGGCGTGGGCTGCCGCTAGAGCAGATGGTTGCGCAATGCTGCACCCGGCCTGCGCAATTGCATGGATTGATCGCTAAGGGGCGGATTGAGGTGGGTGCGGATGCGGACCTTGTGATCTGGGATCCGGTGATGTGCGTCACATATGGGGCCGATGATTTGCACGATAATGTGGGCTATAACCCGTGGGAGGGGCACTCTGTGACAGGCTGGCCCGAAGTCGTCATCGCGCGGGGCGTCGTAATTGTGGACGGTTCAAATTGTGTTGCTGAACCGGGGCAAGGGCAATGGTGCGCGCGGCCCATGCTGGGTGTTGGCCTCGGCTAAATTTTGGGCCAAGATCGCGAGACATCAGGTGGGGGCACACTATGAGCAAATCAATCATCGTCATAAACCCGAATTCTTCGGTGCGCGTCACGGCAGGGATCGACATGGCCATGGAGCCGCTGCGCCATTTAGGGTTGTCCATTCGCTGTGTGACCTTGGAAGAAGGGCCAGAGGCGATTGAGACCCAACGAGAGAGCGATCTGACGATTGCACCGCTGTTGAGCCTTGCGCATGAATTGGAAGACAGCGCGGCGGCCTTTGTCGTGGCCTGTTTTAGTGATCCCGGTCTGCATGCCCTGCGCGATGAAGTGAAGGTGCCGGTTATGGGCATTCAAGAATGTGCCGTGACCATGGCGCTGACGTTGGGGCAACGGTTCGGGGTGATCTCAATCTTGCCTGCGTCGATCCCCCGGCACTTGCGGGCGTTCGGGGCGATGGGTGTGCTGGATCGTTTGGCGGCGGACCGCGCGATTGGTATAGGTGTGCAGGATTTGGTCAAGGAACAGAGCACCCTGGAGGCGATGATCACTTGTGGCGAGCGGCTGCGCGACGACGACGGAGCAGATGTTTTGATCATGGGCTGTGCCGGGATGGCCGCCTATCGCGCAGCCATAGAGCAGGCCACCGGATTGCCCGTGGTCGAGCCGTGCCAAGCGGGCGCGAGCATGGCGCTGGGCCAAGTGGCGTTGGGATATGAGAGGACACAACATGCTGGATGAAACCGCCAAGGGCGTCTTTACGATCGCCGTGACCCCGTTCTTGCCCGATGGGGCCGTGGACTTTGACAGTGTGGACCGCATGGTTGATTTCTACGCTGAACACGGATGCACGGGCCTCACGATCCTCGGGATTATGGGCGAGGCGGGCAAGCTGTCGGCGGACGAAAGCATCGCGGTGGTGCGCCGCGTCGTGGCGCGCGCGCAGGTGCCGGTGATCGTGGGCGTCTCGCAACCGGGGTTTGCGGCAATGCAATCGCTCGCCGCCGCCTCAATGGACGCAGGTGCTGCGGGCGTGATGGTGGCCCCACCTAGCACCCTGCGCACCGATGATCAGATTGTGGGATACTACCGGACGGTGGCCCAGATGCTGGGCGAGACGCCGTGGGTTTTGCAGGATTTTCCGCTGGTGACAGGCGTGCAAATCGCGCCCTCGGTGATCTTGCGAATACTCGAAGACTGCCCCACCTGCGTGATGCTCAAGCACGAAGATTGGCCGGGGTTGGATAAAATATCCACGCTGCGAGACGCTTCAAATGCCGGTTCGCGCCGGATTTCCATCCTCTGCGGAAATGGCGGGCAGTTTTTGACCGAGGAAATGGGACGCGGCGCGGACGGTGCCATGACCGGGTTCGCCTATCCTGAAATGATGGCGGAGGTCGTGCGTCTGCACGGCGCTGGCGATCACGACCGGATGCAGGATATCTTTGACGCCTACCTGCCGCTGGTGCGCTACGAGAGCCAACCGGGTGCTGGTCTCGCCATTCGCAAATATATCTTGGCCAAACGCGGTGCGATCGCCCACGCGACCCTGCGCAAACCCGGCGCGGACCTAGGCCCGCGCGCCATGGCCGAAGTCGACCGCCTGATCGCGCGCCAAGAAGCGCGGCTGGCGGCGCTGGGGTGAATATTTGGCGGCCTGCGGCCTGACTACTCGCGTAAAAACCGCGACGGTGATATGACGTTCGTGCCCGTCAGCTGCGCCATATGCCATGCCAATACCAGATTGCTCGACATCACCGGTATGCCGAGCCTGTCTTCCAGAGCGGGTATTGCAGACAGCGTGCGCAGGTTTGTGCAGCTGAGAAACAGCGCGTCAACTGGGGCTTGGACCGCGACTTGCGCGCCCGCATCGACCAAAGAGGCGGCGTCAATGCGCACGACTGTGCTCTCATCGGATTGCTCAAAACTGCCAAAGGCGGGTGTGTCGATGCTTTGATCCCGTAGGATATCGCGCATCGGGGCGGAAACGCTGCCGATATACGGCGACACGAAGCCGATCCGCGATAGGCCGAGCGTCCGGCAAGCGGCGATCAGCGCTGTGATTGGGTCCGTGACGGCGGCTGCGTCTGCACCTGCGCGTGCGAGGTCCGCGATGCGGTCGGTGCCGATATGCGCAGCCCCCGACGTGCAGGCGTAGCCCAAAGCGTCAAAGCACATCCCGCGCGGAAACAGGCTGGCCGCTCGGGTCAGATGATCTGCCATCGCGGCCAAGGTGTCGGGCGTCACAGCCGTGCCTGATGGAACGCGGCTGACGTGCAGCGCGGTGTATTGTGGCATTAGGTGCCGCATCTCGTGTTCAATCGTCTCGTCCGCCTGCAAAACGATCAACCCGAGCTTGGGCGTTGTGGATATGTCCAGCGTGTAGGGCAGCGGGCTCATTGGATCACCGCGAGATCGCGGCACGGGGTGCTCAGCCATGCGGCCCCCGTTTGTGTAATCACGATATTTTCTTCGTGGACCAACAGCTTGCCCGGAGATGTCGTGATCGAGGGTTCCAACGTCAGCACCATGCCCGCGCGCAGGGGCATGTGTTCGGTCGGGATGATTGAGGGCCATTCGGTCAATTGCTGGCCCAAA
>CALHAP010000162.1 GCA_937931795.1 uncultured Paracoccaceae bacterium
AATTGCCCCGCGCACACACAGATATGCAACCGCGATAACCGCCAATTGGCCCACTTCGACGCCGACGTTAAAGCCGATAAGGGCCGGGATAAATGTTCCCTCAGGCAAGCCAAATTCCGCGAGCACGCTGGCAAACCCCAACCCATGCAACAACCCAAAGCCAAAGATAACAAACGGGCGGGTGCGGCTGAGACCATCGCTATAGATATTCTCAATGGCCACATAGACGATCGACAATGCGATCAACGGCTCGACGATGCTGCCGGGCACGACGATATAGCCCAACGAGGCGGCCGCCAGCGTCAGCGTATGCGCCAGAGTGAACGCCGAGATTTGCCACAGCAATGACGACCAGCGTGACGATAGAAAAAACAGCCCTAAAACGAATAAGATGTGATCGAGACCCTTTGGCACAATGTGATCGAACCCGGTTGGGATATAGTTCAAAAACGTCTCGAACGGCCCCGCCTGTGATCCACCTGCCAGAGCAATCTCGCCCGTGCCCTCACCGTTCGTCAAAAACCCGTCGTAGGGCAAATCAACACCCGTTTGACGCAAAACCACGCCGCCATAAGACCGGTCCCACTCGAACGCGACCGCCTCAGCCCCGGCAGGCAGCGACGCCCCGAACGTTACGGTAGAGGGGCGAATGATCTCAACATCGCCCGGCTCGGGGATATTTACATCCGTGAGGGTCAAAGTCAGCGGCACGCCGTCGGCGGTGACAGAGATATTCTCCGCCATAACAGGCCAAAAATCGCGAAAGACCTCTTCGAATTCATCGGCGGACAGGGCCCGCAGCGTGTCGTAGCGCTCGGCCTCGTTGGCCTCGTCCGTGTCGGTGATCTCCGCCAGGTCAATGCCTGCGACAAAGCTCTCGAGATTGGCGCCCACCTCTGGGCCCATCTCAAAAACCAAGGTGTCGCCGTCTTGGCGCATATCAATGATTGTTGGGAACACCTCGTGCGCCTGTGCGATGCTGACAAAGGCCACCAGCATCACCACCACGCTTGACAACACGCCTGTAAACCTAACCTTAGCACTGTCCCAAATGGAGTTTGTCATGCGTATTGCCGCCCTGTCCCTGTCTGCGCTGATCTCAATGATCAGCTTGCCCGTCCAAGCGCACGAATTTTGGATCGAGCCTCTGGACTACCTGATTGCGCCGCAAGCTACTCTTGAAGGCAACCTTGTCAATGGGCAGGAATTTGAAGGGGCGCGGGTCGCTTATTTTCCAGACCGTATCGCCGCTTTTCAGTATTTTTCAAACGGTGTCAGCGCCGCTGTCGAGGGACGAATCGGTCAATCTCCTGCGCTGGAGATGCCCCCTCTTGGTGACGGCTTGCATGTGGTCGGGTATGTGGCCCAGCCAGCCACGCTGAACTACGCGGAATGGGAAAAATTTCAGAGGTTTATTGACCACAAGGACCTCGGGGATATCCGCCCTTTGCATGATGCGCGCGGGCTACCTGAGGCTGATTTTTTTGAGGTTTATAGTCGGTATTCCAAGACCTTGATCGGTGTCGGCGCTGCCGCGGGGGCCGATTTTCGCACCGGTATGGAAACCGAGCTTGTAGCCCTCGCCAACCCCTACACCGATGATGTCTCGGCTGGGATGCCAGTGCGCCTATTTTACCAAAACACCGTGCGCGCGAACGAGCAGGTCGAGCTGTTTGAAAAGGCGGCGGATGGCACAGTGACGATCACCCTGCACCGCACAAATACCGATGGCGTTGCAATGTTGCCGGTGCGTGCGGGCTACAGCTATATGGCCGATGCGGTCGTGTTGCGTGAGCCGTCAGACGGGCTGGCAGAGGCGTCAGGCGCTGTGTGGGAAACTCTTTGGGCGAACCTCACATGGGCCGTGCCAGCCGAATAAGAGGCGCAGGATTACTGCGCCTCTTCAATCATTTATCGGAACATCGGCGGACGCGCATCGACCCATTTGCCGTCAGATTTGCCTGAGTCCGCGACAGCGAACACTGCCGCCATTGACCGCAACCCGTCTTCGGCACGCGGGTAGAGGTTCGCCGCCGGATCCATTGTGCGGCTTTCTTTGCGCGCGCTGATCGCCTCGGCCAGATCGGTGTAGATGTTGGCGAAGGCGAGCGGCATCCCCTCAGCGTGGCCCACGGTCACGCGGCTGGTGCGGTCTGCTTCGGGCGATAGATTGTCCTCGCCGCGCTCAATGATCTCCAAACGCTTGCCAAGCGGCATGTAGTAGAGCTGGTTTGGCTGCTCTTGCGCCCACCGAAGACCACCCGTCTCACCGAAGACTTGGATGCTCAAGCCATGCTGATTTCCCAGCGCGATTGAGCTGGTCCAAAGACGCCCAACAGTGCCGCCATCCATGCGAAAATTGACCTGAGCGTCGTCCTCCAAGGTTCTGACATCAATGCAAGAAACCGTATCGGCACTCAGGCTCTCGACCTCTTGCCCCGTCACGAAGCTGGCCATGTGCAGGGCGTGGATGCCGCAGTCGGCGAATTGGGCTGAGACGCCGGCTTGTGCGGGGTCGTAGCGCCAGCGGACGCGGGGGTTGTCGGCGTCGGTGGCGTCGGCGTGGTGGCCGTGGGCGAATTCGCATTTGACCAAACGGACCTTGCCGATGTCACCGCGCGCGACCATGGCGCGCATGTGGCGGACGAGCGAATAGCCGGTGTAACCGTAGTTGACGGCGCAGATTTTACCGGTCTTGTTGGTGATCTCGACGATCTCTTCGCCTTCTTCGACGGTCATGGTCATCGGCTTTTCGCACAGCACGTTGAACCCGCCTTCCAAAAACGCCTTAGTGATTTGAAAATGCGTGGAATTTGGCGTGGCAACTGTCACCAAATCGACGCGGTCATCACGCTTTTTCTCAGCCTCCAGCATGTCCTGCCATGAGCCATATGCCCGGTCGCCCAAGCCCAAACGCTGGCCGTAGTCGATGCCCTGCTCGGGGCGGTGATCGAGGGCGCCTGCGGAGAATTCAAACAGACCGTCGAGGCCTGATCCAAGGCGGTGTGCCGGACCGATTTGGCTGCCTTCGCCGCCACCGATCATGCCCCATTTTAGTTTCGTCATATCGTTAACCTTTGCCGTAAAAGCCTAATTTTTGCAGTACACAGCGCGTACACACGACGTGCACAACCGATGCGCACGCGCATGTGTTAAAATCCGATGGATTCGAGGTATTTGCGGTTGCCCTGCGCGTCCTCTAGCGGGGTGCCGGGCATGGATGGGTCGCAATCCTGCTCGACCGTACACCAGCCCTCGAACCCTGCATCGTGCAGCACTTGGCGGACGGCGGGGAAATCGACGTCGCCTTGGCCGAGGTTGCAAAAGATGCCCTGCCCGCAGGCTTTGTAGAAATCGGTGCGGTTGGCGACGACGTCGGCCTTTACGGCGGGGTCGATGTCTTTGAAGTGCATGTAGCTGATGCGTTCCATGTGGCGCTTCATGAACGCGACCGGATCATAGCCTGCGTAGGAATGGTGGCCTGTGTCGAAACAGATCTTGAGGATGCTTTCGTCGACCTCGGACAGCAGGCGTTCTAGTTCGGGTTCAAAGTCGATAAAGCCGCCTGCGTGGGCGTGCATGCCGACGGTGAGACCGTAGTCTTCTGCCCCCATCTTGGCGACTGTCGCGATGCGGTCGCGGAAGGCTGCCCATTCAGCGTCATCCATCTGCTCAGCTTCGTCGGCGCGGCCTGCTGTTGGCGCGCGGCGGGGCGAGATGCTGTCGATCAGCACGAGATGCTCCGCGCCATGGGCCACCAATGCTTCACAGGTGCGTTTGGAGGCATCTAGGACTTCGTCCCATTTGCCTGCATCATGGAACGGGCGGAAGACAACGCCGCCGATGATTGACAGATCGTTTTTGGCAAGCTCGGGGGCCAAAACAACGGGGTCTTCGGGCATGTAGCCGATGGGGCCAAGCTCGATGCCTTTGTAGCCTGCGCCTGCGCATTGCTCTAGCACGTGCTGCCATGTGGGGTATGCGGGGTCGGATGCGAATTCGATGCCCCAAGAACAGGGGGCGTTGCCGATACGGATGGTCATAGATGTGTCCTAAAAGTCAGAGACGTTGAGCCATGCCTTGGCGTCCGAGGACGCGAGGGCTGTGGCGACGATTTGGTTGACCTCCATTCCATCGCGGAATGTGGGCCAGATGTTTTTGGCAGAGTGGATGGCGGTGAGGAAATCCTTGGCTTCGATGATGATCTGGTCTTGGTAGCCTGTGCCGTGTCCCGCCCCGAGGCAGAACGGCTCGTAGTCGGGGTGTGCGGGGCCAGTGAGGATTTTGGTGAAACCGCGCTGTGCCTCTGGCCCCTCGGCGCGGTAGAGGTGCAGGGCGTTTTGGTCCTCTTGGTCGAAGCGGATTGCGCCCTTGGAGCCTGTGATCTCGTAGGCGTAGCCCATTTTGCGGCCCATAGAGACGCGGCTGGCGTAGATGGTGCCGAGCACACCGTTGGCGAACCGACACAAGATATGTGCGTGATCGTCATTGGTGACCTCGCCGCCGGGGCGGGTTTTGAAAACGGTTTCCACCTCGGCGAGCAGGCTGTCGATAGGCCCCATCAGGGCGAGGGCTGCGTTGATCGGATGCGGCGCGAGATCGCCCATGCAGCCGTTGGCCACGCCCCGCGTCCGCCATGTGGCGGGAGCGTCGGGGTCGGCGAGGAAATCTTCGGTATGTTCGCCCCGAAAGCCTGTGATCTCGCCGATTGCCCCCTCGGCCAGCAGTTGCCGCGCGTATTGCGAGGCGGGCGTGCGGATGTAATTGAAGCCGGACATGTTGATGACCCCAGACGCTTCGGCGGCCTGAACCATCGCGCGGCTGTCGGTGACATCGCGACCTAGTGGTTTTTCGCAGAACACCGGTTTGTCGAGGGCAAAGGCTGCTTCGGCGATCTCGCGGTGGGTGTCTTGGGGGGAGGCGATAACGATGGCCTCGACGGCTGGATCATTGACCAAAGCCCGCCAATCGCTGGTGCCGCGCGCAAATCCGTAGGCTGCGCGGTAGCGTTCCGCAGAGGCATCAGAGGTGGCGCAGACCATTTCGAGACGCGGGCGCAGGGCGGTGTTAAACAGCGCGCCCACAGACGACATTGCGACCGCATGCGCCTTGCCCATGTAGCCGCCGCCCACGATGCCAATGCCAATCTCAGCCATCCACGCCTCCCAACGTACGGTCATATTGCAACCGGTTGCAAAACTGTTCGCATGAAATGTCCCGACCCGTCAATCTCGATTTTACGGCAAAGCGGTCAAGACGTGTTAAGCTGCGGGAAGAATGGCAGAAAATGTGCTGCCCTGCCCCTGAACGCTGTCGATTTGCAGCCGCCCGTGGTGCCGGTTCAGGATATGTTTGACGATCGCCAGCCCCAGCCCGGTGCCACCGACCTCGCGGGATCTATGACTGTCGAGACGGTAGAACCTGTCGGTGAGCCGCGCGATGGCATGGGCGGGGATACCGTCACCATGATCCGTGACAGATAGGCAAACGGCGGGCACGATCAACTGCGGGTCGGGTGCGGCAGGCGTCAGGCGCAGCGTGATCTCGCCCTGCGCCGCGCCGTATTTCGCGGCGTTTTCGACCAAATTAATGACAACCTGTTTGAGCTGCGTCGCCTCCCCCGGCACCGTGATATCGCCCGCAGGCAGCGCGGTCCGTATCGTCACCCCTGCCGCGTCCAGCACCGGCGAGAGTGAGGCCAGAACATCCGCGATGAGTGTCGAGAGATTGACCGAGCCTTGGGGGCGCTGGCGGCCCTGCTCTTCGACGTGGCTGAGCGAGGCGAGGTCTTGCACCAGATCCGCCATGCGCCGCGCTTCATCCTCGATCACGCCCAGAAACCTGTCCCGCGCTGCAGGGTCGTCGCGTGCAGCCCCGCGTAGTGTTTCCACAAAGCCTAACACGGCAGTCAGCGGCGTGCGCAATTCGTGACTGACGTTGGAGACGAATTCGCGGCGCGCTTGGGACGCCTGCGTTTGGGCTGTGATGTCCTCGAAAATGACGAGGATTTGGGCAATGTCAGATGGGGCGGGCACGGCAGAGACGACCGCCCGCCACGTCGTATCACCCTGTTGGCTAGCGTTGAGGTAGCGGCTGATGCGGCGGGTGCCGTCGCGTGCGGTGTCTTCGATGGTTTTTATGAGGGCTGGTTGGCGCAGGATTGTGACGTGATGGCGCTGTGTCAGTGCTGTCCCAAACATCCCTTCGGCGCCCGCGTTGGCCCCGGTGATCCGCCCATCCCCGTCGATGAGGATGGCGGGCATGGGCAGCGCTGACAAAATGGCTATGGCATCGGGATGCGACATGGAGGGGGCCTGTTGTGCGTTACGCGCGGGCTGCGGCCTGTGCTGCAATGTCGATTTCCGCGATCAGCATATCCGCGTCCTCGATCCCCACAGAAACCCGGAAGAACCCTTCGCTGATGCCCATGGCGGTGCGCGCGTCGGGCGTCAATGCGCGGTGCGAGGAGGACGCCGGGTGCGAAAGCGTTGTGCCCACATCGCCCAAGGTTGGCGCGAAGGCGATCTGTGACGCTGAACGGGTGAAGGCATTGGCCGCCTCCCGCCCGCCTGTCAGCTCAAACGACAGCATATTGCCTGCGCGCGCGCCAAACAGCGCCTGCGCACGGTTGTGGTCGAGATGGCTGGCGCTGCCCGGATAGATCACCCGCGCGATACCGGGCATGTCTGACAGGGCCTGCGCCAGTTTACGGGCGTTGTCCTCGGCCCGGTCAAACCGCAGATCAAAGCTGTGCAAGCCGCGTTCCGCCAGCCAGCAATCAAACGGGCTGGGCGTCAGACCCCATGTGACGTTCGCGGCCATCATGGCAGATGTCAGATCAGGATCGCGCGCCGCGATATAACCCAAGGTCGCGTCGGAATGCCCCGCCAACAGCTTGGTCACGGAATGAATAACGATGTCGGCCCCTGCGGTCAGCGGCTGGTACATGCGCGGCGTGGTGAATGTGTTGTCGACCGCCAACAGCACGCCCTTTTCACGGCAGACCGCTATGATCCCCTCCATATCCGCGAGCCGGATCGTGGGGTTCGAGATCACTTCGACCAGAACCAGCCGCGTCTCGGGCCGGATGGCTGCCACTATGGCGGCGGCATCGGTCGGGTCCGCCAGGCTGGTGGTGATCCCAAGGCGCGGCAAATCCTGCGTCATCATCCGCAGCGTGCGCCCATAAAGCTGATCACCGCCGACCACATGATCGCCCGCCTTCAACAGCCCCAGAAACATCGCCGATATCGCAGACATGCCCGATCCTGTTATGAAGCCGCCCTGCGCGCCTTCGAGCATGTCGATCTTGGCCGCTAAGACTTCGGCGTTCGGGTGCCCTTCGCGCGCGTATGTGAACCCGCTGGCATCGTCATATTGCGCATCAAGTGCATCAGGATCGGGGGATGCGTAGACAACCGACGGCTGAAGCGGCGTGACAACAGGCGCAGAGGTGGACGTGGGCCACGCGGTGCGGCGAACAAGGGATGTAGGTGTTTTCATGGCAGCAGGTTTAGGGGAATGCTGCGCGCGAGGAAAGCCGATTGCCGCGGAGCGTTGTGATCCCCGTGCTGCCATGCGACGACAACATGTCTGAGACTATGAGCGAGCACTGCTGCGTGATGACTGACAAACAGATGAAAATGGTCCTCGTGACCCCCGAAATCCCCTATAACACGGGGGCTATTGGGCGGACCTGTGTGGCGCTCAATCTGGAACTGATCTTGATCAAACCCTATGGGTTTTCGCTGGATGAAAAGGCGGTGCGCCGTGCAGGGACCGATTATTGGAAGCACGTGAATTTAAGCGAATACGACGATTGGGCCAGCTTTATTGCGGACCGCAATCCACCGCGCGAGGCGCTGCATTTCTTTGAGGAGCATGGAGCGCAGAGCTTTTACACGCCCGACTACCCAGATGATGCTTATCTGGTGTTTGGCTGCGAATCTGCGGGGTTGCCGCGCAGTATCCTAGACGGGATGGAGGACCGCACGTTTCATCTGCCGATGCCCGATAAAAGGGTTCGCTCGCTCAATCTAGCGAATGTCGCGGCGGCGGTGATATTTCAGGCGATGCGTCCGCAGTTTATGCGCTAAACTGGCTTTAGGCCTCCCCGAAATCGGATGGCGTTCTGCTGGTAGTTCAAAGCCGACGCCCGCAAGCCGTCGATCGCGGCCTCTTCCAGTTCGCGCACCACTTTGCCCGGCGCGCCCATGACCAATGATCCCGACGGGATGACTTTGCCTTCGGTAATCAGCGCCCCTGCCCCGATCAGGCAATTGTCGCCGATCACCGCCCCGTTGAGGATCGTGGCCCCCATGCCGATGAGGACGTTGTCGCCCAGCGTGCAGCCGTGAACGGTTGCCTTATGGCCAATAGTACAGCCCTGCCCGATGGTGAGCGGGAACCCCATATCGGAATGCAGGACGCTGCTTTCCTGGATATTCGTCCCCGCCCCGATTGTAATCGGCTCGTTATCGCTCCGGATTGTGGTGCCGAACCAGACAGAGGTTGCAGCCCCTAGCGTGACGCGACCGATGACATTGGCGTCCGGGGCCACCCACCAATCGTCGCTGTCTGGCACAACGGGCGACACGCCGTCCAAGGAATAGAGCGTCATGGCATGTCCTCGAACTCGGATTGCAGGTGACGCACGTGATCGAGCAACCCCGGTTGTTGGCTACGGCGCAAGCGTTCGGCTGTGACGATACTTTTCAAACGCGCTTCGGTCGCATCGAGATCATCGTTGACCAACACATAGTCGTAGCTGTCCCAATGGCTGATCTCGTCCCAGCTTTTAAGCATGCGTTTGGCGATGGTCTCGGCGTCGTCTTGGCCGCGTGACACCAACCTGCGGTGGAGCTCTTTGATGGATGGCGGGAGGAAGAACACTGAGAGCACGTGTTGGCCAAGGCTCGAATTTTTGATCTGCTGCGCGCCCTGCCAATCGACGTCAAACAATACGTCACGCCCGGCCTCGATAGCCTCGGACACCGGGCCTTTGGGCGAGCCGTAGAAATTGCCAAAGACATGCGCGTGTTCGAGCATTTCGCCTTCGGTGACGGATGATTTGAAGGCGTTCTCGCTGAGAAAATGGTAGTCACGCCCGTCCTCTTCGCCTGTGCGCGGCGCGCGTGTGGTGGCAGACACGGAAAACTGGATCGACGGATCCCAGTCGCGCAAGCGACGTGTCAAAGTGGTCTTTCCCGCCCCCGAAGGAGAGGACAAAATGATCAAAAGGCCGCGGCGTGTATCGGACATAGAGGCTCACATAAGGCATGTTTGCGTCATTTGCCGCCGTTGCCTGTTCAGA
Source organism: uncultured Paracoccaceae bacterium (assembly GCA_937931795.1). Taxonomy (GTDB): domain Bacteria; phylum Pseudomonadota; class Alphaproteobacteria; order Rhodobacterales; family Rhodobacteraceae; genus JALZWD01. The sequence goes on from CALHAP010000162.1 coordinate 9,314, forward strand.
TTCAAGTTAAAAACGTGGGGTTTTTTGGCCATCGTCCTAAAATTGCCCCAGTGTTTCCAAATTCGGGATTAACCATTTCGACTCTTAGGTGAAGAAAAATCTAATTAAACCCGCTATAGAGGTTTCAGTAATCGTATCGAGTGAGGTTTTTTGAAATGTTTTTTGACAACGAGCAAACCATTGAAACACAGGTTCCGCAACGCCGTCGCACAGACAGCCGCCCTGATTTGGCCCAATTGGCACGTGTCGAGCGCTACTGGCGCAGCCTGATCAAAGGCGCAGAGCTTCCCTCGCGCAGCGACATTGACCCGAGCGCGATTGCCGATGCGCTGGGCGACACGATGATCTTGGAACGTGTGGCTGCCGGGATCGCACGTGTGCGTTTGGCGGGTCAGCGGATCAACGGTTTGCTCGATATGGATATGCGCGGGATGCCGCTGTCCGTGCTTGTCTCGCCGGGCAGCCGGGACGTGTTTGCGACGAAACTGGAAGAGGCGTTTGCCAATCCCGCACTTGTCGAAATTCCGCTGCAACTGACCCGTGGGTGGGGTCGCAAGCCGATTGAAGCCCGTCTGCTGATCTTGCCGATGCGCGACAATGCGGGCGTGGTGGCCCGTGCGCTTGCTGTTTTGGTCACGCGCCAGACCATGCCCGCTGGAAATACCCTACGGTTTGATCTGCCAGAGGATGGTGATTTCCGCCGTACCCTCGTCGGTGCCCAAACAGGGCATCCAGCCGGATCGGTCGTGCCCACGATTGATCGCTGTGGTCCAAACCCGTTGTCTGCAATGCCCCCTGCCCGCGAACACAAAGTGACCCGCGATGTGCGCCCGGTGCGCAAAAGCAAGAACCTGACACCGCTGCGCGTGGTTGACGCCGCTGCCGCGACGCTGGCGAAACCAGCCCCACGTCCAAAGGCCAACACCGAAGACAAGCCCACGCATCTGCGGCTGGTCGTTTCCCGCTAAATAGATTTGCATGGGGATGCAAAAAAGGGTGCCGCGATGGGGATCGCGGCACCCTTTTATATATTCGCGCCGTCCGGCTCCTTAGACAGCGGCAGCTTTGTGGACGCTTTCGCGCCGCGCGGACAATTCCTCTGACACGAGAAACGCCAGTTCCAGCGATTGAGACGCGTTCAGGCGCGGATCGCAGGCGGTGTGATACCGATCCGACAGGTTTTCATCCGTCACAGCCCGAACGCCGCCGGTACATTCGGTAACGTCTTGGCCGGTCATCTCGAAATGCACGCCGCCGGGGATTGTGCCTTCGGCGTTGTGGACGCCAAAGAATTCCCGGACTTCGCGCAACACGCTCTCGAACGGTCGGGTTTTGTATCCCGATGCCGCTTTGATCGTGTTGCCGTGCATCGCGTCGCAGGTCCAGACCACGTTGGCCCCTTCTTCTTGGACCGCTTTGACCAATCGGGGCAGATGTTCGCCCACAGACCCTGCGCCAAAGCGCGCGATCAGGGTCAGGCGCCCTGCTTCGTTGTCGGGGTTGAGGGCTGCCATCAGCGATTTGAGGTGGCCCGTTGTCATCGACGGACCGCATTTTAGGCCGATGGGGTTCTGCACGCCTTTGCAAAACTCAACATGCGCGCCATCAGGCTGACGGGTGCGATCACCGATCCAGATCATGTGACCTGATCCTGCGACCCAATGACCGGACGTGCTGTCGAGACGGCAGAGCGCCTCTTCGTATTCCAGCAGCAGCGCTTCGTGGCTGGTGTAGAAATCAACGGTTTCGACGGTGTTGTTCGCCTCGTCGCGGATACCAGCGGCGTCCATGAAATCGAGCGTGTCAGAAATCCGCTGCGCCATTTCATGATATTTGCCCGCGTTGTCGCCTTGGGTAAAGCCAAGTGTCCAAGCGTGGACTTTGTGCATATCGGCGAAACCACCCGTCGAGAAGGCACGCAACAGGTTCAGGGTTGCGGCGGCCTGCAAATAGGCTTGCTCCATCCGTTTGGGATCCGGGATCCGGCTGGCGGCATCAAAGTCAAACCCGTTGATGATATCACCACGGTAGCTGGGCAATTCTACGCCGTCGACGGTCTCTGTCGGTGCCGAACGCGGTTTGGCCATCTGCCCCGCCATGCGGCCTACTTTGACCACTGGGACTTTAGCGCCATAGGTCAAGACCATCGCCATCTGCAACATGACCTTGAATGTGTCGCGGATGTTGTCGGCTTTGAACTCGGCAAAGCTCTCGGCGCAATCGCCGCCTTGCAGCAAAAACGCATCGCCACGGGATACTGCGGCCAGCTTATCGCGCAGGCGGCGCGCCTCGCCTGCAAAAATCAGCGGTGGATAAGATGACAGACGGCTCTCGACGGCATTTAGCTCTGCTGCATCAAGATAATCGGGCATCTGGATCCGGGGCTTGTTGCGCCAGTCAGATTTTTGCCACTGTGTCATTGTCTCGTTCTCCGATGATGGACGTGTGAATTGTATAGTATTGGCGCTAACATGCGCGGCCTCAAGGTATAACCACCCCTGAGCGGGCCACAATGCGAAAAAATCAACAGCCGTGCCGCGATGATAGGCTGCGACAATCTGCGCGCGCTTGCGCTGAAACGTCTTGTCACATGACCTTAAACCTGTTGAAGCTTTGCGGACCGGGACATCGCCTGCCCGGTGGTATTGGTGTTTACGATGATCCAGACAGTCACCGCCCGCGCGCCCATGGCACCCAACACCCCCGCTCAAAAGCGGTTTGTGTTCGTCTTGCTGCAAGATTTCACCATGCTGTGTTTTTCCTCCGCCGTGGAATGTTTGCGGATCGCCAACCGCATGGCGGGTGCCGAGATCTACACATGGCAGGTCATCGGTGAGGGGGGCGAAAGCGCTGTGTCCTCGGCGGGCATCGAGTTTAATCTGCATTCCGATCTGACCGAATTGAACCGCGACGATACGCTGATGATCTGCGGCGGTGTGAATGTGCAGGCCGCGACGACCAAGAAAATCCTCAATTGGCTGCGACGCGAAGCCCGGCGTGGTGTTGTGACCGCGGGTCTATGTACTGCGGGCTATACGCTCGCCAAAGCGGGCCTGCTGGACCACAAGAAGGCCACCATCCACTGGGAAAACCACGATAGTTTCTTGGAAGAGTTCGAGGATGTGACGCTGAGCAAGTCGGTGTTTGTCGTTGATGGCAACCGGATCACCACCGCAGGCGGCACCGCGTCGATTGATCTGATGCTGAAAATCATTGCCGAGGACCACGGCGAAGATCTCGCCAATTCGGTGGCTGATCAGTTGATCTATTCGTCTATCCGCACCGACCAAGACCAACAGCGTCTATCGACCCCCACGCGCATCGGTGTGCGTCATCCCAAGCTCAGCCGTGTCATTCAGATGATGGAACACGCCATCGAAGAGCCGATCAGCCCGTCGATTTTGGCCAGTGATGTGTCCATGTCGACCCGTCAGCTAGAGCGTCTGTTTCGCCGCTATCTGAACCGCAGCCCCAAGCGATATTATATGGAGTTGCGCCTGCAAAAGGCGCGTAACCTGTTGATGCAGACAGATATGTCGGTGATCAATGTGGCGCTTGCCTGCGGCTTTGCCTCGCCGTCGCATTTCTCGAAATGTTACCGCGCGCATTATGACACGACGCCCTACCGCGAACGGGGCAGTCATGCGGGCCGGAACACCGGGTGATTGACCTTAAGTCATACTGATACCTGTGCGAGCGATCTGGCTTCACATTCGCGCTGCCAATGGCTAACGTCACGCGCAGAACAAAAATACGAAATGGGAGAGACTTATGAAACATTTGTTGATGGCCACTGCGGCCACAGCCTTGATGGCAACGGGTGCGATGGCGGACGGCCACACAGGCGACGTCAAAATCGGCATCATCCTCGGGTTCACCGGCCCCCTCGAATCAATCACACCTGCAATGGGTGCGGGCGCTGAGATGGCGATTGCCGAAGTGAACGAGGCTGGCACATTGCTGGATGGCGCGTCTGTCGAAGGCATCCGTGCGGACAGCACATGCATTGACGCTGCGGCGGCTACAGCAGCAGCCGAGCGTTTGGTCACATCTGACGGCGTGCACGGCATCATGGGTGCGGATTGTTCCGGCGTCACAGGTGCGATTTTGCAAAACGTAGCCCGTCCAAACGGTGTTGTGATGGTATCCCCATCGGCCACATCGCCGGGCCTGTCGACCGCTGACGACGACGGTCTGTTCTTCCGCACAGCACCATCCGACGCCCGCCAAGGTGTGGTTATGACTGAGGTCCTGATCGACCGCGGCATCACCGAAGTCGCCTTGACATACACAAACAACGACTACGGCAAGGGTCTGGCTGACGCGTTCCAAGCCGCTTACGAAGAAGCTGGCGGCACTGTCACAATCAACGCAGCCCACGAAGACGGAAAAGCGGATTACTCGGCTGAAGTCGCGGCATTGGCATCTGCCGGTGGCGAAGTCCTCGTCGTTGCAGGCTACACTGACCAAGGCGGCAAGGGCATCATCCAAGCCTCGCTCGACAGCGGTGCGTTTGATACATTCGTCCTGCCCGACGGCATGGTTGGTCAGCAGTTGGTTGACGATATCGGCGCAGACCTGAACGGGTCATTCGGTCAGTTCCCCGGCACAGACAGCGAAGGTGCTGAACTGTTCCTCGGCCTCGCAGAAGCTGCCGGCTTCGATGGCACAGGCGCGTTCAGCCCTGAAAGCTATGACGCCGCTGCCCTGCTGATGTTGGCCATGGAAGCTGCCGGATCGAATGCATCCGCCGACTACGCGGGTCACTTGATGGACGTCGCAAACGCGCCGGGCACCGAGATCTTCCCTGGCGAGTTGGCCAAGGCGATTGAACTGCTGAAAGCGGGCGAAGAGATCAACTACGTCGGTGCGACCGCCGTTGAGCTGATCGGCCCCGGTGAGAGCGCGGGTAACTACCGTGAGATCGAAATTCAGGACGGCGCAATCGAGACTGTGCGCTTCCGTTAATTTCGACGCTAAACCAATAACTTGCGCGGCCCAATTCATGTTGGGCCGCGTGAATTTTTAAGACATCTGACCCGAGAGTTTTCCCATGATCCAAGTGCACGATCTGCACAAAAGCTTTGGTGGCTTTAAGGCCGTCGATGGCGCGTCCATGACCATCGGTGAGGGGACGATCACCGGGCTGATTGGGCCGAACGGGGCGGGCAAGACCACGCTGTTTAACTGTATCGCCGGCCGCCTGCCGCCCTCTGGTGGGTGGGTGAAGATGGATGGCGAAGACATCACTGGCCTCGAGCCGCACACGCTGTTTCACAAAGGCTTGCTGCGCACGTTTCAGATCGCACATGAATTTGGCTCGATGACGGTCCGCGAAAACCTGATGATGGTTCCCGGCGCGCAATCGGGCGAAGGGCTGATGTCGGCTTGGTTTGGCCGCGCGCGGATCGCTCAGGAAGAAGCCGCACTGCTAAAGAAAGCCGATGAAGTCCTTGATTTTCTGACGATTTCGCATCTGCGCGATGAGAAAGCGGGCAACCTCTCTGGCGGGCAGAAAAAGCTGCTGGAACTTGGCCGCACCATGATGGTCGACGCCAAGATCGTGTTTCTCGATGAGGTCGGCGCGGGCGTGAACCGGACGCTGTTGATGACCATCGCTGATGCGATCATCCGGCTGAACAAAGAGCGTGGGTATACGTTCTGCGTGATTGAGCACGATATGGATTTCATTAAGAAGCTGTGTGACCCCGTCATCGTGATGGCCGAGGGCAAGGTGCTCGCGGAGGGCTCCGCCGATGAAATCATGCAAAATGAGGCCGTGATCGAGGCGTACCTTGGCACTGGTTTGAAAAACAAAGAGAAAGTCGGGGCATGAGCGAACCGTTTTTGATCGGCGACGCCATGACTGGAGGTTATGGCACCGGCGCGGATATTCTGCATGACTGCACGATTTCAGTCGAAAAGGGCAAGATCGCGGTGATCGTTGGCCCCAACGGCGCAGGCAAATCGACCGCGATGAAGGCGGTGTTTGGCATGCTGAACCTGCGCAGCGGTGCTGTGCGGTTGGACGGTCAGGATATCACGTCGCTGACACCGCAGGCCCGTGTCGCCGAAGGGATGGCGTTCGTGCCGCAAACCTCGAACATCTTTACCTCTATGTCGGTTGAGGAAAATCTCGAGATGGGCGCGTTTTTGCGCCGCGATGACATCACCAAGACGATTGAACAGGTCTACGAGCTGTTTCCTATCCTGCGCGACAAACGCAACCAGCCTGCTGGTGAATTGTCGGGCGGGCAGCGTCAGCAGGTGGCCGTTGGTCGCGCGCTGATGACGCAGCCCAAGGTGTTGATGCTGGATGAGCCCACCGCTGGCGTCTCGCCCATCGTCATGGACGAACTGTTTGACCGGATTATTGAGGTCGCGCGCGCAGGTATTACGATCCTGATGGTCGAGCAAAACGCACGGCAGGCCTTGGAGATCGCGGACACCGGATATGTTCTGGTCCAAGGGGCGAATGCCTACACTGGCACCGGCGCCGAGCTGATGGCCGACGACGAGGTGCGCCGCACCTTCCTCGGGGGCTAGGGGCGTGCGGTTCGTCGCATTGGTGTCGATACTGGCGGGGTCTGGGGCCACCGCTGACAGCCTAAGCTGCACTCTCTGCGCGACGCCATGTATTGATCCTGTGTCCGTCGCCTTTGACATCGACCGTGACCAATTCGCCCCGCCTGTGAACGCCGCCGACCCGCCGCGCCGCAAGGTGACGCTCGTGCAGATGGGCGATGCGCGGTTTCCGGCAGAACCGATTATTATGGGTGACACGCGCGGGTTTTGGGCTGAGGGCGGTGGTGGCAGTCAGGTGTTGTTTATCACGCAACCTGACGGGACGGCGATTTTTGTGAACGAACGCGCAGGCCTGCGCTTGGAAGGGACATGTGTCGGATGACTGTTGAAGTGAGGGCTGCGACATGGACGCGCTGAACGCATTGGTGGCATTTGCCAATTTCGTGTTTATCCCCGGCCTCGCCTACGGCGCGCAACTGGCGATGGGCGCGCTCGGGGTGACGTTGATCTACGGCATCTTGCGGTTTTCCAACTTTGCCCACGGCGACACGATGGCGTTTGGCACGATGGTCACGATCCTGCTGACATGGGGGTTACAATCGCTCGGGATCAGCTTTGGCCCGCTGCCGACAGCCCTGCTCGCCCTGCCCTTTGCTATCGGGATCACGGGGTTGTTTTTGCTGGGCACCGACCGCGTGATTTACAAATTCTACCGCGCGCAAAAGGTCAAACCGGTGATCCTGGTGATCGTCGCGATGGGCGTGATGTTCGTCTACAACGGCATCGTGCGGTTCATCATCGGGCCGGATGACATCGGGTTTCGGGACGGCGTATCGCGGCTGATCTCGCCGCGTGAGTTTAAGGAATGGTCGGGCCTCGCCGAAGGGTTGGGCTTACGCACAACGACGGTGATCACGCTGGTCACGGCCTTTATCGCGATGGCGCTGTTGTTCTGGTTCCTCAACAAGACGCGCACGGGCAAATCCATGCGTGCGTTTTCGGATAACGAAGACCTCGCACTACTGTCTGGCATCAACCCAGAGCGCGTCGTCATGGTCACATGGATGATTGTCGCGGCGCTGGCGACCACTGCCGGCGTGCTCTACGGATTGGACAAGTCCTTCAAAGCCTTCACCTATTTCCAACTGCTGCTGCCGATCTTTGCCGCAGCCATCGTCGGCGGATTGGGCAGTCCGCAAGGGGCCATCGCGGGCGGATTTGTCATCGCGTTTTCCGAAGTGACGGTCACCTACGCGTGGAAAAAGGTCTATAATTACCTCGTCCCAGAGGCGTGGGAGACGACGTCGCTGCTGCAATTGCTGTCGACTGACTACAAATTCGCGGTCAGCTTTGGCATCCTGATCATCGTGCTGCTGTTCAAGCCCACAGGTATTTTCAAAGGACAATCCGTATGACCAGTTCGATGAAAAACGTGAGCCTGTTTTTGGGCATGGCGGTGTTGATTGCGATAACCGGGCACCTCAACAGCTGGAATTATGCCCTCACCATCGTAAATTTTGGCCTGATTTCTGCGATTATGGCCTTGGGGGTTAATCTCCAGTGGGGATTTGCGGGCTTGTTTAACATCGGTGTCATGGGTTTTGTAGCCCTTGGTGGTTTGGCGACCGTTATACTGTCGATGCCTCCGACCGAAGGGGCTTTTGCCGCAGGGGGCTTGCGTGTGTTTGGCGGTTTGGCACTGGGGGCTGCCACGATTATAGCGGCGATCAAGGTCCGACGCTCAATGGCACCGGGTCGCCGTAGAACAATCATATTGCTCGCCGTTTTAATTGGTGGTTTTTTTATTTTCCGCTGGGTGTTTGATGCTGGCGTTGATGCGATTGAGTCAATCAATCCTGCTTCAACGGGGTATCTAGGTGGCATAAACACTGGCGGTAAAGATCGCGGTTGGATGACGCTCTTGGCCTGGCCTATTGGGGGGCTACTTGCGGCAGGGGCTGCATGGGTCATTGGCAAAACAGCTCTCGGATTACGCTCTGATTATCTAGCAATCGCCACATTGGGCATCTCCGAAATCATAATAGCGGTGATGAAAAACGAGGACTGGTTGGCACGCGGTGTCAAAAATGTCAGCGGAATACCGCGCCCCGTCGCATACGAAGTTGAGCTTCAGCAAGATCAAGATTTCCTACAACGCGCAGGTGACATCGGGTTAGATCCTGTGATGGCCTCTACGCTTTATGTTAAACTAAGTTACTCATTCTTGTTCTTGATCGTTTTGATTACTCTTTTAATCCTTGCGGAGTTGGCGCTCAAATCCCCGTGGGGACGGATGATGCGCGCTATTCGTGACAACGAGGACGCAGCAGAGGCGATGGGTAAAGACGTCAAAGGGCGTCATCTGCAGATATTTATACTCGGTTCAGCCATATGTGGGATAGCAGGCGCGATGCTGACGACTGTCGAAGGTCAGCTGACCCCGACATCCTATCAGCCATTGCGTTTTACGTTTCTTATATGGGTAATGGTGATCGTCGGCGGGTCGGGCAATAACTTTGGCTCGATCTTGGGCGGCATGTTCATTATGTGGCTTTGGTTAATCGCACCGGAAGCTGGAACATGGATTGTACAAACCATCACATCTCCGCTCGCCGAGGATCATTGGTTGAGGTTGCATCTCCTAGGAAGCGTCGCACATATGCGTCTGATGACAATGGGCGCGATCATGCTTCTGGTATTGCGGTTTAGGCCGAATGGATTGATTCCTGAGAGGTAGAAAGTTTGGCCCCGTCACACCGGGGCCAAACTTTTAGTCCAACGCCCGCAAGCGCTTCAACAGCGATGACGTATCCCAACGCCCACCGCCCAGCTTTTGCACGTCTTTGTAGAACTGATCGACCAAGGCCGTGACCGGCAGGCTGGCCCCGTTGTCATTGGCCGTGGCGAGGCAGATCCCGAGGTCTTTGCGCATCCAATCGACGGCAAACCCGTGCTCAAACTCGCCGTCCACCATCGTGGCAAACCGGTTTTGCATCTGCCAGCTGCCAGCAGCCCCGCCTGCGATGACGTCCACGACCGCCTTGCCATCGAGACCCGCTTTTTCCGCGAAATGTAGCCCTTCGGACAGGCCTTGCACGAGACCTGCGATGCAAATCTGGTTGACCATCTTCGTGAGCTGCCCCGCACCGCTGTCGCCCAGACGTTTGCACAGTTTCGCGTAGGCGCTGATGATTGGCTCGGCTGTGGCATAGGCCTCCTCGTCGCCGCCACACATCACCACAAGCTGCCCGTTTTCGGCCCCTGCCTGCCCGCCCGAGACAGGCGCGTCGACAAAGCTGATGCCGCTGGTTTTAGCATGTTCGTAAAGTTCGGCGGTGACGGCCGCGCTGACTGTCGTGTGATCGACAAAAGTTGTGCCCTTGGTCATCGCCCCCAAGGCCCCGTTATCGCCGAGACAGACCGAGCGCAGATCATCATCGTTGCCGACGCAGGCCATGACGAAATCAGCCCCCGTCGCCGCCAGTGCTGGTGTGTCCGCAGACCTGCCGCCATGCTCGGTGACCCACGCCTCAGCCTTGGTCGCGGTCCGGTTATAGACCGTCACCTCGTGGCCCGCGTTGACCAAATGTCCGGCCATCGGGTAGCCCATGACGCCCAATCCTAGAAATGCTATTTTTGCCATGCGCTTGCCCCTTTGGTCTTTGCTGGTCATATAACCCAAGTGGTAACGGTCGGGCGCCTGCGGTCAAGCAGTGCATGGCCTCCAAGGGATCAATTGGATCATATGGCGCGGGTGTTTCGATGGCTGTTTAATATCGCGTTTGCGATGGTTTTGATCGCGGTCGGGGCTGTTGCGCTGGCGTATTATTTCGCCGCGCGGTCCCTGCCCGACTACACCGATCAGCTGCAAATCGCGGGTATTACGGGCGAGATCGAGATCGTGCGCGACACCGCCAATGTCCCACATATCTTTGCCACAACCGATGCGGATGCCTACTTCGGGCTGGGCTATGCCCATGCCCAAGACCGGATGTGGCAAATGATCATGATGCGCCGCACCGTGCAGGGGCGGCTGTCCGAGCTGTTTGGAGAGCGGACGTTGCCTGTTGATACGTTGATGCGCAGGCTCGACCTTGATGGCGCGGCACTGGCGTCGGAAGATGTGCAAGACGCCGAAACAACCGCCGCATTGCGGGCCTATGCGGACGGCGTGAATGCGTGGTTGCGCGAGATCAATGCCGGTGCGCGCGGGCGTGGTGCGCCAGAGATGTGGCTGTTTACCCCCGCGATTTCGCCGTGGGAGCCCGCCGATAGCCTCGCAATTCTGAAATTACTAGCATTGCAGGGGTCGACCCATCTCGAGCAAGAAGTGTTGCGTGCACGGGCGTCCTTGGTGCTGGGTGACGACCGTATCGACGACATATTGCCCGATGCACCCGGGCGCGGGGTCTCTGCCCTACCCCCCTATCAAGCCTTAATCCCGGCATTGCCCACGCAGAACCTTCCTCAAGCGACGGCGCGCTATGCCGACCTGTCGCCTGTCGCCCCGCGCGCGCTCGGCGGCGCGTCGAACGCTTGGGCTGCGGGTATCACCCGGTCGGCAGCGGGGGGGACCTTGCTGGCCAATGACCCGCACAACATGCTGACCGCCCCCTCGCAATGGTATCTGGCGCGTCTTCAATTGGCGGATGGCGGCGTCATCGGGGCCACTGTGCCGGGGATGCCAATCGTGCTGAGCGGGCGAAGTGCGACGCTGGGCTGGGGTGTTACGGCGAGCTTTCTCGATGATCTCGATGTTTATATCGAAGAAGTGAACCCGCAAAACACCGATCAATACCGCACAGAAGACGGCTGGGCCGATTTTGAGCAACGCCCCTCTGTGATCAACATCGAAGGCCAGCCGGGGATCACCATTCGCCTGCAATGGACGCGCAACGGCCCCGTGTTGCCACCCGACCAATATGCGCTTGGCACGATCCGCCCACCCGGCCATGTCACGGCGATCAATTGGACAGCGCTTAGCCGCGAGGACACCTCAATGTCGTCGCTGCGCGCCATTATGACCAGCGCCGATGCCGCCGACGCAATGGAGGCGAGCCGGACCTATATTGCCCCGTCGTTCAACCTGACGCTCGCGGATCGGACCCGCATCGGGATGCGGTTGATCGGGGCAATGCCCGCGCGCGATGCGGATCACATGAGCGAGGGGCGTCTGCCGACGTTAGGGTATTTGCCGCAGAACCTGTGGGAAGGCATGCTGCCGCAAGATGACAACCCTATGGCGATGGCCCCCGACGGCGATCTGATCGGCAACACCAACAACCGCGTTATCCGGCGCCCGTTTCCCCGGCATGTCAGCCATCACTGGGGCGATACCCAGCGAATTCTGCGCTGGCGGTTTTTGATGCAAGGCCGCGGCGTGCATACCCGCGAGAGCTTTATCGAGGCGCAGCTTGACACGGTCAGCCCTACGGCGCGCACCTTGCTGCCGCTGATCGGGGCGGACCTGTGGTTCACGGGAGAAGCCGCCGCCGAAGGCACATCTGAGCGACAACGCCAAACTGCCTTGTCCCTCTTGGGTGACTGGAATGGCGAGATGGGCGAGCATTTGCCCGAACCCCTGATCTATGCGGCATGGGTCCACGCCTTGCAGGACAGGTTGCTCCGGGACGAGTTGGGCGCATTGTCATCTGAATTCACGCATGTCGAGCCACTGTTCATTGCGCGTGTCTTCACCGACCGCAATGGGGCCGCACAATGGTGCGACGTGATCCAGTCAGCCCCTGTTGAGACCTGTTCAGATCTGGCACGGCTGGCGCTGGATGACGCGATTGTCTGGCTGTCCGAGACCTATAGCGACGATCTCGAAAGCCTGCGCTGGGGCGATGCCCATGAGGCCACCCACGATCACGCCGTGCTGCGCGACACGCCTGTGTTGAACTGGGTGGTGAACATCCGCCAAAGCACATCGGGCGGGGATCACACCCTGAACCGGGGGGTGACGCGGGGCGGCGATGGGCCTGCGCCGTTTCACAACGTCCATGCGGCGGGATACCGGGGGGTCTATGATTTTGCAGACCCGGACAGTTCGTTATTTGTCATCTCGACCGGGCAATCGGGTCACCCGCTGTCGCGGCACTATGATGATCTGGGTGATCTGTGGCGGCGGGGCGAATATGTGCCCATGTCGCTCGACCCTGGTCTGGCGCGCGCGGGCGCTGTTGGGGTCACGGTGTTGACGCCTGCGGTGCCCTAACCGCGCGTGCGTTCCAGATCAAAACGCCGCGCGTGGTCTTGGGTCCAGCGAACTTGCACGGTCCAACCGTCGTCACCTTCGGCCTCGGAGGCAATGACGTTTTCATTGTGCAGCCACGACAACAACCGCCCCTGCGCCCATGTCAGTGTGATACTGTCTTCAAAGGTCGGATCGGCCAAATGGCCCGCGATTTTGTCTTGCAGCGCATCAAGACCTGCGCCGGTGACTGCAGAGATAGGCACAACACCATCACGCCGCGCCGCTTCGGCCATGATGGCGTCTCGACCGTCATCATCGAGCAGGTCAATTTTGTTCCAAACCTCAATCACCGGGATATCTTCGCGGACCTTCAGGCTCTCTAGAATTTTGTGGACTTCGCGCATCTGAGCTGCGGTGTCCGCATGGCTGATGTCGCGGACATGCACGATCACGTCCGCCTCGAGCACTTCTTCCAATGTCGCGCGAAACGCGGCGACAAGCTCGGTCGGCAGGCTGGAGATAAAGCCCACCGTGTCGGACAGGATGATTTTGTCGGATGTGGGCAGCGTCAACTGCCGCATCGTAGGGTCGAGCGTGGCAAAGAGCATGTCTTTGGCCATGACATCCGCACCCGTGACCCTGTTAAACAGCGTGGATTTGCCTGCGTTGGTGTAGCCCACCAGCGCCACAATCGGGAATGGCACTTTGGCGCGGGCGGATCGGTGCAGGGCGCGTGTTTTGACGACCTTATCGAGCTGTCGGCGCAGCCGAACGATCTGGGTGTCGATGGCGCGTCTGTCGGCCTCGATCTGCGTCTCGCCCGGACCACCGACGAACCCCAATCCACCGCGTTGCCGTTCAAGGTGGGTCCATGCGCGGACAAGGCGGGTGCGCTGATAGCTGAGGGCCGCCATTTCAACTTGAAGCACGCCTTCGCGGGTGCGGGCGCGATCCGAGAAAATCTCTAGGATCAACCCCGTCCGGTCGAGGATTTTCAGGCCCCATTCTTTTTCGAGATTGCGCTGTTGCACCGGCGTGACAGGACCGTCGATCAGCAGTAATTCAACCTCAGCATCGTGAAACCGCTGCTTGAGCTCGGCTATCTTGCCTTTTCCGAACAATTGGCCCGGTTTAATCTGCGCCAATGACACGACCTCGGACCCCACGACATCTAATCCCGGCAGAGCATGCGCCAACGACACGGCTTCATCCAAAGCGGGCACAGGGTCGCGCCGCTCGGAAGCGGATTTGATGTAGGGGTGGACGACCCAAGCACGCGTGTCTTTGGCGATCTGGTCAACCATGCCAGCCGGTCCCCGGCGGTCGAGGATCAGGTCATCATCATCGTCATCAGGGAGCTGCGGTTCGTCGCTCATTCAGAGGGTTCTTCACCATCGTAGAGACTGATCGGTTGCGACGGCATAATTGTCGAAATCGCACTTTTATAGACCAGCTGGCTTTGACCGTCGCGGCGCAACAGCACGCAAAAACTATCGAACCAAGTGATCACACCTTGGAGTTTAACGCCGTTGATCAGAAAAATAGTCACGGGGACTTTCGTTTTTCGAACCTTATTGAGAAACGCATCCTGCAGGTTTTGCTTGTCCGATGCCATGTCCTGATCCTTATGTCTGTGGTCGCTGGTCGACCATCGTTGATTTGAGGGCACTATGGTACGTCGGTTATGGACATTCCAGCGCAAATTTTCACTCTGTTTGAGAGTGTTACCTGCGCCAAAATTCTGGGTTCAACAGAGAAATCAACGCCAGCGTTTCTAACCGCCCCAAAACCATCGCAATGGCGAACACGGATTGCCCAAAAACCGACAAATCCGCGAGGGCCACGTCCATCCCGGTCTTGATCTCTGTCAAAGGGCCTGTGGTGGTCAGGGCTGCGACTGAGAACACCATCGCGTTCTCAAACGGCAATCCAGCAAAGGACAAAGCCAGCATCACTGCCGCGAGGCTGAGGGCTAAGAGCATGAAATATATCCAAGAAATATAAGCCCCCTGCCGTCTGATGCGCCGCGCTTCTTCACCGCCACCGCCCACAGAATGGGGATGCACAAGGCGGTTTAGCTCGCGTTCGCCGTGCCGGATCAGTGCATAGACCCGCAGCAGTTTCACGCCACCCGCTGTCGTGGCCACGCCGCCACCGATCAAGGCAAGCCCGAGCAAAATCACGCCCGCAGACCCCAGATCAGACCAGATGCGCGCGCCTTCAAACAGGCTGGATTCAAACCCCGTGGTGGTCAGAAACGAGAGCGCTGTGAAGGCCCCGCCCCAAAACGCGCTGAGCGCATCGCCCCCGAGCCTGCCGATCACGAGCGCATCGTCTTGCGTCAGGAAGTGGCGAAAGAACAGGACAAACGCCACAAGCAGGACAATCGCCACGCCCAATCGCAGCTCGGAATCGTGCCAAACCGCGTCTGCGTCGTCACTGAACATGCCCCGCGAAAATGTTAACCGCGACAGGGCAAACAGCAAAAATACAAAGACAATCACCTCGCCCATAACTGCGGACGCGCCAAACTGCATTCCGCCAATGGGTGAAATCCCCGAGGTCGCCATAACCGACATCGCGTGGCAGATGGCGACAATGGGAATTTCCCCCGCGATCAACAGGCCCACCATCAACATCAGCGTAAGGCCCCCATAAATGGGCGTGAGCGTCAGGGCAAAACGCATGATCCGCTCGGTCGGGGCCGCTTGTGCGCCGATGCGCGTATGCCGTCTGTCCCCCAGCCCTGACCGGCTGCGCGCACGAACCTCAAACCCACCGATATTCATCGGCGCCAAGATTGCGACCGCCGTGACCCAGACAAACAGCCCCCCCATCCAGCCGACAAGCGCGCGCCAAAGATGAAGGCTGGGGTTGAGATCACTGGGCGTGTTAAACAATGTGGCACCGGTCGTGGTGAAACTGGACACCATTTCAAACCATGCTTCAAAATAGCTGATGGTGCCGACCGCTTCATAAAACGGAAGGGCCAAGATCAGCGGCAATATCGACATCGACGCGAAAAGGAACAGCAATTGACTGCGCCCTGCGGTGGATTGCTCATAGGATTGCGCCGCCAGACCAACGACAATCGTCAACACCCCGCACATCAGCGCCGCATAGAGGAATACCCGTGCCGTGGCCTCGTCATCATAGGCGAAAAATGCATGCAGCGCCGGGACCAGCATCGACAGCGACGCGAGCCCCATAAGCCCGATAAACAACGGCAGATTTTTCAGCCACAGCGCCATAATGGATCAGAAGAAATCAATCGAGACTTGAAGCAAACGCTCCATCTCGGGGACGTCATCGGCCATGGCGAAGATCGAAATCACATCGCCTTCGTCAATACGGGTCGACCCTGTCGGTTTCACCACGACCCCGTCTTTTAGCAGACCCCCAACGAGCACACCTTCGGGGAAAGCGATGTCGCCGATTTTGCGCCCCGAAATTGGCGATGTGCCCAAAACCTGCGCCTCAATCACCTCGGCCTCGGCGTCGCCAATAGAATAAAGCGCGCGCACGCGGCCATGGCGGATGTGGCGCAGGATGGATGAAACTGTCGTGGACCGCGGGTTGATATAAGCGTCGAGATCGAGCGGCGTCAGCAGTGGGGCCAATGTCGGGTCATTGGTCAAAACAATCGAAAACTTGCACCCCAATTCCTTGGCGCGCACAGCAGCCAGCAGATTGGTTTTGTCGTCGTCTGTGACCGCCAGCACCGCATCAGCGCTCGCGATACCGGCCTCTTCAAGGATGTTCGCGTCCAAACCGTCGCCGCTGAGCACGATTGTGCGGTCAAGGTTGTCGGCGGCCCATTCGGCCTGCGCCTGATCACGCTCGACCACTTTGACCCGCACCCGTTCCGTGCGTTTCTCCAAGGTTTTGGCCACCCCGAGCCCAACATTCCCGGCGCCAATAATCACCACGCGCTCAAGCTTGGCCTGTGTCTTGCCGAAAATCTCTAGCGAGCGGGTCATGTCGCGCGTATCGGTGAAAATATAGCATTCATCGCCTACAAACAGCTGATCCTTGGCGGTGGGCACAAACAGATGCCCGTCGCGTCGCACGCCAACCACGATCGCGCGCAAGGTTGAGAACAGTTCGGTCAGTTGCCGCAGCGGCGTGTTGATGACCGGGCAAGCCTCTTCGATAGTGATGCCAAGCAATTGCGCTTTGCCCTCAAAAAAGCTCTCACTGTCGAAGGTCGCAGGCGCGGCTAGGCGTTGCAGGGCGGCCTCGGCCACCTCTTTTTCCGGCGATATCACCACATCAATCGGCAAATGGTCGCGGCGGTAGAGATCAGAATAGCTGGATTCCAGATAGTTTTGCGCCCGCAGCCGTGCGATTTTACGCCGCACGCCGAACACCGAATGGGCCACCTGACAGGTGACCATATTAACCTCATCCGAATGGGTGGCCGCGATGATCATATCGGCGTCACCTGCACCTGCGCGGTCGAGCACATCGGGGTAGCTCGCGTAGCCTGTGATGCCCTGCACATCAAGCGTATCGGTGGCGCGGCGGACCAGATCTGCGTCTTGGTCCACCACTGTTACATCATTGCGTTCACCCGCCAGATGGCGCGCGATTTGCCAGCCGACCTGCCCCGCGCCGCAGATAATGATTTTCATGGCCTGTCCTTAAAAGTCGCCCCCCTGTCGTGGTGACAGAGGGCGCGGCGTTGGTCAATTCGCATCCACATGAGCCACGCGACCGCCCGCCTTGGAGGATGTGACAACCCCAAGTGATTTAAGTTTCCGGTGCAGGGCAGACCGCTCCATACCGACAAAACTGGCGGTGCGCGATATATTGCCCCCAAAGCGGTTGATCTGCGTCAACAAATACTCGCGCTCGAACAATTCGCGGGCCTCTCGCAGAGGCAAGGTCGCGAGACCACCCGACAGCACCACCCGGCCCTCTTCAGCCCCCGTTTCTTCGACCGATGGCAGTTCTTTGGCCGTGATCGGGTCATTGCTTTCGCCCAAGATCAACACGCGCTCAACGACGTTTTTCAACTGGCGCACATTGCCCGGCCAGATCATCGTTTGCAGCAGAGCCTTGGCATCATCGGCCAGTTTGCGCAGTGGCAGGCCCTGAGCCTTGTTCAGCATGTCGATGAAATGTTCAGCGAGCAGCGGGATATCTTCGCGGCGTTCTTCGAGGCTGGGCACCTCGATCGGGACCACATTCAGACGGTGATACAACTCTTGGCGCAGCATGCCGTCGTCAATCGCTGCCTGCAAATCGCGGTTGGACGATGAGATCACGCGCAGATCGACCTGCACCTTGTCATTGCCGCCAACACGTTGAAAGGATTGATCTACCAGAACGCGCAGGATCTTGGCCTGCGTCCCATTGGGCATCTCGGCAATCTCGTCAAAGTAGATAACGCCACCATTGGCCTGCTCCAACAGACCTTTCTCGATCCCCTTTTCCGGGCTTTCTTTGCCGAACAGCACCTCTTCCATGCGGTCAGGCTCAATCGAAGCCGAATTGACTATGACAAATGGCGCAGAAGCACGGTTGGAATTGGCGTGAATATACCGCGCGGCGATTTCCTTGCCAGAACCGGATTGGCCCGACAACATCACCCGGCCGTTGGATTTCGTCACTTTATCCAGCTGCGATTTCAGCGCGCGGAATATACCGCTATCGCCCAGCATATCCGCAGGCGGCGCATCGCCGCGTTTCAGCTCGACGTTTTCACGGCGCAAACGGCTGGTTTCCATCGCGCGACGGATCACGACCATCAATTGGTCAATGTTGAACGGTTTTTCGATGAAATCATAGGCGCCCTGTTTGATCGCCGCGACCGCAATTTCGATATTGCCATGGCCCGAGATAATGACAATCGGCACATCGGGGTGATCACGCTTCACTGATTTTAGGATATCAATCCCGTCCATCCGGCTGTCTTTGAGCCAAATATCGAGGATCATCAGCGCCGGCGGCTCCTTTTCGATCTCGGCCATGCATTGATCAGACGTGCCTGCGAGACGGGTGGTGAAGCCTTCGTCGATCAGAATATCCGAGATCAGCTCGCGGATATCGCGTTCGTCGTCCGTGATTAGAATATCGCCCATAGTACCCTCATTCTGCTGCTTTTTGGTGCTCCCCGGCTGCCTGAGGCAACGTGGGGAGAGTTATGATGGCGGCGGCCCCTGCGTGGGTGCCCCCGTCGAAAATATCCGCATCTTGCAACACCAGCGTACCGCCGTGTTCCTCGATGATTTTTTTGACAATCGGCAAACCGAGACCCGTGCCCTTGTCGCGTGTCGTCACATAGGGCTCAAACAGCCGGGATCTGTCCTCGGGCAGGCCGATACCGTTGTCTTGGACCGTGATCGTGGCCACATCGTCGTCCTGCTCGAACGCCACTTGGATCTTGCGCGCGTAATCAGGCGCGTCGTGCTTTTCCACATAGCTTTCAATCGCTTCGCCCGCGTTCTTCAACACGTTTGTCAGCGCTTGTGTGATCATCGTTTGATCGACATTGGCAAGTACAGGTGCCTCAATGAGGTCAGCTTCAAATGCGACATCGGGCTGCCCCGCGTCCTGCAACAAGACCGCGTCACGCACGACCGTGCTCAGGTCGGTCACATTGCGTTCAGGTTCAGGCATCCGCGCGAATTTTGAGAAATCATCCACGATACGGCGTAGGTCATTTGTTTGGCGCACAATGACATCGGACAGCTGTTCCAGCACGTCCTGCTCATCGCCGACCTTGGATCGAAATTTGCGCTTGATCCGTTCTGCCGACAGCTGGATTGGGGTCAGCGGGTTTTTGATCTCATGTGCGATGCGCCGCGCCACATCGCCCCAAGCCGCCATGCGTTGGGCCGTCACCAGATTGGTCACGTCATCAAACGAGATCACGTAGCCTTCCAGCACGCCATCGTCGATCAGGCGAGGTGACATGCGCACCAGTAATGTCTCGTGCCGCCCGGAGCGAACCACATTCACTTGGTCTTCGACCACTTCGCGCGCGTCCGATTTCAGGCTGTGAAACAGAGGTGCGAACTCTGGGATGGCCATGTGCAGGGGCGTCTCTTCGGTCACATCATCTAAGCGCAACAGCGCGTAGGCAGAGCGGTTTGCAAATTTTAGCCCGCCGTCTTCGTCCAGACCCACGACGCCGGAGGTGACCGACGAAAGTACGGAATCAAACAACCTGCGCCGTTCCTCGATCTGGCCCGTGTTGTTCAACAATTCATTGCGCTGCGCGTTCAATTGGGCGGTCATCTGGTTAAAATGGCGACCCAACTGCCCAATCTCGTCCCCATGATCATCCTCGATCACCTGCACGCTGAGATCACCTGCCCCGACCCGTTGCGATGCCGATACCAGCCGCCCTACAGGTCGCGCGAGCCGTTCTGCGAACCACAATCCCAGCCAGATTGCCGCCAAAATCAAAATAACCGCAAACCCGATATAGAGCAGGCCAAACTCAAACAAGATCTGCCCGCGATCTTGTTCAATTTGGTTATAGAGAGCGACGGTCTCTTTGGTTTCATCGAGCAAAGACAGGATGTTACCGTCCACCACCCGCGTCACATAGAGATACCGATTTTGAAAGCCCGCCATGGGCAGCAGCGCGCGAAATTCGTTGTTGGCATAGTCTTCGATGATCAAAACGCCGCTGTCGATGGCAAGATCGAAATCCAGCGGCGATGGTGCTTCAAAGTCGAACTCGTAGGATTGCGGACCACGCGCGCGAATGCGGCCCACACCGTCGATCACGAAGGTTTCTGTCAACTCGGGGAACTGCGGTCCAAAGAGCGACAGCACCTGACGCAATTCACCGTCGTTCATGAAAAAACTGCGCCGTCGTTCCGCGTTGATCCGGCCTGCCAGCGCGCGCGCATCGCGGGTGACGTCTTGGCGGTGCTCGGCCTCGTAGGCTTGCGCTGCGTTCAGTGAGCTGCCGAGCACATTACCGACGCGATTGGAAAACCAACCCTCTAATCCGACGTTGATGGTCAGTACTGAGAACACCGCCACCAGAACGGTCGGGATCAGCGCCAGCAACGCGAATGTGCCGGTCAAACGCAGATGCAGCTTGGAGCCTGCGGATTTATTGCGCCGTGCAGACACCATCCGCGTGATCCGCTGCGCCACGAGGGCCGCCACAACCAGAACATACACCAAATCGACCAGCAGGATCAGCCGCAGTGCTGGATCGCTGCCCGCGCCATCTAGGGGACCGAGCACAGTATAGGTCAGCGCCGCCAGCACGGGCCCCAGAATGACGAGGCCCAAGGTGGCCGCACTCTGAACGCGCCGTTGGCGTCGCCATCGGTTGAATCGCTTCAACGAGGATCCGGATAGGGATCGCCTCACTGCTGTTCGCCTTTTATTTCAGGGCCTTAGCCCTACCGCATGCTCGTCTGTGATCTTGACCCGTACCGGGACTGCCACAGTTATGTTGCGGTTTTACATCAATTTGCGGCGGCGTGTCACGCGAATATCGAGGTCAGTGATCTTTTTACGCAGCGTGTTCCGATTTATCCCAAGTAAATCAGCGCATTTGGCTTGATTTCCGGCTGTTGCATCAAGCGCAATTTCCAGCAGCGGCGCTTCGACCTCGCGCAATATCCGCTGATACAGACCCGGCGGGGGCAGTGCCCCACCATGCAGATCAAAATACCGCCGCAAGTGTTTCTCGACTGAACCAGACAGTTTGTCTGCGTCCCCTGTGCGGACCGGTTCCATGGCGGGTTGATTGCCCAACACGGCCTCCAGCTCGCTGCGCGTGATGCTCTCTTCGGCGGCGGTCATGACCAAACGGCGGGCGGTATTTTCCAGCTGCCGCACATTGCCGGGCCAGCTGTAGATCCGCGCAAGTTCCGCCGCGCCGTCTGAAAAGCTACGCTTGGGCAGACCATCACGTGCAGCCCGCGCAAAGAAATGATCCGCCAACAGCGGAATATCATCGACCCGTTCGCGCAAGGACGGCACAGCCAGCGTCACCCCACCGATGCGGTAGAACAGGTCTTCGCGAAAGTCGCCACGCTCCATCCGCTGCGCCAGATCGGACTGCGAGGTCGCCAAAACGCTCGGCCCGGCATCCCCTAGCTGGTCCAGCATCCGCACAACCCGCGACTGGATATCAGGGTCTAGATCGGCCACCTCGTCCAGCAGCATCGTCCCGCCCTTGACCCGCGACAGGACCGTTTCGGGGCCATCGAACCCTTTGAGATCGGCATTGGTGATGGTGACAAAAGGCAGTGACCTGCGGTCGGAAAAATCATGTATCGCGCGCGCGATCAGGGATTTGCCCGTCCCACTTTCGCCCGTAATCAGCACCGGCAATGACGCGTTCATCACCCGTGCGACCAACCGGTACAGCGCTTGCATCGCCGCCGTGCGCCCGACCAAGGGCAGATCGCTTTCGATCACATCGGCGGATTGCGCGACGGGTGTTTGCGGGGCACGCCGTTTGACGTCCAAGGCGCGGGCCGCCCGTTTCATCAGATCAGGCAGATCGAACGGCTTGGGCAGATAATCATAGGCGTCGGCTTCGGCGGCCTGAATGGCGGTGGTGATTGTGTTCTGCGCTGAGATCACGATCACTGGCATACCCGGGCGGGCTTTTGCGATCAGGGGCAGTTGCTCCAAGCCATTGCCGTCGGGCATCATCACATCGGAAATAACCAGATCACCTTTGCCTTCATCGACCCAGCGCATCAAGGTCACCAGCGACGATGTCGCATGCACTTTGCATCCAGCGCGCGTCAACGCCTGTGTGAGAACGGTCCGTATGGTCCGGTCATCGTCGGCTACGAGTATGGTTCCGTCCATCAGGAAACTCCATCAACATCAGGGGTATCGGGCGCGCGCGGCAATGAGAGGCGGAACACCGTTCGTCCGGGCTTGGACGACACGCTGATCCATCCGCCCATATCGGCCATCAGTTTGGACACCAGCGCGAGGCCAAGCCCTGTTCCGTTTTCGCGACCCGACACGAAGGGTTCGAAAATACTATCGGCAATCGCAGGTGGTAGGCCCGGTCCATTGTCGATCACTTCGATTTGCAGCGGCAAACGGGCAAAACTGTCATCGGCGCGCTGCACGCGCAGGGCCGCATCATAATAGGTGTGCAACGTGATTGTGCCACCGGGCTGACCGGCCTGCGCTGCGTTTTTGAGCAAATTCAAGACCACCTGCAACAACTGATCAGGGTCCGCCATCGTGCGCGGCAGCGACGGATCATAGTCCTCAACCATCATCATATTGGCGGCATATCCGACCGAAGCCGATTTGCGCGCCCGGTCAAGGATGTCATGCAAGTTGATCGGCTTTAGCTCGGCGGGCAGGATATTGCCGAACTGTTCGACCTGTTCGAGCAATTTCACGATACGCCGCGATTCTTCGACAATGAGGTCGGTCAGCTCGCGGTCGTCGCTGGCCAAATTCATCGACAGTAATTGTGCGGCCCCGGTGATCCCTGCAAGCGGGTTTTTGATCTCATGGGCCAGCATTTCCGCCATCCCAATTGCAGATTTGGCCGCCTTGCCCGAGGCGTTGCTTTGGATCATCCGGTCCGCGATCTCGCGCGGTCTGATCTGCAAGATAACGCTGCCGGGCGTGTCGAACAAGGGTGCTATCGCCAGACTGCACAACGTCGCCCCCCGCTGCTGGCTGCCTACTTTGATGTCATTGATATGCAGGGCGGACTGCTGTGCGCGCACCCGTTGCAGCATCCGCAGGATCGGCGGCTCAAATGAGATTTTTGCATCCAATGGCCGCCCGACGAGGCTCTGCGACGATAAGTTCAGAAACGCCTCTCCGAGCGCGTTGACCTCTGTGACGCAATCGCGCGCATCCACAATCAGGGACGGGATCGGCAGAGAGTTCCAGAGCCCCTGATCTTGGATCATGCCGCCACCTGATGTGCGCCGTCCAGGGCCACAGGCAACAGCGCAAGGACTTCGGCGGGATCGTTTTGCGTTAGGATGCTACGGCGAATGTCGCGTGGTGTTTGGGCCACGTCCATATACCAGCCCAGATGTTTGCGCGCAGACCGCAGCCCCAATGCGCTTCCATAGAACCCCAGCATATCCTCGTAGTGCCCGGCGACCATATCAACAAATGCAGGCCCCATGGGCTGTCTCGGGGCGTCAGTGCCGGCCAAATCTGCCGCAATCTGCGCCACCTGCCAAGGCCGTCCCTGCGCACCGCGCCCCACCATAAACCCCGCAGCCCCGGACCGGCGCAGAGCCGTGCGCGCGGTGCCCGTGTCAACGATATCGCCATTTGCAATCACTGGAATGCTGACGGCTTGGGCAATATCTGCAATGGCGCGCCAATCGGCGGAGCCTTTGTAAAACTGTTGTCTCGTGCGGCCATGGACGGTGACCAATTGCACACCCGCGTCTTGGGCCCGGCGTGCGACATGGGCCGCATTGAGGCAATCCACGTCCCAGCCCAGCCGGGTTTTGAGCGTCACGGGGATCGTCACCGCCCCCACGACTGCCTCGATCAATCGCAACGCATGATCCGGGTCGCGCAACAGTGCAGAGCCTGAATTGCCACCTGTGACCTTTTTCGCGGGGCAGCCCATGTTGATGTCGACGATCTGCGCGCCGCGGGCTTCGACCATGCGGGCGGCTTCGGCCATCCAATGCGCTTCGCGGCCCGCGATCTGCACGGCCGTGTTGGTTTGATCCAAGCCCAGCTCGGCCCGGTCGCGAACGGATTGCTTGGCCTGCACCATTTCGCGGCTGGCGACCATTTCAGACACCACCCAGCCCGCACCAAAGCTGGACACGAGCTTGCGAAACGGCAGGTCAGTGATCCCAGCCAAAGGGGCCAAGACCGCAGGAACGCGGGCCATGCCGTCTGAAAGGGTGATGGAGGTCAATGCCACAAAGCCAACTTCTCAATTTTCCTGACTGAGGTAGCGCGGCGCTGACAGCGCATCAACGAAAACGCACAGAAAAACAGGGCTGAAAACAACATTTGCCTAATTTTTAATCGCAAGCTCTGAGGCGCAAGGCATTGCGTGTCACACCGTCGAACCGTACCTATCATGCTAATTTGATGAAAAGGCGCGCGCAGATGGATATCAGACTTGGCAATGGCTATGACGTCCACCGCTTTGGTGAGGGCGACCATGTGACACTGTGCGGTGTGGCTGTGCCGTTTACGCGCGGATTGCAGGGGCATT
Organism: uncultured Paracoccaceae bacterium; assembly: GCA_937931795.1. Classification (GTDB taxonomy): domain Bacteria; phylum Pseudomonadota; class Alphaproteobacteria; order Rhodobacterales; family Rhodobacteraceae; genus JALZWD01. The sequence continues at coordinate 34,207 of CALHAP010000162.1, forward strand.
CCGATGCGGATGTTGGCATGCATGCGGTGACCGATGCAATCTATGGGGCGCTGGCACGCGGCGATATCGGTCAACATTTCCCGCCCAGCGACCCCCAGTGGAAAGGGGCCGATAGCGCGATATTTTTGACCCATGCCTGCGCATTGGCCCGCGACATGGGGTATGAGATATCTAACGCCGACTGCACATTGGTCTGTGAGTTTCCCAAAATCGGTCCGGTATCAGACCAAATGCGCGAACGCATGGCCGAGATTTTGGGCATTGATGCGGACCGGATGTCCGTCAAAGCGACCACATCGGAACAACTGGGATTTACCGGGCGCGGCGAGGGGATTGCGGCATTGGCGACCGTTGCTTTGGTCGCGCCATGATGCATTGGGTCGCGACTTTTGGCGGGGTGGGGCATATTCGCCCTGCGCCGGGCACGTGGGGGTCGCTGGCCGCTCTGCCCGCCGGCTATGCAGTGCATTTGCTCGGAGGGCCGATCCTGCTGGTGCTTGCGATCATTGCCGCCGCATACTTTGGTTGGCGCGCGACAGTGGCCGAAATCGCGGGCCAAGACGACCATGATCCTAGCCATGTGGTGATCGACGAAGTTGCGGGCCAATGGATAGCCCTTTTGCCCGTATCCGCAGGGGCCGCTTGGACGGGCGTGTCGATACTGGCGCTGTGGCCCGGTATTGTCGTGGCTTTCGCGCTGTTTCGATTATTTGACATCACCAAATGGGGGCCCATCGGCACAGCTGATCGCAGAGGTGACGCTTGGGGCGTGATGCTGGACGATTTGATTGCCGGGTTTTTTGCTGCCGTGGGCGTTGTTGGGATCGCCGCTGTCGCTCATGGAATTATGCGCGCGCTATGAGGGGTGTCGCAGATATCCTGCGCCATGCGCGCGAAAAGGGGCTGCGCATTGCCACAGCGGAAAGCTGCACGGGCGGCATGGTCGCTGTCAGCCTGACCGACATGCCCGGATCGTCGGACGTGTTTGAGCGCGGCTTTGTGACCTATTCGAACGCCGCAAAGCGCGACATGCTCGGCGTGCGTGCTGACACGTTAGAGGCACATGGGGCCGTTTCAGAACAGGTCGCACGTGAGATGGCATATGGGGCCTGTGCGCACTCCGGCGCGAATATCGCCGTCTCAATCACCGGAATCGCAGGGCCCGGTGGGTCCGAGTTCAAGCCCGAGGGCCGGGTGTGTTTTGGCCTAACGCGGCACGGCACAACGACGACGCAGACGCTCGAATTTGGCGCTTTGGGCCGCGATGCTGTGCGCCGAGCCGCACGGGATCATGCCCTCGACATGCTTTTGCCTGCGGTTTTGCAAAGCGATAGCTAAACCAGCAGCGTCGCGCTTTAGTCGCACAAAAATTATGCACATTGCGAACGCGGGCTGCAAAATATCGCCCCCGACTGATTCGGTCTTTTCACTTGCGCAGCTATCCCCGACAGACCCGTGAACCGAAAATTGGGGGGATGAGAGATGAACGGAGCGGATACCGCTTGGATTATTGTCGCGACAGCTTTGGTGCTGTTTATGACACTACCGGGGCTAGCCCTTTTTTACGGCGGGCTGGTGCGCGCACGAAATGTGCTCAGCGTCTTCATGCATTGTTATGCCATTGCCTGCTTGATGAGCGTGCTTTGGTTCGTCGCGGGCTATTCCATCGCCTTTGGTGGCGGCGAAACAGGGTATTGGGGTGGCTTGGATAAGATGTTCCTCGCAGGCGTCGATGCAGACAGCCTGTCTGGCACCCTGCCCGAGGTCTTGTTCTTTGCGTTCCAGATGACGTTTGCGATCATCACGCCTGCGCTGATGGTGGGGGCCTATGTTGAACGGATCGGCTTTGGCTTCGTGCTGCTGTTCTCATCACTGTGGATGTTGCTCTGTTACGCGCCAGTCGTTCATTGGATCTGGGGTGGCGGCATGTTGGCCAATGGGATGTTTTTCGAGACTGCCGTGATGGATTTTGCGGGCGGTATCGTCGTGCATGAAACCGCAGGTTTGGCAGCCCTCATTCTCGCCGTGTTCTTAGGCGCGCGTCGCGAAGCCACGAAACCACCGCACAATCCCGGCATGGTGATGATCGGGGCCGCGATGCTCTGGGTTGGTTGGTTCGGCTTTAACGGTGGATCGCAATTGGCGGCAGACGGCGGCGCGGCTATGGCGCTGACCGTCACACATTTGTCAGCCGCCGCCGCGTCGCTCACTTGGGCGCTGTGGGAACGGATCAAGTTTGGCAAATCATCGCTGGTTGGCATGGTCACAGGCACCATCGCGGGTCTTGCCTCTATCACGCCTGCATCCGGGTTCGTGACACCGATCCAAGCCCTCATCATTGGTGCCGTGGCCGGTATCTTGTGCCAAGAAGCGGTCAACTTTATCCGCAACAAGGTGCGCATTGACGACACGCTCGACGTGTTCGCGGTCCACGGTGTTGGCGGTATATTCGGGACGATTATGATCGCGGTGTTTGGCATCGGATCATGGGCGGCGCAGCTTGGATCATTGGCCATCGTCGGCGTCTACACGACGGTTGTGACGGTCGTTTTGATCTACATCTGTAAGGCGATCACACCGCTGCGCGTGGATGCAGAAACGGAAACAAGCGGGCTGGACCTGACTGTCCATGGCGAGCGTGCCTACGACATGACGTCCTAACAAAACCGGGGTCAGCGGCACGACCGCTGGCCCCTACCTAGCCGTACAGATCAGCGGCACGTCGTTCAAACGCCCGCACAACACGCTGCATCGCCTCATTAAAGAACATGCCAGCAGCCCCCTGAAGCAGGCGGTTCTTGAACTCGAAGTCCACATCAAATGACACTTCGCAGCCGCCATCTACATCGCGGAACGTCCATTTGCTTTCGAGGTAGCGAAACGGGCCATCAATGTAGGAAGTGTCGATCTGCTTTTTTTCCGGCCAGAGTAACACCCTGCTGCCAAACCGTTCGCGGAATACTTTGAACGAAATCACCAGATCGGCCATCATTTCCACATGATCACCTTTGTCATCGGTCGAGCGGATACGTGCAGCAGCGGTCCATGGCAGAAACTTTGGATAATTGGCCACGTCTGCCACCAATGCGTACATTTGGTCTGCGGTATAGGGCAGTTTTTTCGTCTCGGAATGGCTGGCCATCAACTTGCTCTTGGTTACTTGCGTGAACGATATGTCAGCCGTTTCGCAGATGATGCAAGGCCCAAGAGACGTTTTGACACGGGCGCGAAAGAAACATGCCACTTCAACGGTGACAGCATGCCGCGCACAGGCTAGGCACAACCCGCACAACACAAGAGCCCACCGCATGACACACCGCCCCTATGAGATCGACCAATTGATCTCAGCCAAATCCATCGCAGCCCGCATAGAAGAGCTGTGCGCAGACATTCACGCGGAGTTTGAGGATACAGACAAGCTCGTGGTCGTCGGACTGTTGCGCGGCAGTTTCGTCTTTATCGCGGATCTTGTTCGCGAGTTGAACTTGCCGGTCGAGGTCGACTTTTTGGAGGCGTCGTCCTACGGCGATGGCATGGAATCAAGCCGCGAGGTCCGCATTTTCAAAGACATCCGCGGCAAGATCGAAGGCCGTGATGTGCTGGTCGTTGAAGATATCGTCGACACAGGCCACACGCTTAACCACGTCGTCCAAATTCTGAGCGCACGCAAACCTGCGCGGATGAAAACCATAGCTTTGCTCGACAAACCATCACGCCGCGAGGTTGATCTGGCCGCCGATTGGATTGGCTTTTCGATACCAGACGAATTTGTCGTGGGCTATGGCATTGATTTCGCACAGCGTAACCGCAACCTGCCCTATATCGGCAAGGTGCGGTTTACAGATCAGGCCTGACCGAGCTTCTTCAGCCGGGCCGCGCGCAATTGCGCGAAATCATCGCCCGCATGGTAGGATGAGCGGGTGAGAGGCGTGGCTGACACCATCAAGAACCCCTTGCCGTAGGCCGCTTTTTCATAGCCCGCAAACTCATCCGGCGTCACAAACCGATCCACTGCGTGGTGTTTCGGGGTTGGCTGTAGATACTGCCCGATCGTCAGAAAATCGATGTCAGCGGCGCGCATGTCGTCCATGACCTGTGTCACGGCCTGCCGATCTTCACCCAGTCCAACCATGATCCCAGATTTGGTGAACATCGCGGGATCCAGCTCTTTCACCCGCTGCAACAGTCGCAGAGAATGGAAATAACGCGCGCCGGGGCGCACCTCGGGGTACAGACCCGGCACAGTTTCTAAGTTGTGGTTGAACACATCAGGTTTCGCCGCAACGACCAATTCCAAGGCCTCAGGCGCACACTTGATGAAATCAGGCGTCAGGATTTCAATCGTGGTGCCGGGGGCCTGCTTGCGAATAGCGCGAATGGTTTGGGCGAAATGCTCGGCGCCACCGTCCTCCACATCGTCGCGGTCCACAGATGTGATGACGACATGGTTGAGGCCCAGTTTCTTGACCGCATCAGCCACGCGGCCCGGCTCGAATACATCCAGCGCCTCAGGTGGTTTGCCGGTGGCGATGTTGCAGAAGGTACAGGCGCGGGTGCAAACTTCGCCCATGATCATCATCGTCGCATGCCCCTGCGACCAGCATTCGCCGACATTGGGACAGCCCGCCTCTTCACAGACCGTCACCAGCTTGTGCTCACGCATGATGTCGCGGGTCTGTTTGTAGCCCTCTGACGTCGGTGCTTTCACCCGGATCCAATCGGGTTTCTTCGGCTGTGCGGCATCAGGACGCTTGGCCTTTTCAGGGTGACGCTGGGCGGGGATTTTCAGATCGCGGGGGGCCACGGGCATGCTCCTATCATTCCCGCGTAATTTAGGTCGCCGCCCCGCATTTGTCCAACCGTCCCGCGCACATGCAAACCGGATATGCGCACAGCGATAACGCGGCTAGCCAATTTTTGCAGCCAAACCGCCATTCACCTCTGCATAATGCCGGATTAATCCCCGCAGAGCGATGCGCAACACGATCTTGCCGGACCGGGCAGACCAGCCCATTCGTTTTTCCAGCGCTTCCATCCCTTCGAGAAAACAGCATGTGCGCAACAGGACCTGACCCATATCTGGACCCAACTCGATCAGGGCGATCTCGACGCGCCGACGGGCGGCTTGTGCGCTGACGTCTTCGCTATCGGGATATCGCAAGGATGTCGGCAGATCGCCAAGAAACATCAACCAATGGTTGTCTGCACGATCTGTCATTTCGCTTAATTCAAAATCCTCGCGCAATCGTTCTCCGGCGGCCACCAATTCGCGTGAGAGAAAGGGTTTACCTTGTTTATCGCGGCGGCGCGACAATCCAGCCAAGGGGCTCTCCGCAGCCAGAGACGTGAATGCACGCAAGCTAAGCGGGTCATCTTTTGCAGCACTTGACGCGAACTCTGCATCAAACCCCTGAGCCGCATTTTCCTGCACAGCCATTAACTCTTTGAGCATTGCGCGGCCAGCCGTAGTGATCCGGTATCGGGACACTTTCGCGCCCTTGTCCATG
>CALHAP010000163.1 GCA_937931795.1 uncultured Paracoccaceae bacterium
ACGGCCTGCCAGGCGAACATCATTTCTTTATCACCTTTGACACCATGCACCCTGACGTCGAAATCGCGGACTGGCTGTCGGACCGCTACCCTGGCGAGATGACCGTGGTGATCCAGCATTGGTTCGAAAACCTGACGGTAACGAATCAAGGGTTTTCCATCACCCTGAACTTTGGTGACAGCCCAGAACCGCTGTATATTCCCTATGATGCTATCAAGACGTTTGATGATCCATCTGTGGAATTTGGCCTGCGGTTCGAGACCCAGTTGGGTGGTGATGGAAGCGGGCAGACGGAACCCGAGCCTGAGATGGACGATATCGAGCCCAGCGATGCGGTAGAAACAGCCCCCGCGCCCGCGAAAGAGGCCGAGGTCGTTAGTCTCGACAGTTTTCGCAAACCTTGAGAACCCGGCCGTTAACGCCACCACCCGAATGTGATGCAATTGCCCCCCGTGCGGCGACCCGTTATGTGTGTTTAAATTTTACACCATAAGGCGCCTGACATGACCAAGACCCGCACCGAGACTGACAGCTTTGGCCCACTTGAGGTGCAGGCGGATCGCTACTGGGGCGCGCAAACGCAGCGCAGCTTGTTGAATTTCCCCATTGGCTGGGAAAAGCAGCCCGTTGCGATTGTGCGCGGGTTGGGCGTGATCAAACAGGCCTGTGCGATGGCCAACAAAGAGCGCGGCAAGCTGGATGGAAAACTCGCCGATGCGATCATCGCGGCGGCGTCCGAGGTGGTCACAGGGCAGCTCGACGATCATTTTCCGCTGGTTGTGTGGCAGACCGGATCCGGCACGCAGTCGAACATGAACGCCAACGAGGTGATCAGCAACCGCGCGATTGAAATGCTCGGCGGCGAGATCGGGTCGAAAGATCCGGTACACCCCAACGATCATTGCAACATGGGTCAATCGTCCAACGACACCTTCCCCACCGCGATGCACATCGCCGTGGCCATGACAGCGCGGGACGTGACGCTGCCGGGATTGGAGAAACTGCATGCGGCGCTCGCGGATAAACAGGCCGAATTCGATCACATCATCAAAATTGGCCGCACCCACACTATGGACGCGACACCGCTGACCTTGGGCCAAGAGTTCTCGGGCTACGTGCATCAGGTCGCTATGGGAATCCGGCGCATCAAAGCCGCCCTGCCCGCGATCTACGAGCTGGCCCAGGGCGGCACGGCAGTGGGCACCGGCCTCAACACACCCAAGGGTTGGGGCGAGACGGTGGCGGCACATATGGCCGACATCACGGGTTTGCCCTTCGTCACCGCCCCCAACAAGTTCGAAGCCCTCGCTGCCCATGACGCGCTGGTCGAGATGTCGGGAGCTTTGAAAACTGTGGCCGCGAGCGTCTATAAAATCGCTTGCGATATCCGCTTCCTCGGATCCGGCCCCCGTTGCGGATTGGGCGAGTTAATGTTGCCCGAAAACGAGCCGGGCAGCTCGATCATGCCGGGCAAGGTAAACCCGACGCAGGTCGAGGCGATCACACAGGTCTGCGCGCATGTGATGGGCAACGACGCCGCTGTGGGCTTTGCCGGGTCACAGGGGCATTTCGAGTTGAACGTGATGAAACCGATGATGGCCTATAACGTGTTGCAAAGCATGCAGCTGCTCGGTGATGCGGCGGGCGCGTTTACCGACAATTGTGTTGTAGGGATCAAGGCGGACGAGGACCGGATTGAGCGGCTGATGCGCGAAAGCCTGATGCTGGTCACAGCCCTCGCGCCCACCATCGGTTACGACAACGCGACGACAGTGGCCAAGACGGCGCATAAGAACGGCACGACGCTGAAGGAAGAAGCGATCAAGCTGGGGTTTGTCGACGATGCCACGTTCGAGAAAGTCGTGCGCCCCGAGGATATGATTGGGCCAAAGTGAGCACACCGATCAACCTCAATAAAGCGCGCAAGGCCCGACGCAAGGCGGACGCAAAGGTCGCGGCAGACCAAAATGCCGTGGCCTACGGTCGGCCTAAGTCCGAAAAGCAAGCGGATGCTGCTGAGGCAGATCGTATCGCGCGTGTATTCGAGGGAAACAAGCGAGACCCCGAGTGAGCGGGCGGCCTATAAAGCGGTCGCTGACGCTGCGGGGGCACCGCACAAGCGTGTCGCTAGAGGATGCGTTTTGGGAGGCATTTCGGGCGCTGGCGGTGCGGCGCGGCCAAACAATAAATGGCCTTGCCGTACAGATAGATGAAGCACGCGGTGACGTCGGTTTGGCCTCGGCGATCCGATTGGAAGTGCTGCGAGACCTACAAGATCACTTGGGCTGAATAGCTGTCCGCAAGGAGCGCAGCGCGTCTTGCTCTTCGCTTTCTTGGATGTTGAGCGGTGCGGTTCTAATCGGCGTGCTCACGGCGTCCGCTGTGCGGGCTGCGCGCGGCTCATCACGTGTGAACAAAGGGTCTGTTCTTTTCTTTTCGCCAGTAATGATGCGAAGCAATGAGCTGCCGACTGAACCAACTTCTAAAAATGCCATGTCACTCTCCAAAATACCGTCACTTGTTGATACTTGGTTTACCTTATTTTGGACGCGAATGGAGAAAAGTTGCAGAGTGTGATGATGACGTCAGGCGGTATATGCTTACTACTACACTGTTTTTACTGCATTATTATCGGATATAGGCGGATATTCGCTTGCCCCATTTATTTCACATTCGGATTTTTGGCTGTAAACGTGTTCACCTCTCAGAACCAATGCGGGGTCATGCGACTGTTTGTTGTCAGACCAGGTCAAATGGGGACGACTCACGCCGTGCCGTTTGCCTCAATTTCGATGATCTGCCGCAAAACCGCCTCACTCACAGCCCCTTGGATCACGGTTTTTCCGATGACAAAGGCGGGTGTGCCGATAAAGGCGAAGAGATAGGCGAGTGCGGCTGCATGTTCTAACCTATCGTTGGTCTCGTCTGTGTTCATATCGCGCGTAAACCGCTCGACATCGAACCCCAGCTCTTCGGCAATCTGACGTAGATACACCGGGTTCGCCCGAACACTGGAGCGCATCAGTCGTTGATGGAAGGTCTCATAGCCACCTTGGCGGGATGCGGCGATGGCCCCGCGTGCGGCAAATTCTGATGCTGGCCCGAAAATCGGGGTTTCATACCACGTGATCCGGGCCACCCCGTCGCGGTCTAGCGCGAAGAGACGTTCTGTCATGACGCGGCAATAGGGGCAGTAAAAGTCGGAGAAGGACGCCATTTGTACGGCTCCTGCCTCGGTGTCATTCGGAAACAAGGCCGTGGATAGATCGCCCCGTAGCGCTTGTGCGCGTACGGTCACTGGCGCAGGCACCCCGCCGTCTAAACCTGCAAACAAATCGACGCCACTGGAGACTTGTCCTGCTGCGATTTGGCGATAACCGGGCAAGCCATCAATGGGGGTGAACTTTATCGACCCAAAGCGTCCTGCCAAGACATGCGGAGCCGCTTGGAACCCTGCCACAACACAGGCGGCCCCGCCGAGAACGAGCGCGCGTTTGGTCAGGGATGTGGGTGCCATGCTTATTCCGCCGGTATTGCAGGCGATCCAAGTGCGCCGCCCACCATAGAGGTATGGCGCGACGTGGCTGTATCAATACGCGAGGGCGTTGAGGCATACCCATCATAACGCGCAGCCAGAGTGCGCGGGCCAGCGGTGATCTGAAAGTAGTCGTAATGGCCGGGGTTCTCAAAAGCGCACATGTATTGAAAGTGCAATCTGAACAGCCGCCATTGAATGTCTTGCCATGTGGAAGGTGCCAGCACCTGCGTGTAGGACAACGGCACTGTAAGGGGCCACTGGGCGCCCACGGCCGCCACGCCACTGACCGACACCGGATCGACCAACGCAAAACATGTAGGATCCGCCGGGGCCGAGATATCGACCCATGTGATGTCAACACAGCCCGACAGCAAGGATAGATCCCCGCGCAACCGCTCTGCCTTGGGCAGAAACGACACCACGGGTGTAATGTGCCCCAATGTGACCAACCCCAGCGCTGGACCGTCCGGCCTAACCTGCTGCGCGCGTACCACGTCCGCCAGCACGCTCACACCCAGATGCACCCCGGATGAATGGGCCACCACGAGGACTTCATCTACCGCGTCATCGGCAAGTGCGGCACCGATCTGAGCGCCAAATTGTGCCAATCGCTCTTCTAGGGCATCGGAATATTGGCCGGACTTCCGCGCGAAGAACGCAAACTCATGCATCAAATAATGGGCAAAGAAGAAATGATCCTTTGCTTTAAACCAATTCAGGATGCGGACAAAAACGCAGATCACAATCGCGATCGCGGTGGCCTGCATTATCATGGCGAAAACCGTAAAGTCCTCGATACGTTCGCCGTCCCCCAACTCCAATGTCATCAGCAGCCAAACACCGCCCGACATCGACCATGCCAAAGCTTCACGCACGATTTCGGCAATCACCACCGTCAGCACCACGGCGGCGAGCAGTTGTAGGATCAACATGATCATCGGGTACATCGACAAAAGAACCGGCGCCTTGCGCAGCGACATCATCTGACGGGCGGCACCGCTGGTTGTGTAGATCCATGCCGTTTTGATCAGTTTGAGATAGCTGCCGAACGGCGTGCGCGACATCGTGTCTTGGACCAGATCGTTCCAGACCATCAGTTCGAAATCGCTCTCGACGTTAACATCGTCGATATCCATGTGGGCCAACCAACCGTAGGAGGCAGCGCCCTTTTTCCGCCAGACGCGCAGATCGAACTCTGAAACCTCGCCCTGCTTGGCGGACTCGCCCTCATAGACTTGGACGTGGTGCTGTGGGCTGATGGGGTCATGTCCGGGCAGCACGAACACTTTGCGTTTTCGCACCTGTGTTTCTTCTACATCTGACATTCCAAACCCCAAACCGGCTCATACATACGCGTACCCCCGCGAATACATGCGATGATGGCTGGTTTCAGGGCCGAACTATGTCACAAAACAGGCGAATTTCGCGGGTTTAGCCAAAGCTGGCGAGAGTTGGGAATGTTTCTTGCAAGTAATAGGCAAAATCGGTGAACTGCCCGGTCACCATCATCAAACCAACGGTCCAGAGCAGCACCCCAGATATCCGCTCAATCCGTTGCAAATGCCGTTTCATAAACCGCATGAAGCCGCCCAAGCGGGGAAAGAAGATAGCCACCAGCAGAAACGGCACGCCGAGCCCGATGGCATAAAACGCCAGCAGCGTTGTGCCGCGCATCACGTCCGCCTCGGACGCTGCAATGCTCAGGATCGTGCCCAAAATCGGCCCAAGGCAAGGCGTCCAGCCAAACGCAAAGGCCAGCCCCAAAACATAAGCCCCCGTCGCCGAACCGCCGTTGTCGCCCGCATCAATCCGTTTCTCCTGATCCAGAAACGACAGTCGGAAAACCCCGATAAAATGCGCGCCAAAGATCATCACGGTGATACCTGCGGCCATGGTGAACATATCTTGATACGCAAGAAACACGCGCCCCGCCGCCGAAAAGGCAAACCCGAGCAAAAGGAACACGGTGGACAACCCAAGGACGAAAAAGAGAGCGGCGCGCGTGACCCGGCTTCTGGCGGTGCGATCTTCTTCCATGTCACTGACCGAAACACCGCCCATAAACGCCAGATAGGGCGGCACGATGGGCAAGACGCAGGGGCTGAGGAATGACAAAAGGCCCGCCAGCATTGCCACAAAAATCGCCGGCAGCAGCGCAGCATCAAGTACCAAATCACCAGACAGCATCGTTCCTCACTTTCGTTGTATCCCAAGTAGGCACCTGCAGCCTGCCCGTCATGCGAAATCAGCCAACCCCACGCAAACGTCATCGCGGCGAAATGTTTGCCCCCCTTCGCACTGGACAGACCACGGCCCCCGACCCACATATGGGACAGATAAACAGGAGAATGTGATGACAGATCGTGCTGTGTTTGCTGGCGGGTGTTTTTGGGGGATGCAGGATTTGATCCGTAAATTGCCCGGCGTCACCTCGAGCCGTGTGGGATATACTGGCGGCGATGTGCCCAATGCGACCTATCGCAATCACGGCACCCACGCGGAAGGGATCGAGATCATGTTTGATCCCGCGCAGATCAGCTACCGTCAATTGCTCGAATTTTTCTTTCAAATCCACGATCCGACAACCCCCAATCGCCAAGGCAATGATCGCGGCATGTCCTATAGATCCGCTATTTATTACTGCGATGACGCGCAAAAGGCCGAGGCGCAGGACACAATCGCCGATGTGAATGCCAGCGGATTGTGGCCGGGCAAGGTGGTAACAGAAGTTGAACCCGTCCGTGCATTTTGGGACGCCGAACCCGAGCATCAGGATTATTTGGAGCGTATCCCGCATGGCTATACCTGCCATTTTGTGCGCCCCGATTGGGTACTGCCAAAACGTGCTGCCGCCGAATGACACCGCTCGATCATCACTATGCGCGCACATTGGGCGAAGATTTCGCGGTGCCGTGGTCGGGTGCTGCGGCCCCTGCCCCGCAGATCGTGCGCTGGAATGCGGCCCTAGCTGATGAGCTGGGGTTGGATGCGCGAGATTGGTCCGCGGACGTGCTCGCAGGATCCGTGGCACCCACTGGCGCGCGGCCTGTGGCACAGGTCTATGCGGGACACCAGTTTGGCGGGTTTTCGCCGCGTCTGGGCGACGGGCGCGCCTTGCTGCTGGGCGAGGCTCAAAGCAGCGACGGGGCGCTGCGTGACATCGCGCTAAAAGGATCGGGGCGCACCCCGTTCTCACGCGGCGGTGATGGGAAGGCCGTGGTTGGACCGGTTTTGCGTGAATATCTTATTGCCGAGGCGATGCATGCGCTGGGGGTTCCGACCACCCGCGCGCTGGCCGCTACAACCACTGGCGAGACGGTTCTGCGCGAAACCGGGCCGAAACCGGGTGCCGTGTTGGCGCGCGTCGCGGACAGTCATCTGCGGGTCGGGACATTTCAATATTTCGCCGCACGCCGCGAGACCGACTATCTGCGCAAACTGACCGACTACGCAATTGCACGGCATTATCCGGAGCTGGCGGAGGCCGAGAACACAGCGTTGGCCTTGCTCGATGCGGTGGCCACGCGGCAGGCAAAGCTGGTCGCCAAATGGATGGGCTTGGGCTTTGTGCATGGCGTGATGAATACGGACAATATGACCATTTCGGGGGAAACCATCGACTACGGCCCCTGCGCGTTTCTCGACACTTATGACCCGGCAAAAGTGTT
>CALHAP010000164.1 GCA_937931795.1 uncultured Paracoccaceae bacterium
CATGGGATTCGCGGTGCTGTTGTCTGGCGCTTTTTGGCTGTCGTCCCGGCAAACCGCGTCGAAGGCTCAGTTTTTTCAACGCGAGTCGGCTGAATTGCGCACCTTGAACTTGCGATTGCAGCAAGAAATTGCCGAACGCGAGAAGGTCGAACGCACGTTGGAAGTGGCTGAGCAAAGTCTCGCTCAGTCGTCCAAGCTGGCTGTTTTGGGCGAAATGTCCGCCGCCGTCAGTCACGAATTGAACCAGCCGCTGGCCGCGATGAAGACCTATCTGGCGGGCGCCCGGCTGTTGTTGACCCGCAAACGCCCTGATGAGGCGATGAGCTCTTTCCAACGGATCGACGACCTGATTGACCGGATGGGCGCGATCACCCGTCAGCTGAAATCCTACGCCCGCAAGGGCACCGATGCGTTCGAACCTGTGGATACGCGGGCCTGTGTTTCAAGCGCTTTGGAGATGATGGAACCGCAGTTGAAACGCCGCGACGTGCGCATCACCCGCACCCTGCCGCCCGAACCTGCGATGATCATGGGGGACCGGCTGCGTCTCGAACAGGTGATCATCAATCTGCTGCGCAACGCGTTGGACGCCACAAAAAAGTCGCGTGACCCGGCGATTGATATCAGGCTGGATGTTGGGCGCATTGTGACCCTGTCCGTGCATGACAACGGAGAGGGCATCGAAGACCTCGATGCATTGTTTGAGCCGTTTTACACGACCAAAGAGCCGGGGGCCGGTGTCGGGCTTGGGCTGGCGATTTCTTCAGGTATCATTAACGACTTAGGCGGTCGCCTGACCGCTCGGAACCAAACGCAAGGCACCGGAGCGATTTTTGAGGTGCGATTACCCCCGATGGCCGAAAAGGTCGCGGCGGAATAGGAGATTAGAATGAACAAAGCCATGAAGGTCGCGATTGTCGACGACGAAAAAGACATGCGGCAATCCATCAGCCAATGGTTGACCCTTTCCGGCTTTGAAACCGAAACCTACGCCAGCGCCGAAGACGCGCTCAAAGGTGTGCATCCCGATTTTGCAGGCATCGTTGTCAGCGATATCAAGATGCCCGGCATGGATGGGATGCAACTGCTCAAACGCCTGCGCTCGGTCGACAGCACGCTGCCGGTCATTATGATCACGGGCCACGGTGATGTGCCAATGGCGGTCGAGGCGATGCGCGTCGGCGCGTTTGATTTTCTCGAAAAGCCCTTTAACCCCGACAAGATGACGGAGCTTGCGAAAAAGGCGGCCAATGCGCGCCGTCTGACGCTGGACAACCGTGCGCTGCGCCGCGAGCTGTCTGATGGCTCGGCCCTGATGAAAAAGCTGATCGGGGCCAGCCCGGTGATGGAGCGTCTGAAAGAGGATATTCTGGATCTGGGGCAAGCTGACGGTCATGTGTTGATCGAAGGCGAGACCGGGACGGGCAAGACCCTCGTAGCCCACGCCCTGCATGCAGTGGGCGCGCGTGCGTCCAAAAAATTCGTGCTGCTGAGCTGTTCGGCCTTTGACGAAGACACGCTGACCAAGCGTCTCTTTGGCCCCGTGGGCGAAGATGATCCGCTGCCCGCGATTGAAGAAGCCCGCGGCGGCACATTGGTTCTCGAAGACATCGAAGCGCTGAGCACAACCCTGCAATCGCGCCTGTTGACGGTGATCAACGAGCAGGGCGTGCCTGCCGAGACGCGGATCGTGGCGATCTGTAACCTGCAAGACGAAGGCCAGACCTGTGAAACGGTACTGCGCCCCGATCTATTCTACCGTCTGGCGGCCTTGCGGATCACAGTCCCGCCGCTGCGCCAGCGGGGCGAAGATATCTTGATGCTGTTTTCGCGCCTCAGCGAGCAATTTGCCGATGAATACGGCTGCGATGCCCCCGAAGTTGCGGCCCAAGAAGCCGCACAATTGCTCCAAGCGCCATGGCCGGGTAACGTGCGTCAGCTGATCAATGTGGCCGAACGCGCGGTTTTGCAGAACCGTCGCGGCACTGGGACCATCGCCTCGTTGTTGATGACTGACACCGATGAAGAGGTCAAAATGGCGATGACCACCGAAGGCAAACCGCTGAAAGAGTTTGTCGAAGCCTTTGAGCGGATGCTGATCGACAACACCATGCGCCGCCACAAGGGCAGCATTGTCAGCGTCATGGACGAGCTGTGCCTGCCACGCCGGACGCTGAACGAGAAGATGGCCAAATACGGGTTGCAGCGGTCTGATTATCTGGGGTGACGAGGTGGTTTTACCAGCTTCAATAATGACTAGGGTCTCATTGGTCATCAGAACTGCGTTGATTTTGCCGGCTATTCGCCAATGGATACCTTCCCTTTGGGCATGGTTCTGTCGACAATCAACGCGGCGTTTACGCTGGTTTGGGTGATAGCGCGTAGGATTCGAAAACGAAGATTAGCGTGAGTAATCCAGCATTGATCATTACTGTCGCAATTAGTCATTGTAAGATGGGCATGTCGTCCTCTATGAAGAAGGGGATGAGTGCCGCGTTTTGCGTTGCTGCTCACACAGGTTTTCTGGCTTTTCGCACTTGCGGGTCCATACCCGAAGAGAACAGACAGACTTAAATGATCCGTAAGGATCAACGACATAGCCCCGGTTGCCACCTTATACGTTGAGGAACGGTCGGGCTTGAACAGACGCGGATCACCCGGTCCACGTCATGAAAGAAACGCGATGACGAGCGCGACATACATTGGCAGATCAGCGGCGGCCCCGAGGGGCCGTGCATTGCCTGTCGCGCGCATCGCCATATCAGGACAATCGCACAGCATTCTGGCCCCTCCGGGGGGTGGCTCGCCCGTGCGATGTGAACGGAAAACATGGCTAAGAAAATGCTTATCGATGCCACCCACGCGGAAGAAACCCGCGTTGTGGTGGTCGACGGAAACAAGGTCGAGGAATTCGACTTTGAGAGTGCCGCCCGCCGCCAGCTTGCGGGCAATATCTATCTAGCAAAGGTGACACGCGTTGAGCCGTCCTTACAGGCGGCCTTTGTGGACTATGGCGGAAACCGTCATGGCTTCCTCGCGTTCTCGGAAATTCACCCCGACTACTACCAAATCCCGGTTGCCGACCGCGAAGCCCTGATGGCCGAAGAACGCGCCTATGCCGAACAGCAGGCCGCCGAAGCCGAGCAGGATGAAGACGAAAAGCCCAAACGCCGCACCCGTAGCCGCCGCCGCCCAAAGGCCGCAGAGGCAAATTCCGATGCTGTCGCAACCCAAGAGGTCTCTGGACTAGAGGTCGTTGATCTAGGCGAAGGCGAAGAGGGCGACGAGGCTGCATTGGTTGACGAGGCACCCGCCGAACCCGTTGCCGAAGACGACGCACCTGTGGCGGATGAGGTCGCAGAGGCCCCCACCGAAGAGCCGTCCGACGATGACGACGACGATGATGAACCGCAAAAGAAAGAGGCCAAAGATCTTTCCAAGCGGGACGAAACTATCGAATCCGTCGCCAAGGAAGACGACAGCGAAGACGTGCGCCCTATGCGCAAGCCGCGCCCGAAACGCTATAAAATTCAAGAAGTTGTCAAAGTTCGCCAAATCCTGCTGGTGCAGGTCGTCAAGGAAGAGCGCGGCAACAAGGGTGCTGCCCTCACAACATATCTGTCGCTGGCCGGGCGCTACTGCGTGCTTATGCCAAACACCGCGCGTGGCGGTGGAATTAGACGCAAGATCACCAACGCCGCCGACCGCAAGAAGCTCAAGCAGATCGCAAATGAGATCGAGGTGCCGCAGGGCGCGGGTCTTATCATCCGCACCGCAGGCTCGCAGCGCACCCGCGCTGAGATCAAACGCGACTATGAATATCTGCAACGCATGTGGGAAAAGGTCCGCTCGCTGACGCTTGAATCTTCCGCCCCTGCGCGGATTTATGAAGAAGGCGATCTGATCAAACGCTCGATCCGCGACCTCTATTCCAAAGAGATCGACGAGGTGATTGTTGAGGGCCCCGAGGGCTACCGCACTGCCAAAGACTTCATGAAAATGATCATGCCGTCGCACGCGAAAAACGTTAAACCCTACGCCGAGAGTCTGCCGCTCTTTGCGCGCTTCCAGGTCGAGGGCTACCTCGCGGGCATGTTCAATCCGACCGTGCAACTGCCCTCGGGCGGCTACATCGTGATCGGCGTGACGGAAGCGTTGGTGGCGATCGACGTCAACTCGGGCCGGGCCACCAAAGAGGGGTCGATCGAGCAAACCGCGCTTAAGACCAATCTTGAGGCCAGCGATGAGGTGGCGCGCCAACTGCGTTTGCGCGACCTCGCGGGTCTGATCGTGATCGACTACATCGACATGGACGAGCGCAAGAATAATGCCGCCGTCGAAAAGCGCTTTAAGGACAAGCTGAAAACAGATCGCGCCCGTATTCAGGTCGGTCGGATTTCGGGCTTTGGCCTGCTGGAAATGTCGCGTCAACGTCTGCGTCCCGGCATGCTAGAGGCGACCACGCAGATGTGTAGCCATTGTCACGGCACGGGCCTGCTGCGCTCGGATGACAACGTGGCCTTGGGCATCCTGCGCCAGCTCGAAGAAGAGGGCGTGCGCGGTCGGACCAAAGAGGTCCTGCTGAAAGTTCCCCATAACATCATGAATTTCTTGATGAACCACAAACGCGAGCATGTGGCACAGATCGAGATGCGCTTTGGCATGGCCGTGCGTGTCGAGGGCGACGGGTCGATGATCTCGCCCGATTTCACGGTTGAGAAGTTCAAGACAGCCACCCGCGAAATCCCTGACGGTGTCGTGCAGGTCGTGACCGCCGAAGATATGATGGCGGATGATGGGCCGGACGAGGAAATCGTTGAAACCCCCGATGAGGATGAGGGCGCGACGCCGCAAAACGCTGAGCAATCCGCCCAAGATGATGACCAGCCGAAAAAGCGCCGTCGTAGACGTCGTCGGCGTCGTGGTGGTGGCGGTGGTGATGACCAATCGCAAGAGGGTGGTGAGGCGAATGCCGAAGCTGCCGAGGGCGATGCCGCACCTGCTGATACGGCAGCACCCGATGGGGATGCCCCGGCGGACGAGGCGAGTGAAGAAAAGCCCAAGCGTCGCCGCTCCCGTAGCCGCAAGAAAACCGAAGAGCCTGTTGTGGCTGCTGAGGTAGAGGACGGCGAGGCTGTCGCTGAGACACCAGATGCGCCCGTTGATGCGGAAGCAGCTGAGGAAAAGCCAAAGCCTAAACGTCGAAGCCGCGCCAAGAAAAAAGTCGAGCCTGTCGAGGGCGAGGGCGAGGCCGCTGTGGCTGAGGAGGCCCCTGTCGCTGAGGCTGAGGAAAAGCCCAAACCGAAACGCCGCACGCGCAAGAAAGCCGAGCCTAAAGTGGAAGTGGCCGCCGCTGAGGTGGTTGCCGCCGCCGCCGTAGCCGAAGTGCTCGCACCGGCGGCACCCGAGCCGGAAGTGGTTGAGGCAGCGGCTCCAGCGCCCGAGCCAAAAGACGATAAGCCCAAACGCAAAGGCTGGTGGTCATTGGGCCGCTAAGGCCTTTGACGGCTT
>CALHAP010000165.1 GCA_937931795.1 uncultured Paracoccaceae bacterium
GCGGCATTTGGCTGAACGCGGCGATTACGGACCGATCACCGATATGGCCGCATTCATGGCCGAACGCGTCGCCCAAGCCCGCACATTCGAGCCGCATTATTTCGAACGCACCCGCGCCAATGGCACCACCATTTCTATCGAAGGTAGCCCCCTGCCCCAAGGCGGATGGGTCGCCGTATATACTGATATCACCGAGATCAAACGACAAGAAGCGCTGCTGCGCGACCATTCGGCCAACCTATCCGATGCCCTTTTGCGGCGCTCGGAAGAGCTGTCCCAAACCAACCGCGCGCTTCAGGCCACGATCACGGCGTTAGAGCAATCGAAACGGGCGCTGACGGCCAGCCAAGACCGGTTGAACCTAACCAATTCGATGATCCCCGCCCATATCGCCCGGGTCGATGTGGGGGGGCATTACACCTATTCCAACCAAAAGCTGGCGTCCGTCCTGCCCAATAGATCAAACGAAATCATCGGCTTGCATATGTCCGCAGCCTTAGGGGCGGAGGTCTTTGCCGAAGTCGCCCCATATTTCGACCGCGCCCGCGCTGGCACCCCGCAAGTGTTCGAGTTCGAGGATGCGCCCTCGGCCAAACACATCCGGCTGGCGATGACGCCAGAACAGGACGACGCAGGCCGGGTGATTGGCGTCTATCTGTTGTCGATGGACGTGACCGAGGAAACATCCGCCCGCGCTGCCCTGACCCATTCGCGCAGACGCGAACTTGCGGCCCAACTGACCAGCGGGATGGCCCATGATTTCTCGAACCTGCTGACCATCATCTTGGGCCAACAAAACAAGTTGGACGCGATTAGTGAGCTGCCCGCAGATGTCCGCGATATCAGTGCCACGATCAAGCAAGCGGCCCTGCGCGGTGGCGTGCTGCTCGACGGAATATCCCAAATCGACGCGCAACGTACGTTAGAGACCAAACCCATTGAAATGGCAGGATTTACCGCTGATCTGGTCCAATTGGCGCAAGCGGTTGTCCCAGAAGGGGCGACGCTGTCTGTGATCAATGAAGTCCCCAATCCGCACATCATTTTCGATGCGGGCTTTGCCCAAGATGCGTTGCTTAATCTGGTGTTAAACGCGGTCGAGGCATTGGCCGGCCCCGGTGACATCGCGGTGGCCCTCAGGCGTGACGGCGCTGTGTTTGAAATGGGCGTCACAGATTCAGGGCCGGGGTTCAGCGACCACGCGCTCAAAAACGCCCTAACGCCATTTTACACATCGAAAGCTGGGCAAATGGGACGTGGCTTGGGGCTGTCGACTGCGTTTGATTTCGCCAAGGAAAGCGGTGGCACCATCCGGTTGAACAACCGCGCGGCTGGCGGCGCGCAGGTGCGTTTGCGCATTCCTTACGAGGCGACACAAGCCAGCCGCCCCGGTCTGGTGCTTTTGGTCGAGGACACGGATGACATACGCGTGCTGGTGCGGGGCTATCTGCGCAAAATGGGCCATGCGGTGATCGAGGCGCGCGACGCGACCGAGGCTGCCGCGTTACTGGATGTGCCGGGGGTGACGCATGTGGTGACCGATCTGGTTTTGGACGCCGGCACCACGGGGTTGGATGTGGCGCGCGCTGTGGGCGGGCGGGTGCCTGTGACGATCATCACCGGACTGTCCCCCGATGCGCCGCTGCGCAAGACGGCGGTGGCAGAGTACACGGTGATCTCTAAACCGTTTGATTACGACACACTCCACCACGCCTTTCAGAAGGTTCACCCATGACCCCGCCCCTGATTACCATCCTCGATGATACGCTCGAAATCCGCAGCCTGTTGTCACAGGCGCTGGAGGGGGCAGGTTTTTCCACGCGCGCGTTTTCGCGGGCGGCTGAATTTGAGCAAGCCATTACCACGCTGATCCCTGATCTATGCATTATCGACCTCGGGCTGCCGGACAAAGACGGATTGGCCGTGGTCGCGCGGATGGCGTCGGAAACCGGGGCTGCGATCTTGATCATCTCGGGGCGGTCGAACCTGCAAGATAAAATCGTAGGACTTGAGCTGGGGGCAGACGACTACATCACAAAGCCGTTCGAGATGCCCGAAGTCGTGGCCCGCGTGCGCGCGCTGCTGCGCCGGGGCAAAACAGCGCCAACAGAGACCCACGCAAAAATGCGGTTCGACGCTTGGACGGTTGATCTCAACCAGTTGGAACTGATGCATGATGATGGCAGCCAAGCACGGCTGTCCCATGCGGAAAGCCAGTTGTTGCAGATGTTTCTCGAACAGCCCAAGCGGTTGATTACACGCGAACAAATGCTCGATACCTTGGGCGGGGGGATGGCCGATAACTATGATCGGGCGATCGACGTGCGGGTGTCGCGCCTGCGCTCAAAACTGCGGGATGATCCCAACGCGCCGCAGATTATCAAGACGATTTATGGGGCGGGTTACATCTTTATCGCACACGTCGAGGCCGTCAAAGATTAGGCTTGTCTCATAGGGAATCGCACCAAGCGATTGTCCCTGACTGCTACGCAAATTCGCTCAATTTCGCGAAATGTGGCTTCGAAATGACAGATTTGTACATTCCTTTGTCAAGAATGTATTGGCATTGAGGCAGAGCATCCTGCACGATAATACCACAGACAGAGCCTTATCTGTGATTTCTGGGAGGAAAACATGAAATCTCTACTTAACACGGCCCTCGGCCTGACAATCGGTGTGACAGGCGCGTCCATCGCAATGGCAGACGGTCACACTGAGCTGACAATCGCTATCGTGAACAACGGCCACATGATCAACATGCAGTCCGTTGCCGAAGCTTACACCGAAGAAACAGGCGTTGCCCTGAACTGGGTGTCTTTGGAAGAAGGCGTTCTGCGCGAGCAGGTTACTTCTGACACAGCCACCGGTGGCGGTCAGTACGACATCATCAACATCGGCATGCAGGAAGCTCCAATCTGGGGTGCAGCAGGCTGGATCGAGCCACTTGAGTTCGGCGCAGAGTACGACGTAGACGACATGCTGCCAGCAATGCGCAACGGCCTGTCCCACGAAGGTACGCTCTACGCGGCACCTTTCTACGGCGAATCTTCCATGGTCATGTACCGCAAGGACCTGACAGACGCTGCTGGCGTTGAAATCGCTGACAACGACAGCTGGGACAACATCCAGGCAGCTGCTGCCGCGATCCACGACCCAGACAATGGCGTCTACGGTGTTTGCCTGCGCGGCAAGCCCGGCTGGGGCGACAACATGGCGTTCGTCACAACTGTTGTGAACTCGTTTGGCGGCGCATGGTTTGACGCTGACTACCGTCCAACACTGGACAGCGACGAGTGGAATGCAGCCATCAACTTCTACGTTGACCTGCTGGGCACATACGGCCCTCCCGGCTCTGAGGGTAACTCGTTCAACGAGATCCTCGCGCTCTACAACGAAGGCCGTTGCGGCATGTGGATCGACGCCACAATCGCGGCATCCTTCTTGGAAGTAGACGGTGTTGCATACGCACAGTCACCAAACGCTGGTAACCCTGTCGGCGCCAACTGGCTCTGGGCTTGGGCAATGGCCGTACCTGCTGGTTCGCCAAACTACGAAGCTGCGATGGACTTCATCGAGTGGGCAACATCTAAAGAGTACATCCAAGCTGTTGCAAACCACCCAGACTTTGGTTGGGGTTCTGTGCCAACAGGAACACGTGCGTCTACATACGCATACGAAGAGTTCCAGGCTGCTGCTCCATTCGCCGCTGCTGAAATGGCCGCGATCGAATCTGCTGCTCCAGAAGCCACAGACCTGAAGCCATACGTCGGCGTTCAGTTCGCAGCGATCCCTGAGTTCCCAGAAGTGGGTACAGCGGTTGCACAAGAAATCGCAGCGGCATTGTCCGGCGCGAAATCAGTCGACGAAGCACTGGAAGCAGCACAAGCTGCCGCCGATGCAATCATGTCCGAAGCGGGTTACTACTAAACCGCTTTGACTGAATAATGTTGGGTCCGGCTTTAGCGCCGGGCCCGATATTCAATGCCCAAGATTTATCTGTTTAGTTGGCTTGGACGCAGCGATGTTTCAATCGCTGCTCGCTGAACGAACACCCGCCCATTTGCATATTCGACGATTCTGCCGTCTCAAAAGGTGACCCGAGCTATGTCCAAAAGAACGCTCCCCCGCATACTTCAAACGCCTGCTGTTTTGCTCTTGTTGGTGTGGATGTTGGTCCCACTGAGCATGACACTTTACTTCTCGTTCATCCGCTACGTGCTCAACAGCTCGATCCGGCCTGAATGGACGACGCCAAGCCTGAGCAATTGGCGCGGCTTTGGGAACTATGGCTATGTGCTGAAGGCGAAGGATTTTCTGTTCGCGATCCAGAACTCGGTTCTTATCGTTGGGAGCATCTTGATCATCACGGTTGTTCTCGGCCTCGCGATTGCCGTGCTGATCAACCGGAAATTCCCGGGGCGTGGCATTGTGCGCGTCTTGCTGATTTCACCGTTCTTTGTGATGCCCGCCGTGAACGCAGTTTTGTGGATCAACATGATCCTTGATCCGGTGCTGGGCCTGCAAGGTATTGCGGTCGGTGGCCTCAATAACCTGATCGACGGTTTACGCGATTTCCCGGTACTCGGTGTATTTTTCAATCTGTGGCCGACGTTCGAGCCGATTTCGTTCCGTGCGACGCAAACCTCTGCCTACGCCGTGATCATGATGGTCGCATGGCAGTGGACGCCCTTTGCGGTCCTCATCTTCATGACGTCTTTGCAGTCTGAGGACGAAAGCCAGAAAGAAGCGGCAACGCTTGATGGTGCATCCTCTTGGTCAAAGTTCATCAACCTGACCGTGCCGCATCTGGCCCGCCCCATCGCGATTGTGATCATGATCCAGTCGATCTTTCACCTGTCGCTCTACGCTGAGATCGAAATCGTCAGCCGCGGGAACGGCAACAAAAACCTGCCGTATCTCATTGGTGAATTTGCCAACAACAACATCGGTGCGGCGAGTGCGACAGGCATCTTTGCCGTCATCCTTGCCAACATCATCGCAATCTTCTTGCTGCGCATGGTCGGCAAAAGCTTGATGGACTAGGGGACAAGACAATGGCAACAGTGACGCAATCAACCAAGTTCGGCAATTTCATGTGGCCCGTCGTGGCCTGGGGTGTTGCCCTGATCTTCTTTTTCCCGATTTTCTGGTTGGTTTTCACCAGCTTTAAGACCGACCAAGACGCGGTGAACCCCGAGTTCTTGTGGCGATTTACGCCGACGTTAGAGAACTACACGAACATGACCGACAATTACGATTATTGGAAGTTCGCCACGAACTCGGTAATCACGTCTGTTTTTGCGACGTTGTTCGCCCTCGTCGTCGGTGTGCCCGCGGCCTATGCCATGGCGTTCAACCCAAGCCGCCACACCAAAGATATCCTGATGTGGATGTTGTCGACCAAGATGTTGCCGGCCGCTGCCGTGCTGTACCCGATGACGTTCCTTACCAAGAATATGCTTGGCATCTACGACACGCATTTTCTGGTGATCGTTGTGTTGTGCCTCGTCAACTTGCCGATCGTGATCTGGATGCTGTTCACCTACTTCAAAGAGATCCCGAAAGAGATCATCGAAGCGGGCAAAATGGACGGTGTGTCCACCTGGGGAGAGATCAAAGATATCCTGATCCCACTGGCGTGGGGGGGCATTGCCTCGACCGCACTCCTGACATTCATCTTTTGCTGGAATGAAGCCTACTGGACCGTGCGTCTGACCACGTTCAACGCCTCTACTTTGTCGACATTGATCGAAGGGAACCGCGCGCCTGAGGGCTTATTCTTTGGTCGCCTCTCGGCTGTGTCCACGGCGGCGATTGCGCCCATCGTGATCCTCGGCTGGTTCTGCCAAAAGCAGCTAGTTGCGGGCCTAACCTTCGGAGCCGTGAAATAATGCTCAACGCAGCCCCAACAGATTTGACCGGTAAAACCTGTCTCGTCACTGGGGCTGTGGGTGGCATTGGGTCGAGCGCTGTTGCGCATTTCGCGGCCCTCGGTGCTACGGTTTACGCGACAGATATCGCAGAGACGTTCGACGGGCCTGCGACCTACGCGCCGTTTAATCTGCTAGAGGATGCGGGTCTCGCGGCCTGCACCGATTGGATCGCAGACATAAAACCTGACGTGCTGTTCAACAACGCCGCGATCTTTGACATGGGGTCGGTGCTGGACGCTGATCTCGCGCAATATGATCGGTTGTTTGGCGTCAATGTGCGGGCGTTTTATGCGGTCATGCAGGCCTGCGCCAAATCCATGGTCGCCAATGACCAACCCGGCAGCATCATCAACCTCGCGTCCCAAGCCGGGCATCGTGGCGAAGCCCTCGTGGCCCATTATTGCGCGACCAAAGCGGCGGTGATCAGCTACACACAATCCGCAGCCCTCGCCCTCGCGCCGCACAAAATTCGGGTCAACGCCATCAGTCCTGGTGTTATCGACACCCCCATGTGGAAAGAGGTCGACGCCCTATTTGCCAAGTTTGAAGGCAAAGAGCTGGGCCAGAAAAAGCGTGAAGTCGGCGAAGCCGTGCCAATTGGGCACATGGGAGATCCATCCGACGTGGCGCGCGCCGCCATTTTCCTTGCCTCAGACCAGTCTTCTTACATGACCGCCCAAACCATCGGTGTCGATGGTGGAAATGTGTTGAGGTAGCCGCGATGTCCATTATCAAACCAGAAATCGAAATGGTCGACCGCAGCACACGGTCCATCCGTTATCTCGAACACGGCTGGCCCACGGACCTCTGCCGCTGGCATGCGCACGAAGAATACGAATTACACTTGATCGTCGACACGCGGGGCAAAGCCTTCGTGGGGGACTACATCGGTGATTTCAACGCGGGCGATCTGTTCATGACCGGCCCCAACCTGCCGCATAACTGGGTCACGGATCAGATCTGGACGCAACCCGTCGCCACCCGCGATATGCTCGTCCAATTCAGCCACGACAGCGTTGAAAAACTGGCGCAGGGCTTCCCTGAGTTTTCCCAAGTGCTGCAATTGCTGCAATTGGCGCAATCGGGCATTGTGTTTGAAGGGTTCAACCCGACCTTTGCGCGCGGCCACATGGAATCGATCCGCGACAACAAAGGGGCCGAGCGTATCCTCGCCTTTGTGCGGTTCTTGGTGCGGCTGAATGAGCATGCCGAAAAGAAAACGCTGTCAGTGACCAAACTGATCCAGCCCGCGGGCGGCAGCAAACAAGCGCGCATCGCCGATGTGGTGGACCATGTGGTCAACAATTTTGCCGAAAGCATTTCCGTTGGCCAAGCCGCCGAGATGGCAGGCATGACCGAGATCACCTTCAGCCGGAATTTTCAGGCGGTGACAGGCCACGGTTTCAATGAATTTCTGAACCGTATTCGCATCGGGCAGGCCTGTGCCATGCTTTATGCATCCGACGACCAGATCATCACGATCGCGCAGGATGCGGGGTTCAACAACCTTGCCAATTTCAACAGGCACTTCTTGAAGGTCAAAGGCATGACACCCTCGGCCTACCGTGACACCGCCCGCAAAGATCTTGCCCCGACACTGGAGACAGCACAATGAACCGTCAAATTCGGGCCAATGTTTATGCCACGCAGTACGATAGATCAGCTTGTGCTGTTGGCGTCGTGCATCTGGGGTTTGGCGCGTTTCACCGCGCGCACCAAGCGGTCTATATCGATGATTATATGGAAACCTCAGGTGATCTCGCGTGGGGCATCGCTGCCGTAAACTTGCGCGGTTCCGAGGGCGCACAATTCCAAGAGGCCGACGCCGATATCACCCGCAATGACGGCTATTATCTGCAATCTTACTCTGCCGAAGGTGACGTTGACCTGCGCCGCGTCAGGTCGCATGTGCATTTCGCCGATTGGAGCGCCGATGCCGCCTCCTGTGAAGACCTGTTATCTCTTCCCAGCGTCCAACTGGTCACGATCACCGTCACCGAGAGCGGATATTACACAGACCCCAAGGGCGATTTGAACCTGACTGACCTCACAATCGCCAGCGAAGTAGGTGGCGGGCCAGCCCAGAGTATATACGGCTATCTCCGCGCGGCTCTGGCCAAACGCGTCTCGACCACAGGGGCTGCGATCACCATCGCGTGCTGCGACAACATCCGCCAAAACGGCAAAATGCTGCGCCGCAATCTGAACGCCTATCTGACAGCCTGCGGTGACGTTGAACTGGCCGCGTGGGTGGATGAAAACGCAGCCTTCCCCTGCTCAATGGTCGACCGGATCACACCGCGCAGCCCCGAGAAGTTGGGGACTGATCTAACCACATTGCTCGGCACGCAGATCACATCGCCCATCATGGCGGAAGATTTCATTCAATGGGTGTTGCAGGATAATTTCGCAGGCCCGATGCCCGACCTTGCGCAAGCAGGCGTCACAGTGACCAAGGACGTGGACCCCTACGAGGAAACCAAAATCCGGGTCCTAAACGGCGGCCACACAGCCGTCTGTTACCTCGCAGCCCTCGAAGGGGTCGAAACCTTTGACGCGGCGATGCGGGTGCCACACCTGAACGCCCATTTCCAAGGATTCGAGACACAAGAAGTCCTGCCCGCGATCACAATCGACCTCCCGTTTTCCAAGGAAGACTATCTGGCCGATATCGCGCGGCGGTTCTCGAACGTGGCGATTGGCGACACCGTGGCGCGCATCTGCGCGGACGGCATGGCCAAGTTTCCGATTTTCATCCGCCCCACCATCGAAGGCTGTCTTGCGCAAGGGATCACGCCAGTGTTCGCCATTCGCAGTATCGCCAGCTGGCATGTCTTCGCGTGCCATGTCGCCGCGGGCAAAATTCCGTTCAAATATGTTGAACCCGCATGGGAAGATCTCAAATCCCTGCTCGGCACAGACGCATTTTTCACCAACGCCCAACTTTGGGGCGACATCCCGAACACCTATCCCGCATTTGCTGAAACGCTACGGGCTCAAATTGCTGAATTGGAGACACAATGGCCGGTTTAACCCTACGCGACGTCCGCAAAAGCTATGGCGAAACACAGGTCATGCATGGCGTTGACCTCGACATCGAAGACGGCGAATTCGTCGTGTTCGTGGGTCCATCCGGTTGCGGTAAGTCCACCCTGCTGCGCATGATCGCGGGCCTAGAGGAAATCTCAGACGGATCCGTGGCCATTGGCGACCAAAAGGTCAACGACGTTGCAGCCTCCAAACGTGGCGTGGCGATGGTGTTCCAAACTTACGCTTTGTATCCGCATATGACGGTTTATAAAAACATGGCGTTTGGCCTTAAGCAGGCGAAAACTGACCCTGCCGAGATTGATCGCCGCGTGAAAGAGGCAGCAGTCAGCCTTGAGCTAGACGGCCTGCTCGACCGTAAACCAAAGGCACTTTCTGGTGGACAGCGCCAGCGTGTTGCTGTAGGGCGTGCAATTGTTCGTAATCCGTCTGTGTTCTTGATGGACGAGCCGCTTTCTAATCTTGATGCAAAGCTACGC
>CALHAP010000166.1 GCA_937931795.1 uncultured Paracoccaceae bacterium
GCCGCACACCGTCAAATTGCACCAGATCCTTGATGCGCACAGGCGTCGCTTGCGCTGCACCCACCACCATAAAGACCGCGATCCCTGCCGCGACCAGCCCCCGCCAGATCATCGTAGGAAATCCACCAGCGACAGGCGCGACAGGCGCGCAGTGACGGTATAATGGGTTTCTAGCTGGGTCTGGACCTCTTGCAGTTTGCCAGCGGTCTCATAGGGGTCGGCACTGTCCAATTGGTTGCGCAGGATTGACAGGGCGGTGTCCTGCGCACTGGCGTTGGTGATCGTGGTCTGCACGCGCACCTCTTGCTGACCAATACGGGCGCGCAGCTCGGTCAGCGGCGTCGCGGCCCCGATCAGGCGGATGTTCGCGTCGCGCAGCATATCGGTGCGGTCTTTGTTGGTGAGGGTCAACGTGGCGTCATCGGCCAGCGCCGCAATAGCCGCACCTTTTAGCAGGTCGCGGATGGCCGGATCGTCTGCGCGGGCCTCAAAGACAACGCTGGTGGTGTCATCCAAACGGCGCTCCATCCGGCCCGCTGCGTCACCCAAATAGCCCGTGGTCTCGAACCCGCCGCCGGGCGCGTCGAACCAGTCTTCGATCAGGGTAATCGCGTTGGCCGCATCCGTGGCCGGGGCCGCGACAAGGCTGAGGGCCGCCAGCATGTCAGCCCCCGGTGCCATCGCGGCATCGTCGCTGGCGCGCCCGGCAAACAGTGACTGACCCGCAAATTGATCGTTCATCGCACCTGAAATGCTCTGGAAGGCCGATCGCCCCGCCGCCGCCATAGAGGTCTGCTGATCGGGTGTCGTTTGCGAATTGACGGTGATCAAGGCGTCGATGAGAGTTTGGCGGTCGGTGTCAATCGCCCCGAAGCTCAGCTGCACCGCGTCCAACCGTTGACCCACCTGTCGGGCGCCATTCGCTTGGGTGCGGGCAAGGGTCAACTGGCGGTCCACGTCGCGCAGCATAAGGGTATCGCCGCCAAGCGCGCGGGTCAGGTCAGATTTCTTGCCGGTCGACATCTCTTGGGCCAAGGTATTGAGGCGGTCGCGAATATCGACGTTCTTGCGCTGTGTCAGGAATGACATCGCACCGTCACCGAGGGTTGTGAGGTTCATGGCTTAAATCTCCATCAATTCGCGCATCATCGCTTGCACGGTTTGGATCACGCGGGCGTTGGCGGCATAGGCCTGTTCCACGCGCAACAGCATCTGCATCTCGAAATCAGTATCGACGCCATCGGCCAATTCGGCCTGTTTGAGGGCCGACCATCGGCCGCTCGCAAAGGCGGTGTCCTGTTCGGCCTGCACCCGGTCTGCCCCGATGCGTGCGGCAAAACTTGCGGCATGTCCGGCGGCTGTTTCCGAGGCACCGCCGCTGGCCAAACTGCGCCCCTGCGCCAAACCATCCAGCCACCGGTTGATCTGCGCCCCGTCGCCCACAGGGCCAGGGGTTGCGGCCCCCACCCCATCGCGCAACCGGCTGAGCGCCCCGCCAAGGGCTGGATCGACCGCCGCGTTAACCGATATACGCCCGGCTAAGCCACTGGCGTTGAGCGTATTGAAAGCAGCGCCATTGTCGGTCAACAGGCCGGGCAGGGTGCCACGACTGGGATCGACGCCCGTGTCTTCAAACCGTTCCATCAGATCGCGGGCGACGGCGTCGAGGTCCGTTTGGGCGTCGACCAATGTCTCATCTCGCAGCTTAAACGCGGCCTCCAACGACCCACCCTGCAACCGGCCAAAGCCCGCGTTAAAAGGCGTGCCGTCCCGACTGACACCGCTCAGGGTGCCGGCGGCCAGTGTCATATGCGGCATGATCGTCGAGGTGCGGCCAAAGTCATAAGTGGGCGCAGGGCCATCGAGCAGCATCTCACCGCGTGTCGACATGATTGCGATGCGCCCGTTTTCCCGCTCAAACAGCCGCAGGGGCACGATGTCTGACAGTTTGTCGACGGCCACTTGGCGTTGGTCGCGCAGGGCTGCGCTATCACTGCCCTCGATTTCCGAGCGCGCGATGTTAGTGTTCAATCCTTCGATCTGTTTGAGGGTGGTGTTCAGCGTATCGACCTGCTGTGCGATGTCGCGATCCACGGTTTCGCGTTGGCGTTGGATGCCGTCTTGGTCGGAGTTCAGCTTATCCGCGAGCCCTTCGAGTTGGATCAACACACCGTCAAGGCGCAGGTCAGACGCCGGTTCCGCCGCCGCCGTGGTCAGGGCGGCCTCTAGGGCGACGATGCGATTTGCCAGCCCGCTGTTGTCTTCGGGCCGCCCGATGGTGCGTTCGAGCGCGACCAAGCCTGTAGACCGCTGCGAAAACCCACCCAGTTCCGCATCTGACAGACGTCTGTCGGCCAAGATGCCCTTGTCCTTGATCCGCGTGATCCCTTCGAGCGTGACACCTGCACCCGCACCGCCCACAACTTGGCTGGCCAGATCAACGCGCCGCCGCCCGTAGCCTTCGGTCAGGGCGTTTGACAGGTTCGAGGACGTCGCTTCGGCGAGTTTCGCTGAGGCGTTTAACCCAGAGAGGGCGTTGTTCAGAGATTGGGTCATGCTCATGATCTACGCCCTCCCGTGGCGTGGGTTATCGTTTGATATTAGTGGTCTCTTGCAGCATCTCGTCGACAGTCTGGATGACCTTGGCATTCGATGAATAGGCCCGCTGCGTTTGGATCAGGCTGGTCAGTTCGGCGGCCACATCTGTGGTGCTTTCTTCGCGGGCGAACGCCACGATGTCACCCGTGGGTCCGTCGCCCGCGTCCCATAGAAAGAACGATCCGCTGTCAGGGGCGATGGCATAGGTCTGTTGGTCCATCGCCGTCAGCCCGTTGGGATTGGGCACATCGACGAGCGGCACCTGATAGATTGTGCGGGTGATCCCGGTGTCGAACAACGCGATGACATAGCCGTTTTCATCCACCTCGACCGACTGCATATTGCCCGCAGGCGAGCCGTTTTTGTTGATGCTGGACGGCACAAAGGCGTCCGACAATTGCGTCAACCCATCTGGTGATCCGTATTCCCCGATATTGAAATCAATCGGGCCGCCCGCCACCGTCAGCGGGATGATCCCGGTTGCCGGATCATAGGTCGGGCCGGTGACCGTCGCCACGTTGAGCAATGTGCCCCCCGAGGTGCGGCTGTCGTCAAATTGCAGGGTGTATTGCCCCACAACCGTGCCGCCTGCGGTGGCTGAATCGGTTAAAGTCAGGGTCCATTCGTTGGTGGCAACGGCCCCGACAGCAGGCACGTTTGGCGTAAAGTTGACGCTGATCCGTGCCGATTTTCCGAGATTGTCAAAGTACTCAATCGACAGCTCCTCAGGGTCGCCTGCGGACGTGTCTTCGGTCGAGGTTGCGGGTAAATTGGCGGCCAAGCTGATCTTGGTGGTGGGCGCGCCGCTGATCTGGTTGGCGTTGATCTGGATCGGCTCTAGCCCTACGGATGTGTCGCGCGAAAATGTGGGGATGCTGCCGTCGCTGTCCGCGGGCCACCCCATCAACACCAAACCCGCCGCCGACCGCAAATACCCCTCATCGTCTGGGCGAAACGAGCCTGTGGTGCTCAGGCGCATGGGCAAGGTGCCGTTGTCATTCACGATGGCCGAGCTGAGGGTAACGGGCAGCATCCCGCGCCCTCTGATCGCGATGTCAGTGGCGTTGGTGCTCGATGTAAGCGCGCCACGTTCGCTGACCAACCGCTGCGAGGTCACCGTGACACCGCCCGCCACATATCTGCCGCCGCCCGCATTGCCGCTGCCGATCACGAGGCTGTCGAATTCCGTATAGGCGCGTTTGTAGCCGTAGGTCGCCGAATTGGCGATGTTGTCCGAGATGGTGGACAGGCGGCTGGCGTTGGCGGCCAGACCGGCCACACCGGCATTGAGGGCGGAGGAAATCGTCATAAAGAGGCCTTTCTGCGTCAGAAACGATCAAGTTAAACAATGGATAAGCTGCCGTGCTTAAGAAGCGTTTAACCTTTCAAATTGCGTGTAAATTTAGCGCGGGCTGCCGGGAAACCGTCGCAGTATGGTGATCTCGATACGCTCGTTGCGCGGTGCATTGGGGGGCTCGGTAAACGGGCTGCGGTCGGCATGGCCTGTTACCCGGACCACGCGCTGTGGGTCCAAACCGCCGCCTTCCAACGTGCGGCGCACGGTACTGGCCCGACCGCTGGAGATATCCCACGCAGGGCTGCCCGTGCGCACGATGGGGCGCGCAGAGACATGGGCCGCGATGGCCACGGGATTGGTGATGATGCTGGACACGCGGGCGACCATCTCGATGAGGTTTTTGGTCTCTGGCTGGGGGATCAAAGCATCGCCCATGAAAATCGGCGCGTCAGGCAGGGAAAAGATTTCGATCGTCAATCCTTCGTCGGTCAACCGGGTGACCACGTGGCGCAACGCGGTGTCCGACAGCATCGCCTCACCGCCGCGCCCCATCAGGATGTCCTCGATCTCGCGCAACATCGCGACTTCGGCGGCCGCCTGCGCAGAGCCCCCCGCCGCGTTCGGGCCAGTGCCGGACTGGGCCAGCGTCTCTTGGGTAAAAATACTGTCACCGCCAAACATCCCTTCACCACCGCCTGAAATGCGGCTGATTGGAAGGGTGGGGGAAAAGTAATCCGCGATGCCTTTGCGCTGTTGTTCGGTGGTCGCGTTCAACAGCCACATCAACATGAAAAACGCCATCATCGCAGTCACAAAATCTGCGTAAGCCACTTTCCACGCGCCACCGTGATGCCCGCCACCGCCGACGACCTTCTTGCGCTTGATAATGATCGGGCGTTCGTTTTTACCACTCATAAAGCTGCTCTCCGGGGGTAAGAGAGGCAGAGATACGCAGGCAGGCGGTAACTGGTGCTTAACAGATCGAATTGTGCGCAAAGGTCGCGCCACGGTCATGATTTAGGGCAGCCCCGCGTAAGACTTTTCCTCAATCAACGCAGACCCTAGATGCAGATTGATCTCGCGTTTGATCTGCGTACGGGTGTCGTTAGTAATATAGACCGCGCGGGCGAGGGCGATGAAGGTTTCGCCAAAGTCACCAGCGACTTCGCGGTCGCGGATATCGTCTTCGATCTGCCAAAGCTGCTGGTTGATCTCCAAAAGCTGGGCCCGCAAATCTGCAAGCCGCGTGTCATGGGGCAAAGTGCGGGCAACAGCGTCCAGCGCCGCCAACTCGGCTCGCACATTATCCAGCTTGGTGGCGTCGGTCATCCGTGCGGACTTGATCTGCAAAATGGACAGTTTGTCGAACAACTCGCCCGCCGACACAGGGATCATCAGGTCGGTCATGCGCCCGGCTTTCTGCTGGCCACGAGGGCCGCGAGATCGGTTTTCGCGCGCTCGAACGGCCGGCTCCAATCGCGGGGGGTGAACTGGCGGTAGAGCACCATAGACGGATACCAAGGCGAGCGGTCCGGCTCTAGCTGCCACATCCAAAACGCGTCCCAATGCAGCATCAACCACACCGGCACGCCAAGTGATCCCGCCAAATGCGCCGTCGCCGTATCTGACGTGATCACCAGATCGAGGGCCTGCATCATGGCCGCCGTATCGGCGAAATCGGCCTCCGTTGCCGCAGTGTCGGGGATCAGATGTGCGGTGCCATCAGCGCGGTAGGCCTGCGTCATCGGGCCTTTATAGAGCGAAAACAGCCGCACATTTGGAATGCTCAGCAGGCGGTGAAATTCCGTGTGGGAAAAGGATCGGTTCGCATTGGCGCGAAAAGTGGGCGACCCGGCCCAGACGACGCCCACGTTAAAGCTGCGGGGGTAGGGGGCCAGCACCTGATCCGCGCGGGTTTTGGCGGCATCGGGCACGGTGAGGGGCGCGGGGGCTGGGATGTCTTTGGAGGTGGCGAAATGCGCCGTGGGCAGGTCCATCATATCGGTCCAGACGTCGAAATCATCGCCCGCGTCTGCCGCCAAACCGACCCAATCTGCACCCTCCATTCCGTCAAAAAGCCGCAGCAAGGGACGCTCGGTCGCGAGCATAACGCGGGCCGGATCGTAGCCGCGCAATACCGGCAGAAACCGCGCCATGGCGATACCGTCACCCAGGCCCTGTTCGGGCAGCACCAGAATGGTTTTGCCCGCCAACGACCTACCGTCCCATTTGGGTTTGTGCATTTGGCGCGGGGTCGCCTCGTCAGACGCCCACCGCCGCTCAAAGGTTTTGAACCCTTCGGCATAGGCGCCATGGGCAAGCTGGCTCAGGGCTAGTTGGATCGACAATTCGACCTCTTGGGGGTTGTTTGCTTGCGCCTTTGCCAGCAGATCAATCGCATCGCCGGTGCGCCCCAACGTGCGCAGAACCTTGCCCGCCATCGCCAATTGGGTCGCATCATCGGGGGTATCGCGCAGGGCCTCTTGGCGCAGGGCCAGTGCGTCAGACGGCTGGCCGCAGTCCGCGAGTATATTGGCCAAATTGTTGCGGATGATCTCGTTTTGGGGGGCCAGCTCGTAGGCACGCTGTTGGGCAGCGAGGGCCATATCGGGCAGCCCTTGGGCGCGCAGCATGGCGCCAAGATTGGTCCACATCAGGTAATCATGCGGCACAATCGTCAGATATTTCTCGTAAAGCTCGCGGGCTTTGGCATGATCGCCATCGCGCTGAGTTTGCTGGGCAGATTGCCGCAGATCAAGTACCCCTTGCGGAAGTTTAACGGCCATATCTCATCCTCTTGCGTCACGCTCAGGTTGATCAAAATTTATGGCCAGAGTGGAGTGGTCGGTCAAACGATTTGGCGCGCCCCCGCCAAGGTATCTGAGCGCTGTGCCAAATCCAGCAACCCTTGCAAAGCTGCGCCGCGGTGGAAATCAGGCTGGACCATGGTGCCAGACCGGATGGCATCAATAAACCGCGCGTAGTTTTCAGGCACGCTAGGGGCAGGCAACGGGGTCCAGGTGGCGGAGGTCAGATCATCGCCCAAACATCCACGCAAATGCGATCCATTTTGATCAGAGCGGACGTCCAAGCCGCCGTTTGTGCCATAAATTCGCAGGCTCAGGTCGTTGAAATGGCCGCTGGCAAATCGGCTGGCATGGACAACACCGCTGGCCCCGTTTTCAAGGCCGAGGGTCATGGCAAAACTGTCGTTTGCATCCAGCGTATAGGCCCCGATTTTGCCGCCCGGCGCTTTGTCAAAGGTGGTGAGTGTGCAGGAAATGTCGCGCGCCTCTAAACCTGCCGCGAAGGTCAGGAAATCGAGGATATGCACCCCGATATCGCCCAAAACACCGGCCGATCCATGCGCGCTGGACAAGCGCCAGAGCCATTGATCCTGCGTGCGCCAATCGCCCCACGCGGGCTGGGTCAGCCAGCTTTGCAAATAGGCCGCTTCAAAATGACGGACCTCCCCGATGGCACCCGCCGCGATGAGCCTTTGGGCCTCGATCAGGGCGGGCACGCGCCGGTAGGTCAGGTTGACCATATTGACAACGCCCGCGCGCGTCGCGGCCTCGGCCATCTCACGCGCGTCGGCATGGCCGGTGGCCAGCGGCTTTTCGCACAGAACGTGTTTGCCAGCCAATAGGAACGGCAGTGTCGTGGCATGGTGGATTGCATCGGGTGTCACGTTAGAAACCGCATCGAATGCGCCCCATTCGAGCGCGTCTGCCACCGTTGAAAACCCGTGCTCAACACCGTGGGTCGCTTGGAACGCGGCCAGATTTTCGGGGTTTGGGTCCACGCCGCCGACAACGACAGCGTCAGGGTGGGTGGCGTAGGCTTCGGCATGGGCATTAGCCATGCCGCCAGTGCCCACGATCAAAACACGGGTCGGGGCCATCAGCGAAACCCGTCTTCGCCATCGGTGTGCAGTTTTGCACCGCGCGCCGTGATCGGCTCACACGCGCGCTCTACCGGGATATTTGGCGCGTCCGTGACGTCTGTAATGCGCGCGGCAGGATTGTGGGCCCAGCGAACGGCATTGGCCAAAACCTGCTGCACATTGGCGTCGAAATACGTGGGGTAGGTCTCGTGGCCGGGGCGAAAGTAAAACACATTGCCCGCCCCGCGCCGCCATGTGGCCCCAGAGCGAAACACTTCACCCCCTTGAAACCATGAAATAAAGACGGTTTCCAATGGCTCGGGGATGCCGAACGGTTCGCCGTACATCTCTTCGTTTTCCAGCTCGAAATGATCGGGCAGACCTGCCGTGATCGGGTGATTGCGCGATGTTACCCAGAGGCGTTCCCGTTCGCCCGCTTCGCGCCACGTCAGGTTACACGGGGTTCCCATCAGGCGTTTGAAGATTTTGGAAAAATGCCCGGAATGCAGAACGATCAGGCCCATACCTGCCCAAACGGCCTCGGCCACCCGCTCAACCACAGCGTCCTCGACATCGCCATGTGCCGCATGACCCCACCACAAAAGCACATCAGTCTTGGCCAGACGTTCGGCGGGCAGCCCGTGTTCGTCGTCTTGCAATGTGGCGGTCGTGGCGCTGATCCCACCTGCGGCGTTCAGCGCGCCCGCAATCGCGCCGTGAATGCCCTTGGGGTATAAATCCCCGACGATTTTATTGTGGGTCTCATGGACATTTTCGTTCCAGACGACGGCGTTGATGGACATGGACGCATCCCTCTTGTGTGCCAGTGTGACACTACGTGTCGCAGGTGCGTATGCAAGTGGTGTCTATGCCAGCACGCCGGTGAACCCGTCCCACAGCAGCTTGGCCGCGATCAGCGCCAACATGACATGCAACACCCCATAAAACACGCCCATTGGCAGGCGTTTGACGATAAAGGCGCCCGCGAATGTCGACACAGCGGCAAAGGGCATCAGCACCAGCGATGACGCGAGGTTTGTCGCATCAAACTGGCCGAGGGCCGCATAGGGCAGCGTTTTGACGATATTGACGATGGTGAAAAACAACGTGCTGGTGCCGGTAAAGACAACGGGGGCGGCGCGCAGGGGCATGGCGTAAACCTGATAGGCGGGTCCGCCCGCATGGGCGACAAAGCTGCCGTAGCCCGCCCAAAACCCCCAAAACGAGGCTTTCATTGGGTTTGCGGCGCGCGGCGGTGGCGGTGTGCCCCGCAGGCCATGCAGGTAAAATGCCAAATATCCCAAGGCGATCCCGCCGATGATCAACCGCACCAGATCATCGGAAACATAGGCCGCCGTCGCCCAGCCAAAGGCTACACCCGCAATGGCGGCGGGCAACATCATGCGCACCATGGCCCGGTCCCATGTGCCGCGCCAAATCCAGCAGGCAACGAAATCCATCACCAGCAATATCGGCAACATGATCGCAGCGGCCTGCACGGGGGGCATGATAAACGCCAGCATCGCCACGCCTAGGATCGCCAATGTGCCGCCAAGCCCGCCTTTGGACAGGCCGACACAGATAGCCGTCACAATGGCCAAGGCGATATGTGGCGGCGTTGAAAAGGCGAGCGTGTCAAACATGATGCCCCCGGTGGTGCCACAAAGCTATGGCTGCCACCAGTGGCCGCGCGCAGGTGGGCTTACGCGGTTTTGGGCAATGGCGGGCGCAACATGGACACGAAATCCCCAAGCACTGAATCCGGCTTTGGGCCAGACGAGAGCGACGCTTTTGGCGTGTAGGCCCCGATCAAGCCCGCATCTGCGTAAAGCTCGGCAATATCGGTATCGACCTCGGGCGACCACTGGGGGTCCATCTTTGTCTCGGGCAGGTCGTGGGTCATCAACAGAACATCGGGGACTTCGAACACCCGGTCCTGCGCGGGGACGTCCTGCAAGGCGCGGATCAGATCGCCACGTTGCTGGTCCAGCTCTGACCATTTCAACCCGACTTTGGCCGTTTGGTAGTGGCCTTCTTCGGCCAGCTCGATGATCGTCATGCACAGCGCATCGCGATGAACTGCGGTTGGGTCCATAGTGGTGCGGTTGCGCAGGTGGCGCGCAGGGTTGGCGCGGTAGAAGACCAATTGCGCGATATTGGCGTCGCATTCAGGCTGGCCAATGATCCATTCCAACAAATCATAATGATCCGTCAGCTTGGCGCGGCGGGCCACATCCAACCACACGGACATGGGCGAGATGAGCAGATGCTCGTGAATATCAGACAGGCCAGCGATACGGTGATCAGCGGCACAGGGGGGGCTTTTCTTAAGTAACATATCAACACTCATACTGGGACTAATTCCCTAATGAATGATGAAAAAAGGGGGCCTGTTTATGGCCCCCTGATGCTCATTAGCTGTCATTATGTTTCTATGTTCGCACTAATGCTTCGTAGCTTGCGGCAATGTCCTGTGTCAGGGCACCAACGTCAAAAGAATACGGCCCAATCTCGCCAACGGGGGTCACTTCGGCGGCTGTGCCTGTCAGCCAACATTGCTCGAAATCCGCCATTTCATCGGGCATGATGATCCGCTCGTGAACGGCGATGCCTTTCTCTTTCAACATCCCGATCACGGTCTGCCGCGTGATCCCGTTAAGGAAGCAATCTGCCAGTGGCGTGTGGACTGCGCCGTCTTTGACGAAAAAGATGTTCGCGCCCGTCGCTTCGGCCACATAGCCTCGATAATCCATGAACAATGCGTCCGAGCAGCCCTTGGCCTCTGCCGCGTGTTTGGACGTGGTGCAGATCATATAGAGACCCGCGGCCTTGGCATGCACGGGGATCGTCTCGGGGCTGGGGCGTTTCCACTTGGAAATGTCGAGCTTGGCGCCCTTGGTCTTGGCGTCGCCGTAGTAATTGCCCCACTCCCACGCGGCGATGGCCAGACGGACAGGGTTTTTCGCTGACGCGACACCCATGTCTTCACCTGCACCACGCCACGCGACAGCGCGCACATAGGCGTCGGTCAGGCCGTTAGCGCTGAGGACCTGTGCTTTTGCGGCCTCTATTTCATCAACCGTATAAGGGATTTCAAAATCAAGTTCTCCGGCAGAGAAGTGCAGACGTTCGCTGTGGCGACGGCTCTCAAAGATTTTGCCATTGTAGCAGCGTTCGCCCTCAAACACCGATGAGGCGTAGTGTAGGCCATGGGTCAGGACATGCACCTGTGCGGCACGCCAATCCACCATTTTTCCGTCCATCCAGATATGTCCGTCGCGATCATCATACGATGCAGCCATTGCTGTTCTCCTTTTCCAGATATGTCGCGAATAGTTCCGTTTCGGACATAAAATTGCGTGAATTATCCAAATCGCTAACAATCTACTGTTGGAATGTCAACAAGGCTGACGTATTGTCAGAAAAATTGTGAGGTCGACGATGTCTCAAACCCCGTCCAAAGCCAGTGGCGAAAGCCTGTTGTTCCTAACCGATGAGCAGTTGCGCAAAGGGATCGAGGCGATGTTTTTCGCCTATCGCGGCTTTACTGCCGATCCGGATCGCATCTTGGAAGAGCGTGGTTATGGACGCGCCCACCACCGGGCGGTGCATTTCATCCGCCGCAGTCCCGGCACCACGGTCAACAACCTGTTGTCGATTCTCGGGGTCACAAAACAATCGCTCAATCGTGTGTTGCGTGCCTTGATAGAGGATGGTCTGGTTTTAAGCGAGGTTGGCACACGAGACCGCCGCGAAAGGCACCTGACCCTCACCGCCGAGGGCGCTGCCCTTGATCGCGCGCTATCGGACGCCCAAAGCCACCGGATGCGCATGGCCTATAAGGCCGCGGGTCCAGAAGCCGTGGCAGGGTTTCGCAGTGTGCTGGAGGCTATGATGGACGACACGATGCGCGCTCAATATGATGCGCTGAAAGACCGAGGATAAGTTTGATGGACGACGCCCACCTATTGATTGTCGATGACGACGAGCGCATTCGCGGTCTGTTGCAGAAATTTTTGATGCGCAATGGCTTCATGGCGACGCTGGCCCGTGATGCAGCCCATGCCCGTCGCGTCTTGTCGGGGTTGGAATTTGATCTGATCGTGCTTGATGTCATGATGCCGGGTGAAGACGGCTTGTCCCTCTGCAAGAGCCTGCGCGAGACGATCACCACGCCTATTCTGCTACTGACCGCCAAAGGCGAGACCGACGACCGTATCACAGGCCTTGAGGCGGGTGCGGACGATTACCTCGCCAAACCGTTCGAGCCCAAAGAGCTGTTGTTGCGGATTAACGCGATCCTGCGCCGTGTGCCCAGCAGTGAGCCTGAGACGGTTGCGCCGAAATCCCTGTCGCTTGGCCCCGTGCGCTATGACATTGAACGCGGTGAGATGTGGCAGGGCGACGCCATGGTGCGCCTGACCGCGACCGAGAGCCATCTGATGCGGATATTCTCGGCCAAACCCTCTGAGGCGATCTCGCGCGGGGCCTTGGTTGAAGAGCTGGGGCGCGGTGGCGGCCAAGCCCAAGAACGCGCCATCGACGTGCAGATCACCCGCCTGCGCCGCAAAATCGAAGCCGATCCCAAACAACCCCGCTACCTGCAAACCGTGCGGGGCGAAGGCTATATGCTGGCCCCCGATTGAGCGAGGGGCAGGGCGCGTTTGATCTTGGGCCTGCTTCGGCGCGCGAGATTTTAGAGCGCGACTGGCTCGATCTGACGCGCATCCTGCTGCCTGATGCTGCCCGTCCCGATTGGCCCATCCACAACGACCACTGCTTTCAGCGCGTGTTGCTCGACGCGGCTTGCGGCGGTGTTTGGTATGATCACATCACCGCGCGTCCCGCCTATCGCCATGCGCCTGACGCTGTGTTGGGGCAGGCCGTTGATCTGGGGCGCGAGGTTCTCGCGGGCACCGCTGATCTGTCGGCGCTCAACACCCAAAGCCTGCATTGGCGTGCAAAGCACTCTTGAAAATCGCGCCCCCCTGCGCCACCACTGACCCCATGACAACAGCCCTCATCACACACCCCGATTGCCTCGCCCATGTCACGCCGCCCGGCCACCCCGAACAGGTGGCACGGCTAGAGGCGGTGCTCTCCGCGCTCGAACCCTTGGGCCTGACGCCGACCAACGCGCCAATGGCCGCCGAAGACGACATCCTGCGCGCCCACCCAAAGGCCTACGTCGACACCATTCGCGCTGCCGCCCCCGACGAAGGCTGGCGGTCGCTGGACGCCGATACGCATATGTCTGTGGGCACCTTGCAGGCTGCGTTTCGCGCGGCGGGTGGAGCGGTCAAGGCGGTGGACATGGTGATGGGCGGCGCGGCGCAGAACGCCTTTGTCGCGACACGCCCGCCCGGTCATCACGCGGAACGCGAGACGGCGATGGGGTTTTGCTTCTTTGGTAATGTCGCGATTGCGGCCAAACATGCGTTGGATCACCACGGGCTAAAACGT
The DNA here is from genome assembly GCA_937931795.1 of uncultured Paracoccaceae bacterium. Lineage (GTDB taxonomy): Bacteria > Pseudomonadota > Alphaproteobacteria > Rhodobacterales > Rhodobacteraceae > JALZWD01. The sequence continues at coordinate 13,245 of CALHAP010000166.1, forward strand.
GTGGCTATCGTCGATTTCGACGTCCACCACGGCAACGGCACGCAGGATCTGGTCGAAGAAGACGACCGCATCCTGTTCTGCTCGACCCACCAGATGCCGCTCTACCCTGGCACGGGTCATGCGCATGAGACGGGTGTGGGCAATGTGCTGAACGTACCCTTGCGCGAAGGGGCGGGGTCCAAAGCATTTCGCGACGCTATGACCGCCCATGTGCTGCCGCGTGTGGCAGCACACCGCCCCGAACTTTTGCTGATCTCGGCAGGATTTGATGCACACGCGGATGATCCGCTCGCGGGTATGATGCTGGTCGAGGATGATTTCGCGTGGGCCACGTCGCAGCTGTGTGATCTGGCGGATGAGCATTGCGCAGGGCGCGTGGTGTCTTGTCTCGAGGGCGGCTATGATCTTGAGGCATTGGGCCGATCCGCCTATGCCCATGTACAGGTTTTGAAGGAGCGCCACGATGGCTGACACCCCGGTTGATAAAATGAGTTTCGAAGACGCAATGAAAGAGCTGGAAACGGTCGTTGGTAAGCTGGAGCGCGGCGATGTGGCGCTGGACGATAGTATTGCGCTCTACGAGCGTGGGGCGGCCTTGAAGGCGCGGTGTGAAAAGAAACTGGGCGAGGCCGAGGAAAAGGTCGCCAAGATCACGCTCGGTGCAGACGGCCAAGCGGCAGGCACGGCGCCGCTGGATGACTAAACGCCTGTCGTGCCAAACCGCGGCGTTGATCCGACCGGGCCTAGACCCCGTCGATCTGGCCACAGGTCTGAGCGACGCGGCGCGGGTGAGTGCGGGTTGGGTGCAAAACCACCTGACGGTCTACGACGGCCAGATTGCCGAGGCGATGGGCTATGCGGTGACGGGCGGCAAGGCGCTGCGGGCGTTTCTGGTGCTCGAAAGCGCGCGCTTGCACCGTATCGACATGCAGTTCGCCGCACCTGCTGCGGCGGCCATCGAATGCC